>CAZBTL010000007.1:9104-38844 GCA_964494755.1 uncultured bacterium | reverse complement strand
CATCTGTTGCCCTACTACGGTCAGCCGAGTGAGGCGGAAGCACTGTATATCTATCGCTCTCAAGCCAAAGCAGGCACCACCTCCTTCTTTGCCTACGCTACGGTGCACGTGATTCGGGCTCATCGGCGGGTCACTCTGGCGATCCATGCCGTCCGGTGGGAAGAGACCGCCGTGGCGATTATCACCCGTCTGCTCGCTGCGATAAACCCCTTAACCGTGAAGGTGGAGCGGCTCTATCTCGACCGAGGCTGTATATCTACCTATGGCATCATGAGTTTTCAATCTACTGATCCTCTTACAGTTACGCTTACACCTAGGCTATTTGGGGTTGAGTTTTGCCTTGCTCAACACCAACCTAAATCAAATCTTTTGTCAGTCAATCAGCATTAAACGATTGAACCTGGGGCTAAGTTGGTCGTTTCCAGGCTGCCGATCGGGAACCAAATGCGAAACTGGCTACCTTTGCCAGGTGTGGAATGAAAAGATATGGTTCCCCCATGTAATTCTGCCAGTCGCTTAGTTAGTGCTAAACCTAGGCCAGTTCCTTCGTGCTTGCGGGTGAAAGACGAGTCAATTTGCTGGAAGGGGCGAAACAGCAAATGCCAACGTTCTTTGGGAATGCCAATACCTGTATCGCTCACTTCCAGGCAAAGATAGGGAGTCGTTGCATTGATTGGACTGTGGTCAGGCCGCATTTCCTGCTCTAACTCTTTGCCATAGCCAATTCGGCCACTCAGTTTCACTTCTCCGCCTTCCGGCGTGAACTTGACCGCATTGGACAGGAGATTGATTAGCATCTGGCGCACCCGTCGTTCATCCAGCGGCACCTGGGTAACTTGTGGGTCAACTTCGACCTCTAAGGTCAAGTGCTTTTTCTCTGCCCCCGGTTGAATCATTCGCAAACACTGCTGACAGAGGTCTGAAATACTGATGGATTGGAGATTGAGTTCAACCTTGCCGGCCTCGATTTTGGAAATATCCAGCAGGTCATTGATGATTTTCAGCAAATGAATAGCAGCTTCATCGGCTTGCTGCAGAAATTCCAGCTCTTCTTCTTCTGTGTCGCAACAGCCATCTTTGACCAGCCGAATGCAGCCAATGATGGCGTTGAGCGGTGTCCGCAGTTCATGGGAAGTGGTTGCCAGAAAATCACTTTTCAGATCGTTTGCCAGTTGGGCTTCCTGCCAAGCCGTTTCCAATTCCTCCGCCCGCTCTTCCAGGCGTTGGACCATTCGATCTAATGCTTCGGCTAACTGGTTCAGTTCGCGAATCTGAAAATTCTTAGGGGCAGATTCTGGCGCTGCCTGGGTATAGAGACTTCGGGCATAGATGCTTAGTTTTTCAATTGGGCGGGCCATGTCGCGAGCGATGTAGAGTGTTGCCAGAAGGTTGGCTCCCAGGAGGCCCAAGGTCAGCACGAACAACACCTGCTTAATGCCCTCCAAGTCATACAGAGCATTGTCCAGAGGGGTTGCAGCCAGAATTACCCAGGTGCGGTTTTGGGTGGGTGTGATGGGAATTTGGATGGCATTGTATCCGACTAGCCATTCCTTGCCCCGATCTTCAAAGGAAAACAGGTGCTGAAAATCCTGCTTACCGGCGATCGCGCTGCGAACAATCTCTTGCAAATTGGGGGCATTCGGCTCCTCTTTAATATGGCGGCCGATTTTGTCTGAGAGGGGATGGGCCAGGATGGTTTCATCCTGGTCAATCACCACGGTATAGCCTGATAGGGAACCTGGTTGACTGGTTTCCTGGCGCAACACGGCTACCTGAGTGTTCAAAGCATAGTGCACCTGGCCCAGCCGATCGTAAATTGGAGCGCTAAAGACCAGTTCCAACTGTCGCAATCCGTCTTCTTGGGAGAATTTGCCAGGTTTGACAGGCGTAATCCGAACACTGGTCAGCGGATCGATGAGTGCCTGAGTTTGATTGGGCCAGGAGAACCTCTGATTGGGGGCTAATCGCTGTTTGCCGCAGGTACTAGCATCAATCTGTCCAGTTTGAGTGTTGACCAGTTGCACACACTTGACCCCTTTGGGCAGCCAGCGATTCATCCGGTTGACAAACTCCTGGGCTTGATCCGGATCGTTGATCTGAATAGCAAATGCTGCACTGGCTGTTAGCAAGTGGGCGCGGGTCGCTTCAACCAGATCTCGAATGTTTTCTCCCTTGCGAACAGCACTTTCGGTCAAGTTTTGACGGGCGGTTTGCAGTAAGCCTGACCGAGCTTTGCGGAAAGCCACATATTCTCCGGTCAGCAACACCGGGATGCTTAACAAAAGAATCCGTGAAAGAAGCATCCGACGAAACGAGGACTGACCCGGTTTAGCCATAGATTTTTTCTAACTTGCAATGCACAGTCCAGCACAATTCTATGCGGACTGAATAACCAGGCAGCCACTTTGCCGCTAAGCCAGGTGGAATGCTCTCGCTTGTCCAGGATTTCTCCTGGATAAGGGTTAACCATAATTATGACAACGGTTGAAGAGAATATTCCAGATGAAAACGGATTTTAGTGGATGAATTTCTCTGAGCATCGATAGTTTTTGCAATTGCCTGCAAAGGCAACACGATGTCTTGAATCAACCAGTTAAATTACCATATAGCGATATAATGAATTAGCCTTGACTGAATATTACTATTTTAGACAGTTGGATCCTGCTAACTATCAAGATTCCTTAGGGGAGGGTGCGCTATGTCGGTCGGTCGCAAACGCTTGCTGATTGTTGGGGGAGTTGCCGGGGGAGCGTCCTGTGCTGCTAGAGCGCGTCGTCTTTCTGAGTCTGCTGAGATTATTATTTTTGAGCGGGGGCCTTACGTTTCCTTTGCTAACTGTGGGCTGCCTTACTATGTCGGAGACGTGATTACTGACGAGAAAAAGCTATTGGTTGCCAATGCAGATTTATTTCAGCAGCGGTTCAATATTGAGGTAAGGCTGGAGCATGAAGTCACTGGCATCGATCGCAAGCTAGCTCAAATAACTGTCCAAAACCGTAAAACGGGTGAAATTTACCAGGAACCCTACGACGCCCTGGTTCTTGCTCCGGGAGCGGCCCCCATTCGACCGCCGTTACCGGGAATTGACCTGCCCGGCATTTTTGCCCTCCGCACCATACCCGATAGTCGCCGCATTCGGGAGTGGATTGCTCAGCATCAAGTGCAACGGGCGCTTGTGGTGGGCGGAGGCTTCATTGGGCTTGAGATGGCGGAGAATCTGCTGAAGCGGGGTATCTCTGTAACGCTGATCGAGGCAACTCAACAGGTGATGGCTCCCTTAGATCCGGAGATGGCTGTACCCGTGCATGAGCGGTTGCGATCGCACCAAGTAGACCTGCAGTTAGGGGATGCGGTCCAGGAATTTGTTGCCACCCCGGAGGGGGCCATTGCCGTTAAGACCCAGGCAGGGAAAACCTATTTGGCCGACCTGGTCATTCTGGGAATTGGTGTACGAGCTGAAACCACATTGGCAAAAGCAGCGGGCTTGGAACTGGGCTTGCGGGGAGGTATTCGGGTGAATCACCGCATGCAGACCAGTGATCCGAAGATCTGGGCTGTGGGTGATGTGGTCGAAGTGCAAGATTTTATCACTCGGGAAGGGATATCCATTCCCCTGGCAGGGCCGGCCAACCGACAGGGACGGGTTGCTGCCGACGTAATTTTGGGCCGCGATAGTCAGTTTCGAGGTGTTCAGGGCACCTCCGTTTGTGGGTTGTTTGGCTTGACCATTGCCACTACCGGGGTCAATGAAAAGACGCTACAACGTCTAGGTTGGTCCTACGGCAAGGTTCATCTCCATCCAGGTCACCACGTCAGCTATTATCCCAACGCCCAACCCATTCATATCAAACTCCTGTTTTCGGTTCCAGATGGGCGTATTCTGGGGGCCCAGGCTGTGGGCGAAGCGGGTGTGGACAAACGGATTGATGTCCTGGCAATGGCCTTACAGATGGGTGCAACGGTGTTTGATTTGGAAGAAGCGGAACTCTGTTATGCGCCCCAGTTTGGTGCGGCTAAAGATCCGGTTAACATGGCGGGCATGATTGCGGCCAATGCTTTGCGGGGAGATGCGCCCCTAGTCCACTGGCAGGATTTGCCCAAACGAGATGGCGGTTTATTGCTGGATGTTCGGGCGAATCGCGAGTTTGAGACGACCCATGTTCCTGGGGCCATCAATATTCCGCTGCCACAACTTCGCGATCGCCTGTCTGACTTGCCAACAGACCAAGATATCTGGGTGTACTGTCAAGTGGGGCAACGAGCCTACTATGCCACCCGGGCTCTGCGTCTGAATGGGTTTAATGCTTACAACCTGAGTGGCGGTTTCAAAACCTATCAGGCCGTACAAGCAGCCAATGGTAATGAGGCTTTAGGATAAACCTGAAGTGGAGGTAGATGGGTGCTGTCATCCCGGACCTACTTGGCTGGCCATGGGAGTCTTAGTTGGCCGAAATGGATAGGGTGTAAGGGTGGGAACTGCCAGCCCGATCGCCGACATAAATTGCGTAGGTGCCTTTGCTGAGGCGGCCAGGAATCTCAATTTTGCCGCCGGAAAAGCTGTCCGCTGGCACGCAGAAGTCCTGGCCATTACCTTGAATCAACAGACTGGGCTGACCGGAACCCTGTAAGGAAAATCGAATATTGCTGTCTTCGGCAACTTGAAGCCGATGATTTGGAGAGGCTGCAATATTCCCAGCGCAACCCCCTTCTCTTTTCGGTCCACCAGATGTGCCAGAGACTTGAATGGTTGACGAACCAGGGGAAATTGTCAGCATTTGCGCTAGAACCTGAGTCGCAGCCAGGGCGATCGCCAGTGTGGTCGGAATTGAAAACCAACGGGTCCCAAATTTCATGGATGATTACCTTGTCTGTTCAACACAGTCCCTAGATAGGGTTGCTTTACCTTTAGTATCATCTACTACTCTAGAAATTCCGGTAAAGCTGTTCCTGTTCCTCAACTGTCCTTTTGATTGACTCACACAATGCAAATAAATCTCTTCAGGAAAATGCTGCATTTCTAGAAACATGAGATAAATTGAATAGCGAAACGCACCTTTGCCGTACAAGGGCTGAGGAATCTGTTAATGAATAATTTGCAGCCGGGGGTTCTACGTATGAACACACCTCAATGTTGGCAGGGTGGCAAAGTTTTATCGATTGGATTGGCTACTGTCCTTGCTGGAATGGTCGTTGCCAATCCTGCGCCAGTTAATGCCCAGGCAGCTTATGGCAGTTATGTGGGTGTTGGTGGATCTTTGGGCTTAACCAGTGGCGGCGACAACGAACCCCAACGGGCAGGGGCTTTGCTGGCTTTTCGGTATAAGTTTCTGCGGGCTCCGCTTTCTCTCAGAGCCCAGGCCATGCTGTTTAATGGCTACGCCATTGTTCCGACGGTTTCCTATGACATTCCCCTGAATTGGCAGACCGATTTGTATCTGGGGGTAGGCGCCTCGGTGCCATTGAGTGGAGAAAAGACCACTCCCGTTGGTAACCGCACTGCCCTTGCCATCCAGCCGGGTATTGATTATTCGTTCCCCAACAGCAATATGGTTCTCTTTGGTAATGCCATCATTGCGGTGCAGGGTTATCGTGACAGTTCCGGTACAGCTGCATCTCTGCAGGGGGGTGTCGGTTGGCGATTTTAAACCAGCCGTGGGTTAATAAGTCCCTGGTATAGCAATCCTAAATGACTTGTGAACGACTGGATGGTGAAAGGGCTTTGTGAGAAGGATTTCCTGCGGAAACCTTTCACAATCCTGATCGGATCGCTATATTGCCGTAAATAAAGCGAAAGGCTGGCATTGGCCAGCTTTTCTTGTTTTATGCGGACTTGAACTCGTCGATGCGTCCCAGATAACTGGACGATCACTGCCCGTGTTTATCACCCCATTGGTTGTATCTGGTATCTGGATCGGGCGCAGATGCTGCCTGCAACAACGGTGACAGACTGAGTTCTTTGTCTGTTGGTGCAGGTTCAGTCAATCTACTGAGGACAATCTGGTTAGCCATCTGCCCAGAATCCTTGTCCCGTCCCTGGTAGGCCGATGCTGCGCCAGGTGCTCACTGACTCAACCCCTTCTGCTGCCTGAGTCAGGAGAACTATCCAGCTTCTGTCAAGGCTGCCGGAGAATCTTGATGAATTCCTAGTATTACTTTAACGACTTTCAATATTTCCGTGTTTTTGCGGAGATCGGCAGGTGTTCTTTCCTGGTAGTTGCGGCTAAACCTGAAGAAGAAAGTGATTGAGGTGCCTGGTTGGTTAACCGCACCAGTCTACGTTGTGCCACCTGGAGAAAGCCGTTGTGAGACTTCTATTGCAGCTACAATCAATCCGGTCATTTGCTCGTCAGAAGACTCAAGGATTCACACTCCTGGAACTGCTGGTTGTGCTGGTTATTAGTGGGGTTCTGGCCGCGATCGCCCTTCCTTCCTTCCTGAATCAGGCTAGCAAGTCCAAGCAGGTCGAGGCCAAGATTAACCTGGGTTCAATCAATCGAGCCCAGCAGGCCTACATGATGGAAAGTTCTCAATTTAGCGATGACTTGCAAAAGTTAGGCATTGCGGTTTCCAGCAACAATTACCTCTACACCATTGTGGTGGATGGCAATAGCCAATATGCTGTCCATCATGCTGAGTCCCGTAGCAGCACCCTCAAACCCTACGTCGGTATGGCTGCTGCGACCCACAACAGCGTGGGTGAACTTAACGTTTTGACTGTGTTGTGCGAAGCCGACCAAAACCAGATTGGAAAAGCAGCTGATCCGATTTATGCTGCCAACTCGGTGGATTGTGCCCCTGGAACCCGTTCTCCGCGATGATAGTTGGCCCTGGCAAATGGATTCTGGATATCCTGGAGTCGCAGGAGGTTGCCAAGCCAAAAGCCTGGCATGAATACAGATTTGGTCAATTCCAGGCTTTTGGTGGTGTTGATGTGGTTTCGCTGTCCCTAGAAGACACCTGCATTGCTCAACCCCAAAATTACTCCCGCCCCCAGTATGTGGCCGAAGCTCATGGTTGCCAGCAATTCAGCGAAGCCAAAGCCCTCGAACAGGGCTGGAACCTCAACGGGCAAACTCGGTCCTATCCCTCGTTTTTGGATAGCAGAACGGCCAATCGCAACGGAAAACAGGCAGCAGGCAACCATCGTAATTCCCACGCCCAGCGACCACTCCGTGGTTTGCGCGCCGGTCACAGCTAAAAGAGTTGAATACATCAAGCGGGTTACCTCCTAAAGTGACAGCTAAAGGATGAAATTAAAGTGCATTTTGAGACCGAAAGCCTGACCTACCCTGAATCCGAACCTGACTTTGTCCGCGGCTTGAATGGATCCAAATGTCCGATTCCAGTCGATTCAAGGTAGCACCCGACTGTTAGTTTAGGATTATAGGGAGCCTGTTTGGCAGAACCGCAAGCAGCCTTGAAATTGTTTGAAGAGTTAACGAATAAATTTACATTTCGATACGGAGATGTGACGGTTTGCAACATGAAATCGGGCCCGTGCCGCCGGGTGAAGTGAAACCGGCGAGGGGTGGCGCAGCGTCGGGAGGGATGGTTAGGCCGGATTTGCGGGTTAAGATTTGCGGCATTACCCGATCGCAGCAGGGGCGAGCGATCGCTCAGCTGGGGGCCAGCGCATTGGGATTTATCTGTGCTTCCCAGTCACCCCGATTTGTGTTGCCGGAGCAGATCCAGGCCATTGTGTCGGCACTGCCGAAACACCCAGAGACAGGTGAACCGATTTGCGATCGCATTGGTGTTTTCGTGAACGCCAGTTTGGACACCATTGTGGAGACCGTGCGGATCGGTCAGTTAACTGGTGTGCAATTGCACGGCGAGGAGCCGCCAGAAGCTTGCCAGCAAATCCGCCGATATCTTCCGACCGTGGAGTTGATTAAAGCCCTGCGGGTCAAAGATCGGGTCAGTCTGGATGCGGCTATGCAGTATGCCCAATGGGTCGATACCCTGCTGTTGGATGCCTACGTTCCCCATGTTCAGGGCGGCACGGGTCAGACCATTGACTGGCCCCTTTTACAGACATTTCAACCCCCCTGTCCCTGGTTTCTGGCGGGCGGTCTAACTCCGGATAATGTGCTGCTGGCGCTGGCCCAGGTGTATCCGGATGGGATTGATCTGTCCAGTGGGGTTGAACAAGCTCCGGGGGATAAGGATCTGGATTTAGTGGCCCGACTCTTCCTGACGTTGCAATCAGTCGGCTATCAACCCACTAAAGTGTTACAAAACTTTTGATTGGGAGTCTGAACGGTACGGTAGGCTCGACATGGTATGGGGATCTATTATCGTTCCGTCCCCCTGAGTCGTTAAACTATCAGTGATACCCTGAGATACCGCGATAAATATGAGCGTAATTAGCCAAGTCATTCTTCAAGCCGACGACGAGCTGCGTTACCCCAGCGCTGGTGAACTCAAAAGCATTCAGGAGTTCTTTCAAACTGGTGAGCAGCGAACCCGAATCGTGGAAACGCTGACCGCGAATGAAAAGAAAATTGTTCAGGAAGCCAGCAAGCAGTTATGGAGAAAACGCCCGGACTTTATTTCTCCTGGCGGCAATGCCTACGGCGACAAGCAACGGGCACTCTGTCTGAGGGACTATGGTTGGTATCTGCGTCTGGTCACCTATGGATTGTTGGCTGGCAGTAAGGAACCAATTGAGTCTATTGGCGTGATTGGAGCCCGGGAAATGTATAACGCTTTGGGTGTGCCGATGCCTGGAATGGCGGAAGCGATGCGAAGTCTCAAGGCGGCTTCTTTAGAGTTGCTGAGCGAGGAGGACGCTGCTATCGCGGCACCCTATTTTGACTATCTGGTGCAGGCAATGTCCTGATTTAAGCTTTAGTTGTTTCCCCACTGCTGCTAGGGGGCTAGGGGCGTTTGTTGCCAGGGCCTTTGGTGGCAGTGGGGAATTGCTATTGGAAAAGGGACGTCACCGGAGCGATCGCCGGGCAGAGGCGCTGACCCAGTCCACCCCAAAGGTCAGCACCAGAAAGCAGGTCAACGTGGCCATCAGACCCTGGTAATCAAAACTACTGAGTTGCTCGGTCAGCAACCGCCCCAACCCGCCCGCGCCCACCAGCCCCACAATTACCGTTTCTCGCATGCACACTTCCCAGCGATAGAGACTGTAAGACAGAAAGCGGGGCATTGTCAGGGGCGACACTCCATACAGAAACACTAGAGAGGCAGGTGCGCCAGTGGTCTGGAGGGCTAGAAAGGGACGTTGATCCAGATTTTCAATCACTTCCGCCATCAATCGGCCCAGAATGCCCAGGTTGTGCAGGGCCAAGGCAATCGCGCCGGGTAAGATGCCTGGAAATAGGACAAACAGGACGACCAGAGCCCATATGGGAGCCGGAATGGCCCGTCCCATTAATAGGATGGCCCGCGACAGGAGAAACAGGATCTGGGGCAATAGGCTGGCGTTTTTCCCTGCAGTGGGGTTCAGCAGTCCTCCTGGCAGGAAGAAATTGTGGGCGGCGGGAAAGGCCAATAGCAGGCCGGCTGTGGCCGATAGGGCGATCGCCAATACAGACATCGCCACCGTGTCAGCCGACAGTTTCACCAACTGCCAGCCCTGGCTCCAGTCCGGTGGCCAGCAGGCGTGCAACAGGTCAGTCAACAATTGCCCCGTGCGGGGGGCCCAGAGTTTGCTGAAATCTGGCTGAATATACCAGAAGCAAAAGGCAATCAGTCCCACTAGCAGCAGGGCTAAGCCCTGGTTGAGTGGCTGGTAGACTGCGAAGGATGGGGCGTTGCTGGCAATGGTTCGGGTTGTTGGGGCGGCAGAGGCATTCAGGTCCAGGCGGCTGGCACACCCCCACCGCCGCCGCAACCAGGCGCTACTGAAGTCCACCAGCCCATTCAGCACAAACATGGCGTAGAAGAAGGTCCAGAGCTGTTCGTAGCGGAGCGATTGCAAACTTAGCAGCATCTGATATCCCAGGCCACCCGCGCCAATGATGCCCAACACGGCGGCCGAGCGGATGGCGCATTCAAAGCGGTAGAAACTGTAGGACAGCAGGTTGAGGAAGGCCTGGGGCAGCAAGCTATAGCAAAAGGCGCTGAAGGGTGGGGCACCACTGTTGAGCAGGGCTTGCAGGGGTTGGCGGGGTGTTTCATCCAGGATTTCGGAGAAAACCTTGGCAACGATCGCACCATAGGGCAGGGCGATCGCCAAAATGGCGGTCAGGGGATCCAGACCCCAGAGGTTAAGAAAAAAGAGGCCCCAGATCACCTCGTGGATGGCCCGGGGAACTGCGAGGAAGGCCCGCAAGCCAAACCAGATAGGCGGCGGTTGCAACTGGCGGCGCTGGGGTAGAACTGCCTGCCACCAGACTTCAGACATAACCACTCCGCCCAGCAGACCCAGCAGGAGGCTAAGAAAGGTGCCACAGACCGCATAGGCTAGGGTGACCAGGCTGGCCTGCACCGTCAATTGCAGCATCTCCCGACTCAGATCAGGTTGCAGGCTGGCCCGGAAGAACCGTCCCAGTTGGGGCAGCCCGCCCGGATTGAACAACTCCTGCTGGAACAGGCCAGCGGCAGCCAGGGACAGGGCGATCGCGGCCAGGCTTGCCAGTCCCCAAAGAACCGGCGGTGTCAGCAACGAAGGGCGGGCTGGAACCATGGTCATAGCGACGCAGTTAAGCGATACAGGTCTGCCAGCATCTCCAGAGAAACCTGGGAAGAGGGGGCATCAAAAACCATCTGCCCCTGGCGCAGCCCAATGATGCGATCGCAGTGACTATGGGCAAACGCCACATCATGCAGACTCACAACCAGGGTTCGACCCGCCTGTTGACAGAGGGTGCGCAATAAATCCATCACCTCCCGACTCAGCTCCGGATCCAGGCTGGAAATGGGTTCATCAGCCAGAATGGCCACTGGATCCTGCACCAGCACCCGGGCCAGGGCGACCCTTTGCTGCTGGCCACCGGACAGGCAATCGGTGCGATCGTACAGTTTCTCCGGAATGCCCACTTGAGTCAAGGCTTTGGCAGCGGTTTCTACCTCCAAGGGAAGCAGCAAGGACAGAAGCGCCTTAAAAAAGGGCCAGCGACCCAGATGTCCGGCATTGACGTTATGAATTACCCGTAGGTTATTCACTAGATGCAATTGCTGGTAAATCGTGCCAATTTGCCGCTGCACCTGTCGTAAGCGCCTGGAAGATAGGTTGCCTAGATTGTGCCCCAGGACCCAGACCTCGCCGCTTGTGGGCCGCAGGGTGCCATTTAACAACTGCAAGAGGGTGCTTTTTCCTGCCCCGCTGGAACCAATCAGAGCCACACATTCGCCAGGAAAAATTTTTAGATCGATCTGACTTAGGGCGTTCAGGCCGCCAAACTGTTGCGTTACCTGCCGCAGTTCAAATAGCGGTTGTAACCCTGGGCATTGATATCCGATTCCCGCTCGTCGGATCATTTGATCTTGCCAATTTCCCGACCAATCTGTTCGATCTGAGCATAGTTGGAGTTTTGGGTGGGAATGAACTTTTCCGCGGTAAATAACTCCAGTATTTCCTTTTGCTCCGGCACGGCGGGACTGAGCTTAAGAAATGCGGTTTGGACCTTTTTGGGAAACTCGTTGCCAAAGCGTTGTTTGACACTGGGATGAATCACCCAGTGATAGTCGTAGTAGGTGGGCGTGAGATACAGCAGATCCACCTTACCGGGGTCGGCTTTGCCATCCTGCAATCGGCTTTCCCAGACTTTCTGGTTCAGGACACCTGCATCGTAGGTGCCAGCCTGCACCAGTTCCAACGTTGCATCATGGGATTTGGAAAAGCCAACCTCACCCTTGAAGTCAGACAGATTGACGCCCGCTTTCTGAAGAAAATATTGGGGCATCAGCCGTCCGGACGTTGACGACTCGCTGCCAAAGGTAAAGGTATGCCCTTTCAGGTCTTTTAGCCCTTGCATGTTGTTCATAAAGGGCGCAATGCCACTTTTCTTGTTGGCAATGAAGGCGCTGCGAAACTTCGCATCCACATCCCGCTGGGCGATCGCATCGGCTCCCGGCACCTGGGTTTGGGCCTGTACCCCGGTCAGTCCACCAAACCAAACCAGATCTAGATCACCGACCTTAAATGCCGTCACTGCCGCCGCATAGTCCGTCACAGGTTTATAGACCACCGGTACCTTCAATTCCTTAGTTAGATATTGGGCCAGTTTGCCGTACAACCGTTGTAATTTTTCCGGATCCTGGTCGGGAATCGCTCCAATTCTCAGGGTTTTTGTCTCAGTTGCCTGTTGGGATGTGCCAGTCTGATTGAGCGGACCTGAGCAACCAGCGATTGAAAGCACAACTGACAGAACACAACTGGAAATCCAAACCGTTTTCCTTAAAGCCATAGGTCTAGCAACCATAACACCATCCGATCAAACCAATGCAAAAGCAATTGTTGCAGAAGATCAAACCCATGCAGAGAAATTGTTGCAGTTTTTTTGCTCCTAAGAACTTGAAATAAACGATTGTTTTGGACAAGACATGAAGACTACTCCAGAATAAGTAGCTGAACCGAATCGCAAGACCACCGTGGGTTGGTCGCTGATCGAATTCACCTCGGAACTGCAACGTTTCGGGTGTTGGACAAATGGAGTAGGTGATGGTTTTCCCGTTCCAATGCATTGGGCTGAAGGGTGCGGGTCGTTGCCTACCCTACAAAGCTCCATTGCCAGTGCAGCTAGGATGGCTATATGATCGAACTCCTTGCGGTACTTTCTGCGTCAGCAGCGGTTGGAATGAGGATCGCCCTGCCGCTCCTGCTGATCTTCCTATTGTATGGGGATAGCCTTTGGCTGAAGCTGCCGATTTTGTCTCGGATTCCGCCACCGATCGCAGTCGGGGTTCTGGTGAGTTGGTCTCTGGCCGAAGTTATTCTTTCCAAAGACCGGGTTGGGCAGCGGTTCATCCAGGGCTTGCAACTGCTATTCAGTCCCATTGCCGGAGCCATCTTGGGAATTGCGGTGGCTGAACTAGCCGGTTTGTCTGGCTGGTTAGTGGGGCTATTGGGCGGGGTTGGTGGTTTACTGGCGCTGGTTTTGCAATTGGTGCAAATAGGTTGGTCCTACCGATTACATCGGGTTCCCCTGTGGGCCCTTTTCCTGCAGGATGTTCTTTGTATTGCCCTGGTCCTATTTGCCCTGGATGCGCCCAGTCAGGGCGGATTGATTGCTTTGTTGCTGCTGTGGCTAGCGATTCGCAGTTCCAAAGCCTGGCACAACTGGTACAGGCAGCAGGCTAGTCCCAGACAGCGCAGACGCCCCAGAGCCAATAAATTAAACCCGGATTAACTGCTGAAAATCTCCTTACAACAACCCGATCGCGTGCAGAGGGCCGTGTCCCGTAAATAGTTCTAACAGCACAGCCAGAATGCCCAGCATGGCCAGACGACCATTCCACACCTCCGCAGAAATGGTCATGCCCCATTCCCAACGCTCTGGTGGATACATCTTGACCCGCTTGGCTGGATGCATCACTTCTGCCAGCTTCAGGCTAGGAGATTGGGCCGATTCCAACACCATTTCCGCCAGGTCATTAATGAAAGTCGGATGGGTATTGAGGGCTGGAACCCGGTGGAAGTTTTCAATTCCTTCCTCCTCGGCAATTTCCCGATACTCCATATCAATTTCTTGCAGTGTCTCAATGTGTTCCGAGACAAAGCTAATCGGTACCACCACCAAATCCTTGACTCCCTGTTCAGCCAGATCCTTCAGGGCATCTTCGGTGTAAGGTTGTAGCCACTCAACCGGACCCACCCGGCTTTGATAGGCCAAGGTGTAATGATTGGGACGATTCAGGGTTTTCATGATCAGACGCGTGCATTCTTCAATTTCCTGCTGATAGGGATCGCCAGCTTCCTCGACATAGCTGACCGGAACCCCATGGGCACTGAAGAAGACATGCACCTGATCGGGATGGGGAAATTGATCTAGCTCCTGGGCAATTAAGTCGGCCATTGCCTGCAAATAGCCAGGTCGGTCGTACCAGGAGGGAATAACGGTGTAGTCGATGCTTTGCAAACTCTCATCTTCAGTCCAGATCCGTTCCAGCAGCCGAAAACTAGAACCACTGGTGCTAATGGAAAATTGAGGATAGAGAGGCAGGATAACTAGTCGGTCAACTTGATCCCGTTTGATACGGGCGATCGCCTCTTCGGTAAATGGATGCCAATAGCGCATACCAATGTAAACCGTCGCATCACAGCCTTTCTGCTTCAGGTTAGTTTCCAGAGCGGATGCCTGTTCTTCCGTAATCCGCCGTAGGGGGGATCCTCCCCCAATCAGCCGATAATTTTCTTGAGAATGCTTCGCCCGCATGGTCGAAATCCACCAGGCCAAGGGACGCTGGAGCCAGGTAAAGGGCAGCCGAATAATTTCCGGGTCAGCAAACAAATTGTAAAGAAAGGGCCGAACATCTTCTAACTGTTCCGGTCCACCCAGGTTTAGTAACAGAACCCCAACTCGACCCATAGTGGCTACAAAACTCTCAGCTCTCAGGTTTTTAACTGATTTTAACAATAAAAGTTTATGTACATTTAAGGTAGTGAATAAATACCTAGAATGAATTAACCAGCCAGGCTATTCAGTTGAACTCAGGGGCCGGCCAGAAACGCAATATTTCCTAATAGATATATAGGCATTAAGATATAGGCCTCAGGTAAAATGTCTTCGCTTTTAGAAGTCCGTTTACAATCCAATTGTAAGGATTGTGTTCTCAGCGCTTCATGTCGGATGCTAATCACTCAATTGATAGCCGAATTGCTCAGGTGAACCAACGTCTGAAAGTGGCCCAGATGGGTTTTCAGATTGAGCGTCGGGGAAACCGGTTGAACCTGCGGGGAACCTTGCCGCCCCGACCCGATAGCGTGCGCCTGAAGCCCTATCAGCAGCGGCTCAGTCTGGGGTTGCCTGCTACCTCTGCTGGCCTCAAGCAGGCGGAGCAGGAGGTGAAAGTGATTGCGGCGCAGTTAATTCAGCAAACCTTCGACTGGCGCAATTATCGGTTGTGCGGAGTCAAGGGTGAACGCCTGGATCGGATGGAGTTGTCAGAAAAAATCCGGGCGTTTGAGCAGCATTTTTTTGCCGATCCTGGGCGTCAGGGCCATCTGGCCGCTGCCAAAACTACCTGGGAGGGGGCCTACGCGCCGTACCTGCGAAAGCTGGCTGCGATCGCCCAGGCCAATCCCAGCCTGAGCCTGCCGGAAGCCATCTATGCCACTATCCAATCTACCAAGCTGAATTCCCGCAGTCGGCAGGTCTGCTGCACCGCCCTCAGTGCGCTGGCCGAGTTTCTCAACCTGGATTTGCCGATCGCGGTGAAGTCGTTTTGGGGCAGTTATGGGGTGAGCTTGACCCAGTCTCGCCAATTGCCTTCGGATGAGGAAATCCTGGCTGCTTGGCAGCGGATCCCCAATCCCGCCTGGCAGTTTGTTTACGGCATGATGGCCACCTATGGGTTGCGTAATCATGAGGTGTTTTTCTGCGATTACTCCAGGCTGCAGAGGGGCGATCAGGAGGCCACGGTGCAGGTTCTGGAAACGACCAAGACCGGTGCCCATGAGGTCTGGCCGTTTTATCCCGAATGGGTGGAGCAGTTCAGCCTGAGGTCTGGCAGCCTGCCCGATATCCAAACTGACTTGGCCGTCACCACCTTGCAGCGGATTGGCCAACGGGTGACCTCCCAGTTCCGCCGCTACGGCATTCCCTTCTCGCCCTACGATTTGCGCCATGCCTGGGCGGTTCGGACGATTCACTTTGGCCTGCCAGACACCGTTGCCGCAAGGATGATGGGACACTCGGTGGCGGTTCATACCCGCACCTATCACCAATGGATTACCCGGCGAGACCAGCAGCAGGCTGTAGAAGCGGCTTTGAACCGGAGTCAAATGAAAGCACCGAGTCGAGAATCACCAGACCCAGCCTGACTCAGAGTCCCGACAGTTTTCCCGCCGATTCTGGCCACTGCTGTTGGGTGACCACAGACAACTCACCGCGCGATCGCAGCGACATCGTTAGCTAAACGAATAACCGAATTGCTCTAACCATTGAATCACCAGCGATTTATGCTGGAGCGGAAAGACTTCCACCAGGGGCACCACCATCATCCAGTTACGATAGGCAATGTAGCAGTTTTCCCGCCGAATCACATAGGTCTGGTCATCAAAGTCCAGGCGCTCACCGGTTGTCAGTTTCTCCAGGTTGACCAACGCAAAGGAGCGGCTGAGGGTTGAGGAAAAGCGAGCGGACGGTTGAAGAGCTAGCATACTGTTCCTCAAGGGATCAACGAGATTGGAATGTCGCTATTGTTGACTGTCAGATCTAAATTCACATCCGAAATCTTACGGTGATTTTAAAGCGTTGGTAGAGGGGTTAAACCCGGCGACAAAGGACGATGGCCGATACCAAGGGGAGTTGAGTGTTCCGGAGTTAGGAGCCGAATCCCCCACCACCGGGCGTTTCGATCACTAATACATCCCCCGCCTGCATGGTTGCTTCTGCTTTGCCATCCAGGACCTCAAGGGTGCCATCGACGCGCTCAATCCAGTTACATCCGGTTGCTCCTGGCTGTCCTCCGTATAAACCGAAGGGTGGCACTTGCCGATGGCCAGAGAGAATCGCAGCCGTCATTGGTTGCTGGAATCGAATCCGTCGCACAACGCCGTTACCGCCCCGAAATCGACCCAGTCCACCGCTGTTGGGTCGGATGGCAAAGCGTTCCAGCAAGACCGGAAAGCGCCACTCCAGCACCTCCGGATCGGTGAGCCGGGAGTTGGTCATGTGGGTGTGGACCGCATCGGTGCCATCAAAGTCGGGGCCAGCCCCAGAGCCGCCGCAAATGGTTTCGTAGTATTGATAGCGGGCATTGCCAAAGGTGAGGTTATTCATTGTGCCCTGGGAGGCTGCCATCACTCCCAAGGCTCCGTAGAGGGCATCCGTGATTACCTGAGAGGTTTCCACATTGCCCGCCACGACTGCTGCCGGAGGGTGGGGATGCAGCAGACACCCCGGCGGGACGATGATGCGCAGCGGCTTCAGGCAGCCAGCATTGAGGGGAATATCATCCTCCACCAGGGTCCGGAAGACATACAGCACGGCTGCCTTGCACACCGCTAGGGGGGCATTGAAGTTGGTTGGTTGTTGGGCTGAGGTGCCGGTGAAGTCCAGGGTGGCGCTGCGAGTGGTGCGATCGATGGTGATGGCAACCTGAATCTGGCAGCCATCGTCCATCTGGTAGGTGAATTGCCCATCTTTCAGCACGTCTATGACCCGGCGCACAGAGGCTTCGGCATTGTCCTGCACATGCTGCATGTAAGCCTGGACGGTCGCCAGGCCAAAGTGCTGCACCATCTTCAGGAGCTCCTGAACCCCCTTTTCGTTGGCGGCGATCTGGGCTTTGAGATCGGCTACATTTTGGGCTGGATTGCGCGCCGGATAGGGACCCGCTGTCAGCAAGTGCAGGAGTTCTGCTTCCCGAAACTTTCCCTGATCGACCAGTTGGAAATTGTCGATCAGGATCCCTTCCTGGTCGATCGCTGTGCTGTTGGGGGGCATGGAACCAGGGGTGATGCCACCAATATCGGCGTGGTGGCCACGGGAGGCGACGAAGAAGAGGGCCGTGGGCCGTGGGCCATGGGCCGTGGTGGGCCGTGGGGTGGCGAAAACGGGAGTGATGACGGTGATGTCGGGCAGGTGGGTGCCGCCATTGTAGGGATTGTTGAGGACGTAAACGTCGCCCGGTTTGAGGGTGGCTGCCTTTTCCCGCAGCAGACTTTGTACACTTTCGCTCATAGATCCCAGGTGGACCGGGATATGGGGGGCGTTGGCTACCAGTTGGCCCTGCTGGTCGAAAATGGCGCAGGAAAAGTCCAGGCGTTCTTTGATGTTGACGGAGTAGCTGGTGTTTTGTAGGGTAAATCCCATCTGTTCCGCGATCGCCATGAATAGGTGGTTGAAGATTTCCAGCAAGACGGGATCGGGGGCGACAGACGTGGGCTGGATATTCGGGGCAGGGGGACAGGTCACGACATCAGAGTCTGCGCTTGCCAGGGGTTGAGTGGCGAGTCGCTGCAACAGGATATGGTTGCGATCGGTGACCTGGGCCTGCCAGTGGGGTTCCACCCAAATCGTGCTGGTGGCTTCACTGATCAGGGCTGGGCCAGACAGGACATCACCTGGTTGCAAGTGTTGGCGTTGAAAGATGGGGGTTGGCTGCCAGGAATTGGCAATATAGGTCTGAACGGTTTTGACGGCAGTAGGGGGAGTGGTGCGGCTACGGCTCTGGATGGGTTCTTCAATCTGGTTAGTCTGGCCGATCGCTTCCACTGAGACGGCTTCTACCAGCAAAGGCTTTTCTGGGGTGATAAAGCCAAAGCGCTGGCGATGGGCCTGTTCAAATTGGGCTCGAATGTCAGCTACCGGGCCAAAGTTCACAATCAGGGCGGAATCGGTGCCGGGGTAACGCACATGCACTTTTTGCAGAACGGTCACCTGGTCATCGGGGATGTCCTGGTGACGCAGTTCGGCGATGGCCGTAGCGGCCAGTTGGGCCAGGGTATGGGCCAGTTGGGGCAATTCCGCCTCGCGCAATTCGGCTTCGATCGCCTGTTCCCGTAACACTCGCTGGTCAGCCAGGCCCATGCCATAGGCGGATAACACTCCGGCGTAGGGATGGAGAAACACCTGCCGCATGCCCAGGGCGTCGGCAATGGCACAGGCATGTTGGCCACCGGCGCCGCCAAAGCAACACAGGGTGTACTCAGTAATGTCGTAGCCCCGCTGCACGGAGATTTTCTTGATAGCGCTGGCCATTTTCTGCACCGCGATCGCCAGAAATCCCTGGGCCACTTGCTCTGGGGTGCGATTGTCCCCCGTCTGGGCCGAAATCGTCGCAGCCAGTTGGGCAAATTTCTGTTCCACCACCGCGGCATCCAAGGGCAGATTGCCCTGCGGTCCAAAGACCCTGGGGAAGAAGTCCGGTTGAATTCGACCCAGCTTGACATTACAGTCTGTCACCGTCAGCGGACCGCCTTTGCGGTAACAGGCGGGACCGGGGTTGGCGCCAGCCGACTGCGGCCCTACCCGATAACGGGACCCATCAAAGCTGAGGATGGATCCTCCCCCCGCTGCCACCGTATGGATAGACATCATCGGGGTACGCATCCGCACCCCAGCAATTTCGGTTTCAAACAGCCGCTCATATTCCCCGTCATAGTGGGCCACGTCGGTGGAAGTGCCCCCCATATCAAAGCTAATAATACGGCTGAGACCCGCCATCCGACAGGTCTGGGCCGCACCGACGATGCCGCCGGCTGGCCCGGAGAGGATGCTGTCCTTGCCCTGGAAGAACCGGGCATCGGTGAGGCCGCCGTTGGACTGCATGAACAGCAGGCGAGGGGAGGGGACAAGGGGATCGCGGCTAGGACTATCTGGTTTGGGAGCGGGTTGGCTGGTGAGTTCGCTGGCGACCTGATCCACATAGCGCCGCAGAATCGGAGATAGGTAGGCATCAACGGTGGTGGTGTCGCCCCGACTGACCAGTTTCATCAGTGGACTCACTGCATGGGAGACGGAAATCTGGGTGAAGCCAATTGCCTGAGCGATCGCCGCCACCTGTTGTTCATGCTGGGGATAGCGATAGCTGTGCATCAGCACAATGGCGCAGGCCCGAATGCCATCTGTGTAGGCAGCCTGTAGAGCGATTCGAGTGCTGGCCAGGTTGACAGGCAGCAGTTCTTCGCCGCTGGCACTGATTCGTTCTTCGACTTCAATTACCTGCTCATACAACAGCTCCGGCAGCACAATCTGGCGGGCAAAGATATCCGGTCGGTTCTGGTAGCCAATCCGCAGGGCATCCCGAAACCCCCGGGTAATCAACAACACCGTGCGATCGCCCTTTCGTTCCAGCAGGGCATTGGTAGCTACCGTCGTCCCCATTTTGATCGCAGCAATGTACTCCGCCGGAATCGCTGCATCGGCTGGCAGACCCAGAATCTCCCGAATGCCCTGAATTGAGGCATCCCGATAGCGCTCCGGATTCTCCGACAGCAGTTTATGAACCACGAGGGAACCATCCGGTCGGCGGGCCACAATGTCAGTAAAAGTGCCGCCCCGGTCAATCCAGAATTGCCAGCGTTGCTCTGCCGTCATGGGTTGTATGAGTCAGGTGTTTTTCCTATGCTGTCAGGTTTTGAAGTCGAATGGGGTAGTAGTGCTTGCCATCTGGAATTCGGGCAATCCGCGAAAGACTGTAGCGTTAGGCACATGATCCCTTTCGGAGGGTGTGGGCTTCGACCTGAGCTCAGCGTTCGACCGAGGCTTCGACGGTGAGCTCAGCCGAACCCGCTCACGCCGAGGTCCGAAGGAGAGTTAGGCCCCCAGAACTGAGGGGGACAATGGATTTTCTGTGACGCTTTGCCGCAGAAAATCCATTGGTAGGGGGGAAGTCCTCCGAACCGGTTGACCCCATCTGACGATGGCTGAATAGACCAGCCCTGATCTGAGAAAATTGTTTGATTACAGAGAATTTATTAGGATCAATCTCCCAGTTTGTTTGTTGCTGAAGCAAGAGACCAGAGACACTCAGGGATTAACATTGCAATAGAATACCGATCAAACTAGCTAGTGCAGCGTCAACTCTAGAAATTAGGGTTTGTAGTCAGCGCTTCAGCGCTAAAGCGCCGACTACGAGCCAATGGGTTCACCTTAAAATTAGGGTTTGACAGAACACTAGCCCGTCAGCGATGAATTCCCGCGTAAGCGGGAATGACAAAGGGATTATATAGCAGTTCTTGGCGTTGCTGAATAGGGATATGATTTGCTGTGGGACGGGCACATCACCGAATTTGAGGTAGTGAAGTAGCAATCGAATTGAGTGCTTCAGCTTATTAAGCATGGGACATTGGCTCAGTGGCTCAGTAGCCACAATAAAACCCACTCCAGGAGCGGGTTTTAAGGGATGGGCGATACTGGATTCGAACCAGTGACCCCTTCCGTGTGAAGGAAGTGCGCTACCACTGTGCTAATCGCCCGCAGTTTTTACTGTAGCACAGGCAATCCCGTGTTTATTATTCCTCAGACCTAATCATCCTGTGGACATTCATTCCACAAGTTGGTTGTCTGGCGTAAGCTGAGGAAGTTACCATTTCCTAGAATTAAATGATCCAATAGTGGAATGCCCAAAAACTGGGCACCGGCTAGAAGTTGACGGGTCAGGGTGAGGTCTTCCTGACTGGGTTCGACATTACCGGAAGGATGGTTATGGGCCACGATGAGTCGAGTGGCGGATTGCCGCAGAACTTCCCGGAAGATTTCTCGAGGATGGGCCAGGGTTTCTGTGGCAGTTCCAATCGTAATTACTTGAGTTCCCAGCAGACGGTGCTTCACATCTAACAACAGGACAGCAAAGCGCTCTTGGGATTGCCACATTAAATCATGGCTTAGGGCTGCTGCTGCTACAGCGGGATCATCAATCACTGTGCGATCTGCTGGCCGGGACTGAAACACACGCTTGCCTAGTTCGATCGCGGCCAGAATCGTGGTTGCCTTTGCCTCACCAATTCCCGGTACACAGGTCAGTTCTGGCACACTGATATCTCGTAGGACAGACAGCGGATCTCGTTGGTGTTTGCCTAGTTCTTGTAGTAGGTACTGTCCCAACCCAACTGCAGAAAGTTTGCCGGGTCCTTGCCCTGTTCCCAGTAAGATGGCGATTAGCTCAGCCGTTGCCAGGCTCTTGGAACCCTGACTGATCAATCGTTCACGGGGGCGCTCACTGGCTGGCATATCTGCCACCTTCAAACAGTAAGTCATAGGCCGTTGCTTCCTAAAGCAATTCGTATAGGGGAACCACCTCAGATTGTTGAGCTTGAGGAGGAACCACCTTCAGGTATCCCGAATTGAACCGATCTGGAACAGCCTATTTCGTTTGACGAAGAAGTCTTTATTAATTTGAAGTCAGGTTGAAATAGACACCCACACAAGTTTCAGTTCCTCAAGATAAATTGAGGATTGCCTGGTCAACTAATTTTGAAAAGCATTCCCGATCCTTGATGGGAATTCTCTCTAAAGTTTGTTCTCGAATTTCAACGGCGATCGGTGGCAATATATCTTGCAACTTCCTCCCAGCATCCGTCAACCAAATTCGCCAGATTCGCCGATCTTGCAGGTCTCGCTTTTATCCGAGGTGGCATAGGGTTATCTCTATTGGCTGGGGTGGCTCAATCGAGCAGTAGACGGGGAGGGGTTAACCAGAATAGAGAACTGTTGCCAATGGGCTTGCCACTTTCTGGTAGTTGTAATCCGATAACACCACCTTTTTTCAAGGTAAAGGCTCCCTGTACCGAACCCCAAACCAGGATCTCTGCCCAGCTACTTAAGTCGGGTTCGTGGCCAACCAGGGTCAGCGCGCTATTGGGCGATCGCTGCCAGTTGGCCAACCAGTCCAGCCAGTCTTCAATATCACCGTTTGGAGACAGGAAACTAACGACCTGCAGCGTTGGACCAAACCCCACATTCAGGAGAATTTCTGCCGTTTGTCTGGCCCGTACCAGGGGACTGGTCAGAATTGGATCTAGCTTCAGTCCTAAAGTTCGCAGCCGTTTAGCGACCTGGCGAGTCTTTTTTTCTCCCTCTTCAGTCAGGGGGCGCTCATCATCGTTGACATAGGTACCTCGTTCAGCAGCGATACCATGCCGAATCAGGTAAACTTCCATCCTCTTGCTTCTTGTCTCCGTTACGGCTGAGTTTTGGGCTATGGCTAAGATGGTTGTCCGGCGGCTGATTTAAGTCGATTACCAAACCAAACAAGCCTGTTTGCATTAGAGCAAGCTTAGCCGAAATTCACCTTAAACGCTAAACGTACTACTGATTCATTAACGATTCAGTCGATTGAGGAGAAATAACCCGGCTAGAAAGCCGATGATGTTGGGTAGCCATGCGGCCAGACCTGCCGACAAAAAGTCCAGGTTGTAAAGGGCTTCGCACACACTGATCAAAATGTAATAAACCATGATGATGATCAGGCTCAAGCCAAAGCCGGTAGCCCGCCGTCCAGAACGTTGGGGGCGAATTCCCAAGCTAGAGCCAATTAACCCAAACAGGAGACAGGCAAACGGAAAGGCATACTTTTGTTCCCGTCGAACAATCAGTCGTCGCATTTTTTTCGTGTTGCCAGTCTGTTCGACCAGTTTAATTTCCCGCCCTAGTTCAGCAATGTTCATTTCCGTATCATCGCGAGTGGTGCGGGCAACATCCAGAGGTGTTCTGGGAAGTTGCAATTGCTGATGGTCAAACCGCAGAATATTTCGGTACGAACCATCAGGGGCGACTAGATAAATCGTGCCATTGTAAAAGTCCCAGGTTTTCTGGTCCTCATTCCAGCTAGCTTTCTCTGAGGCCACAATTTGATTTAACCCCTGCCTGGAAAAGTCTAGGATCGTCAGACCTTCCATTTCTTTGCCATTAAACTCGCTGGCGTAAAAAATGCGAGTCAAACGGTTTTGTTTGTCACCATCCTCGTCTACTTCCTTGCGATATTCCTGATAGACAATATTTCTGTCCCGAAAGCCGGGCCGATTTCGCTTTAAAGCCTGATTCAGCGTTTGGCCAGCCTGATAGTTGGCGGCTGGAACAACAGCCTCGTTAAACACAAAAGTAATGCCCGTCACAATCAGACTTAGAATCAGCGCTGGCACAACAATTCGATAAACACTGATGCCAGAACTGCGTAGGGCGATCAACTCACTGTCGCTGGACAATCGACCATAAACCATCAGGCAGGCTAGCAAAATGGACATTGGGAAAGCCAGACTGACGAAATAAGGCAGCTTCAGCAGGAAGACTTGCAAGGCAACGCTGAGGGGCAGCCCGGCTTCTGTAATTCGGCGAACCAGTTCAAACAAGACGCCAACAGCAACGCCAATTGACGAAAAAGCGCCTACCCCAAACAGAAAAGGCATGAACAACTCACGGATGATGTAGCGATCCATCACGGAGCCAAAGGGTAGCCAGGAGAAAAGATTAAAAGATTTCTGCTGTGGCAGGGGAAGACCTGAGGTCATAAAACTGAACCGCTAATTACGGCTGAAAGTTGTCGCCAAGGTAGTATTGCCGGACAAGAGGGTTATTATAAAGCTCTTCGGAACTACCAGAGGCCAGGATCTGACCATCTCGCATGATGTAGGAGCGATCGGTAATGGCAAGGGTTTCCCGCACGTTATGGTCGGTAATCAAAATCCCCATTTGGCGATCGCGCAACTGGGCCACAATTTCTTGAATCTCTGCCACAGCGATGGGGTCAACTCCGGCAAAGGGTTCATCTAACAAGAGAAACTTGGGTCCGTTGGGTCCGGAAGCAAGAGCACGAGCAATTTCTGTTCGTCGTCGTTCACCACCGGAGATTTGAATACCCAACGTGTTGGCCACCTTTTCCAGGCGAAATTCTTTTAGCAGATGATATAAACGCTTATTCCACTCACGGCGGGGAACTCCAGTTTGTTCCATGACCAGAAGAATATTTTGCTTCACCGTCAGGTGTCGGAAAACACTGGCTTCTTGCGGCAGGTAGCCAATGCCCAAACGGGCTCGTTTCTGAATAGCCAGGGAAGTGATCTCCTGATCGTTCAGCCAAACTCGTCCTTGATTCGGCTTTTCTAAGCCAGTGGCGATATAGAAGGTTGTGGTCTTGCCTGCCCCGTTGGGTCCAAGCAGACCAACGATTTCACCTTGAGAAACAGAGACGTTGACTCGGCTAACAATGGTCCGAGGTCCGTAGGACTTATGAATATTCTCTAACGCAATCTTCAAAAGCCCACTCCTGGACGCTGCAGACTGAGAGTTGATTGGCAAAATCTTACCAAATGATGTGATCACGGTGCGGCAGGTATAGAAGGACTCTCATTAGAGGGTGCAGAAAACTCCGGCATCGGGCTAAACAGGGAAGGGGATGGAGAGGGAGATGGCGTCGGTGCTGCTGGGTTATTCTCGGGCACCAGGTAGATGGACTCGACTTGTTTAGGAGACATGGGCAGAGCCACAAAGCGTCCCTCATCGATCAGATAGGTGACGGTTTCAGCCCGCATGCTATTTCCTTCCTGTAAGACATAAACGTCTCCGCTGAGGACAATTCGCCGTTCCTTGCTGAAATATTGGGCCTGAGCTGAGGTTGCCTGGATCTGACGAGCCGGGTAATTGATCTGGACATTACCCCGTGCCGTCACCACACCAGTTTTGGAATTAGCCTCCTGGACATCGGAGCGCAAGGTCATCGCTCGACTGACCGAATCGGCCTGATTGGCAGCAGGCTGGGCGATCGCTTGCTTGGACCAAAGCACTGATAAACTACCAACGCCCTCCACCCCAAGGGCGATCGCGCAACCAAGAGAAACCAGCATGCCTGGGCTGAAGGGCCGCAGAGACAGGAACCGAGAAGTCATGATTAGGTCCGCAAAGAAATGGTTCTCAGAAAGAATAGTTAACAGGAGGTAAACGATACCACTATAACCTTCAAAGTAGTTTACCCAATTCCGTCCAAACTCTGCCAAGAACTGGATGATCCTCCACTGGCATAAAGACGGGGCAGCCTGGTCAAAGGTTTCTCAGCCTAGGGAACAAAGCCCAATTTAGGCGCCCAAGCTGCTCGTTTTCGCCACGACTAATTGTTCGCATCTAATCTGCATTGAGGAATTCCAGATAAGCGTTGCTTAATTCCTTGACCGATGCTTCGTAAAACCGTTGACCGTGCTCTGGGGTGGCCAGGGCCGGATTAGATCCCATGCGTCCATCTGGATAGCGCCGACGAAAGTCAACTGCGCCGTAGATCTTATGTTCCTGCGAAACGTTGGGACTCAGGGCCGCCCGCTTAATCGCTTCGGGATAAATAAACTGGGTCACCGCTACCTCACTGGGGGTAGCGTGGGATCCTTCCTGATCACCATACAATTCCTTGGCTAGCTTATAGACCGCACTACCCATGTACCAATTATTGACCTGACAACGGACCTGATCGGCATTGGGCAGGTTCAGGTCTGCCAGAGTGGCATAAACTTCAGAAAAAGCCGCCCGCAGTGTGGCCACATTGCCGCCATGCCCGTTGATGAAGAAAAAACGGCTAAATCCGGCCCGACTCAAACTGGTGACATAGTCACGGATTAGTAAAATCAACGTACTGGGACGCAGACTGATACTGCCCGGAAAGGCGGTGTGGTGCAAGGCCATGCCTACATTAATGGTAGGACCAACCAGTGCCTGGGTTGCTTCACCCACACCACGGGCGATCGCTTCAGCACAGATAGCATCGGTGCCAATCAGGCCAGTGGGACCATGTTGCTCGGTTGAACCAATCGGGAAAATGATGCCCTGAGAGGTTCGCAAATAGGTTTCTACTTCTTGCCAGGTGCTCAGGTGTAACAACATGCGGATGGTTCTCTGAAAGGATAAATGGGAAGCATTGCCAAGTTCCGGATCCAGCCTGTATCGCTCGACAATTGGTCTACAGACAATTGGCTTACATTAGTTGCGCTAGTTGGTTTCAGTAACTCCCCTCGAAATTTTGGCACATTTCCGGCTGATGCCAGGAAGGATCCAGAGCCGCTTTTTCCGAAAAAACAAGCAGGAGAGGATAGAATTACTATCCTCTCCTGACACGACTCACCAACTGGGACTACAGTTTGATTAAACCGCCGCGAAGTAGTCCTTCGACTTCACAGGATCCGGATTCATGGTCTTGTCACCGGGCTTCCAGCCAGCCGGACAGACTTCATCCGGGTGGGACTGAACGTACTGAATTGCCTGTAGGGTGCGTAGCGTTTCATCTACACTGCGACCAAAGGCTAAGTTGTTGATGGTGGCATGCTGGATCACCCCATCCTTGTCAAGGATGAACAAACCCCGCAAAGCGATGCCTTCTTCGGGAACCAGGACGTTATAAGCTGAGCTGATCTCTTTCTTGATATCGGCCACCAGCGGATAGTTCAGGTCACCCACACCACCAGCCTTACGGTCGGTTTGGATCCAGGCCAGGTGAGAGAAGACACTATCTACCGACACCCCTAGCACTTCAGTGTTCAGGCTCTTAAATTCTTCGTAGCGATCGCTGAATGCAGTAATCTCGGTGGGGCAAACAAAGGTAAAGTCGAGAGGATAGAAGAACAGAACGACATACTTGCCACGGTAGTCAGACAGTTTAATGGTCTTAAATTCCTGATCGACAACAGCAGTTGCTGTGAAGTCGGGGGCGGGCTGCCCAACGCGCAAGCATCCTTCTAGAGTCATGAGATGAGAGCCTCCTAGTCAATATATGCGCCTTCAAAATATGCGCTTCATTTCAACCGTAATCATCGCAACCAAGGCTGCAAGTATTAAGTCGGCACGAAGCCGTGGAGCGAATAACCGCATCACTTACAAACTGTAACAAACATATCATACTCATAACGATTTTGACTAAGCCCTAAAAAATTGGATGAAAGATCTAGATACGCGCGAGTGGTTATTGACCAATGGTTCAGGCAGTTTTGCCAGCGGCACCGTCTGTGATGCTCGGACCCGGATTTATCACGGGTGGCTGATTGCAGCCTTAGAGCCCCCCGGTCGTCGTACGTTATTACTGTCTCACCTGGAAGCCAGCCTGGAAGTTGGGGGCCAGATTGTGTCATTGGGCACCAACTTCTGGACTGGCAAAAAGGTTGATCCCTGCGGTTATCAGTTTCTCCAGTCCTTTACGACCGAACCTGTGCCAACTTGGATCTGGGCCCAAGAATCTGACTGGCAACTGAGTCGCCAGTTGGTCATGCCCCATGTTCCCCTGGATGAGGACAGGGCTGTTGTGTCTCCCACCTGCGCATCTGTTCCTGTCTGGAACCGTGTGTTGGTGAAATATGCCTATACCGGATCGGCAGACGCAATCCTTCGCCTGCGTCCCTTTATTGGCGATCGCAGCTACCACGACTATCAAAAAGAAAGCCCCGACCTGAGCTTTTCCCAACTCATTGGCTTCAACCAGCTTTATCTGCAAGCGATCCAGGTGGGAACCCCTGGCACAGCCTGGCTACTGCGTTGGACATGCGGCCATTATCAGCCAGAAGGGGTTTGGTACTGGAGCTATTACTATCCAGAAGAAGCCGGTCGTGGGCTGGATTGCCTGGAAGATTTGTACAGTCCGGGCTATCTCAGTGTTCGATTGCAACCGGGCGACTGCCTTACCCTGGACGCCCTGGTCTGTTTGCCAAACCAACCGTTGCCAGACTTGAGTGATTCTACCTTTGATCAGCTTGTCCTAACCGAGCGGCAACGGCTACAGCAGCGGCTATCGCCCATATCCAACCCAGACCAGGAGACTCCGATCAGGGCATTACAGCCCCTCGATCCACTGCTGGAGCAATTGCTCAAGGCCAGCGATCGCTTCATTACCTATCGCTTTCCAACCCATGAACCCTGTATTCTGGCTGGCTATCACTGGTTTGGCCGCCGCAATCGCGACACGCTCCTATGCATTCCGGGCCTTTGTTTGACCACCGGCCGGTTGGATCTGGCCCGCACCTTGCTGGAACAGTTGGGCCGACTTTGCCAGCAAGGCCTGATCCCGTCTACCTTCCCTGACAGTTACCAATATCCTGACTTACCCAGCGTGGACTGTGCCCTCTGGTGGATTGAAACCCTCGGTCTTTACCTGAAAGCCAGTCAGGATTGGGATTTTTTGCATCAGCAATATGAGGTGGTGAAACAGATCTATAAAGCATTTACGGCTGGTACTCGTTACAACATTCGTGTCGATGCCTCCGATGGACTGGTTACCTGGGATGACGACAGTGCAGCCCTGACCTGGATGGATAGCCAAGTAGACGGACGATCTATCACCCCCCGGACCGGCAAACCGATTGAGATTAATGCGCTTTGGTATTCAGCCCTCTGCTGGGCCAGCAATTGGGCAACTTATTTGAGTCAACAGGCAACGTCACCCCTTAACCCTACGAGTTTGTCTAAACAGGCCTACCGGTATACCCAGCAGGCAGAACAGGTCAAAGCGTCGTTGCAAAAGTTCTGGAATCCTCAGCAAGGGTATCTGTATGACTGTATCGAACCCGACGATCGCTTCAATGCCACCATCCGGCCAAATGCTGTATTAGCTCTATCCCTGCATCATTGTGCCTTTAGCGACCACCAGGCTCGTCAAGTTTTACAAGTTGCCCGCGATCGCCTGCTTACCCCCTACGGATTACGCAGTCTCGACCCTGCCGATCCAGCTTACGTGGGGCAGTATGCGGGCAATCCCCGACAGCGCGATCGCGCAGCTCATCAGGGAACTGTCTGGGCCTGGTTGCTGGGCCCTTTTGTCCGCTCCTGGCAACGGTATTGGGGTCCCCAAAATATCCCATTGCCGTTCTCCATCACCCCTCTCCTGCAACACTTTCAGGAGCAGGTTTGCTTGGGTGGCATTTCCGAACTCTTTGATGGCAACTCTCCCCATGCCCCCCGAGGGGCGATCGCCCATGCCCTGCCCCTGGCTGAGTTGATCCGCCACTGGCCAGTTTTGCGCCAAACCAACAATTCCCTCCAAGACTGACGACACCGGTTGACTTCTGGCTATCAGCAGTCAGGTTTGCGGTTTTGGGTTCAGGGTTGCTGATCTCCGGCACCCGACCCATGCCACCCCATCTCCCTACTCGCTACTCACACATCTCTCGCCACAATCCCCCTGAGATCTGTTGCTCCAACTAGCATCCTGGGAATTC
>CAZBTL010000007.1:0-9004 GCA_964494755.1 uncultured bacterium | reverse complement strand
TCTCTCGCCACAATCCCCCTGAGATCTGTTGCTCCAACTAGCATCCTGGGAATTCTGAATATCAGGATGATCACAAAGTGAGCAGAGCCATGAGCGCCGCTGAAAACATAGAAGTAATCTTTTTGTTCCAAAAGGGACTGTTTCTTAGCAAGCAGATGAACTATCTGGCTGCTATTGCCAGCTACAGTCGGGCTCTGGAACTCCAGCCAGATTATCCAGATGCCTGGTACAACCAGGGCAACGCCTTTTATCATCTGGGGCGATATGAATCAGCAATTGACTGTTATGACCAGGCTTTAGCCTATGAACCGGGCTTTTCTGAAGCCTGGAACAATCGGGGCAGCGCTTTAGATGACTTGCAGCGCTACGAGGAAGCAATTGCCAGTTACGACCAGGCGATTCACTACAGACCGGATTACTATTGGGCCTGGTATAACCGGGGGATTTCTCTCCGTAACCTGGGTCGGCACCAGGAAGCGATCGATAGCTATGACCGGGCACTTGAATTTAAGCCCGACTACCATTGGGCTTGGTACAATCGAGCGCTGGTATTGCGGCAACTCGGCCAACTTGAAAAAGTGGTCATTTGTTATGATAAAGCGCTGGAATTTAACCCCAATTTTGAAGAAGCCTGGACTAATCGCGGCAACGCCCTCTATCACCTGGGGCATCTGGAAGCCGCGATCGCCAGTTACAACCAGGCACTCCGCCTGAAACCCGAAGATCCCCATATTCTTTACAACAAAGCCTGCTGCTACGCCCTCCAGGGGAATGTTGATCTGGCAGTGGAAAACCTTCGGCAGGCTGTTGCCCTTTCTCCAGATGAGTATCGTGAAATTGCCAGAGTGAACTCTGACTTCGACGGACTTCGCCAAGATCGCCGATTTGTTGCGCTAATCAGTGGGCGAAATTAGCAATAGGAAGAGATATCCTCCCCACACTGATCGGCCAGAAAGCATAGCGCCCGAAAACGCAGCCCAATCAACTGTTCATATAAGGGATTTAACTTACATAACGGTGGGATATGAGCCACTTTATGACCAAACACACTGATGTCCCGCTCAAATGGGCATTGGGGAGGGATTAACCGACATAACAGGTGAGCCACCTTCGGATCATGAATCTCCATCTTGTCCAGCCACTCTCTGACCGGACTGAGTACGTCCAAGTGGTCATCCAGATCAGGGGGAGCGTTTAAGGCAGAACCAATCCCAGAGTTTAGGGGGGATTCAACTGCCGCAACCAATTCTTCTGGCTGGGTCAGGGTTGACCGCAAGACTTTTAAGATATTGGTGTCCAACCCCAAGGCCAGACTAAATTGATAGAGAACTTCATCTTCACAAAATGAATAGGCTCCGTCGGCTAGGGCAACCATTACGGCCATTCGCAAAAAGTTTTCCGCTAGTTTGGGGTCGTGGCCGATGGCAGCAGCTAGCTCATCCGGTGAAATTGGCTCCAGAGAAGTACTGATGTCGCTTTCCGCTAGATCTTGATGAGTCAAGTTTGAAATTAATTGCTGCTCCTCACGATCTAAATGTCCATCTGCCCAAGCAATGGACAACAGCCCCCGAATCCAGACGGTGGTCTGGTCATTCGTTAGAGGAGACTGGAGGGTAGGTGTCATCAGAGATGTAATTCAAGAGAACTATTTTTCCGAATTCATCTTAGCCTGTCCTACCCTAGGATTGACTGTAAACTGGGAGACTAAAAGAATAATCTAAACATCCTTAGAAATTCCTAAAATTCCCAGTTCTAGGAGTCCTGCTAGATTACATACGGCTGCTCGGACGACACAGTCAGTTGGTAGCACTGTTTATTTTTAGTAAAGCTTTTGCCCAGTCACTAGCAATCTCACCTGAGCCAAAGCTATAAGTAGTAAGCAGCCTTGATTACAAAAGCCCCAGCGGAAAGGATTCGTTGGGGTTTTACGATCTGAATACTGATGGGTTTTCCCATGAGTGGCGTGTCCAGATCTCACCGAGAGCTTAAAAATGAAAGTCCTACCAACAGAGATCCCAGATGTCCTAATTCTTGAACCCCAGGTATTTGAGGATGAGCGGGGCTTTTTTTTTGAAAGTTTTAATGAGCAAATTTTTATCGACAAAACGGGTGTGTTAGCCAGATTTGTCCAGGATAACCACTCCCGGTCTTGTCAGAACGTCCTGCGGGGTCTCCACTATCAGATTCAACAGGGGCAGGGAAAGCTAGTGCGGGCGATCGCAGGCTCCATTTTTGATGTTGCGGTTGATATCCGGAAACACTCACCGACCTTTGGTCAATGGGTGGGACACCGTTTGAGTGCTGAAAACAAGCAGATGCTCTGGATCCCAAACGGCTTTGCCCATGGGTTTCTAGTGACCTCAGACTATGCCGAAGTTCTATATAAGACGACTGATTACTATGCTCCCCAACATGAACGTTGCATTCTCTGGAATGATCCTGACTTGTCAATCGCCTGGCCATTGACAACCAACCCGATTCTTTCAGCCAAAGATCAGGCTGGGAAATCTTTCAAGGAGGCAGATGTGTTCCCCTAATTAAGTGACCCTTCTTAGATGGCCCCTTCCTGTGTAAACCCGTTCAATTAATATACTTGTTCTTATGAAAGCACTAATTCTGAGTGGTGGAAAGGGCACCCGCCTGCGCCCTCTAACCTATACCGGAGCGAAACAGTTAGTACCCGTGGCCAATAAACCGATCCTCTGGTACGGGATAGAAGCAATTGTGGCGGCTGGTATTACCGATATTGGTATCGTCATCAGCCCCGAAACCGGGGAAGAAATCAAAGCGCAAACGGGCAATGGCGAGCAGTTCGGAGCCAATATTACCTATATTCTTCAGGACAAACCGGCTGGTCTAGCCCACGCGGTCAAAGTGGCCCGGCCCTTCTTGGGGGATACTCCCTTTGTAATGTATCTGGGAGATAACCTGATTCAGCATCCATTGCGGGAATTCCTGGACGCGTTCAAAGATCAGTATATGGATGCCTTGATTCTACTGCGGCCAGTCAATAATCCCTCTGCCTTTGGAGTCGCTCAGGTTGATGCCGAAGGCCGAGTCTTACATCTCGTAGAAAAGCCAAAGGTTCCTCCGTCCAATTTGGCATTGGTTGGCATCTACTTTTTCTCCAGTACGATTCACCAGGCGATCGACCAAATTCAACCCTCTGCCAGAGGTGAACTGGAAATTACTGATGCTATCCAGGATTTGATCAATCACCAAAAGCAGGTCGAAGCCAGACAAATTGAGGGATGGTGGTTGGATACGGGAAAAAAGGATGACTTGTTGGAAGCCAACCAGATAGTTCTGGACACTTGCCTGAAATCAACCATTGCTGGTGAAGTCGATGACAACAGTCACATCTCTGGCCGGGTACAGTTAGGAGAAGGGTCACGCCTAATCAACTGTACTGTTAGAGGACCAGTGGTAATTGGTAGCAACTGCTATCTGGAAAACTGTTTTATTGGACCTTACAGCAGTATTGCTGACCAGGTTACTCTGGTTGACGTGGATCTGGAGCATAGTGTGATTCTCCAGGGGGCCAGGGTAACTGGCATCCACCAGCGAATTGTGGATAGTGTGATTGGGCAAAGAGCCCATCTTACACCCGCAACTCAACGCCCGAAGGCTTTTCGGTTTATGATTGGCGACGACTGCCAAATTGAGCTGGTCTAAAAACTCTACCAATTCTGCTTCCACGGCTTGCGCGATGATTGGCCGTGCTCCACGACGTACTGGCTCTGTCAACGCATCATTGCAGGTCTCGTTTTACTTTGGTGTTTTGAGTGAAACCACATTATCTCGGGTCATGGTGTATTTCCTGTGCTGGTCGTTTTGATTTCATCCAGGAGGATACGCCTTTTTTATCTATCCTAATACACCAGAAATCAGCACAGCTCCAGGTAACAGTTACTTAGAGCTATATAGCGATCCGATCAGGATTGTGAAAGGTTTCCACAGGAAATCCTTCTCACAAAGCCCTTTCACCATCCAGTCGTTCACCAGTCATTTAGGATTGCTATAGCAATTACCAGTGAGGGCTTAGCTTAACCTCGATAGAAAAAGAGATGAAAACCTGAGGGAAAGGGATAGCAGCCTAAAATTCGATTTCCTGGGGAGCACGGGGAAAGGGGATGACATCTCGGATGTTGCCCATACCGGTCATGAACTGGACCAAGCGCTCGAAGCCCAAGCCAAAACCAGCGTGGGGAACGGTGCCAAAGCGGCGTAAATCCAAATACCACCAGTAGGGATCCGGATCGAGGCCAGTTGCCTGAATCCGCTGTTCCAGAACATCTAGCCGCTCTTCCCGTTGGGAACCACCAATAATCTCGCCAATCTTGGGCACCAGAATATCCATGGCTGCAACAGTTTGTTGGTCGTCATTCAACCGCATGTAAAAGGCTTTAATCTTAGCTGGATAATCGGTGACAATAACGGGGCGCTTAAAGTATTCTTCGGCCAGATAGCGCTCGTGTTCTGATTGTAAATCCAGGCCCCATTCGACTGGGTACTCAAAGGTTTTGCTGGCCTTTTCCAGGAGGGCGATCGCTTCTGTGTAGGTCACCCGGGCAAACTCTTGCTGGATAATGCTTTCTGCTGTGGCCAGAACAGTGTTGTCAATCCGCTGGTTAAAGAACTCCATATCCTCCGGACATCTTGTCAGGACGGATTGGAAGAGATGCTTCAAAAAAGCTTCGGCCAGATCCATGTCGCCTTCCAGGTCACAGAAAGCCATTTCCGGTTCCACCATCCAGAATTCAGCCAGATGACGGGAGGTGTTGGAATTCTCGGCCCGGAAGGTAGGACCAAAGGTGTAAACATTACTGAAAGCTAAGGCCATGATTTCCGCTTCCAACTGACCGCTAACTGTCAGGAATGCCTGTCGGCCGAAGAAATCCTGGTTGAAGTCTACCTGTTGGCTGTCTTTTGTGCGGGGCAGGTTGTTCAGATCAAAACTGGTGACGGTCAGCATTTCACCAGCTCCCTCGCAGTCGCTAGCACTGATGATGGGTGTATGTACCCAGAGAAAGCCTCGTTCCTGGAAAAATTGATGAATGGCCATTGCGCAAGCATTGCGCACCCGGAAAACAGCCCCCAGGGTATTGGTGCGGCCTCTTAAATGCCCAATCGTGCGCAAGAACTCGAAGGAGTGTCGTTTTTTCTGCAGGGGATAGGTCTCTGGATCGGCTTCACCATAAACCGCGATCGCATCTGCGCTTAACTCAATCCGCTGGCCCTTAGCCGGAGACTCCACCAGGGTGCCGGAAATCTCCACCGAAGCCCCCGTATTGATTCGCTTCAGGGTTTCGGCATAACCGGGAACATCCTGGTTGACCACGACCTGTAATCCTGCCAGGGAGGACCCATCATTGACTTCTAAAAAACTAAATTCCTTCTGTTCCCGTTTGGTGCGGACCCACCCTTTAACGGTAACGGTTTCTTGGGGTTGGCCATGACGAAGAAGGTCAAGAATGCGATGGGTCATAGTCGGGTGATACTGCTGGGGAAATTGCAGGATGGCTGAACTTGAGTGTAGCAGGCAATGCATCGATCCTGACGGGTCAGGACTGGTCCCACTTGTCATCAGTCTGAACCAGTTAAGGAAGTGATTACTCAGTTAGCGGCATGGTTCTGCATTAGGTCTTTCATTATTTTCCCCTTGGAAGAAAATTGGCCTTTAATGCTTGCTCCAGGCTGTAGAGGTAGGTAGGTGGAAAGGTTGCCGGTGGCGGGTTGGTTGTCCGCACTGCCAGGTCCACAACATTTTCGTAGGAAAGGCAAAAGGTTTCTGATATAGCGATCCGATCAGGATTGTGAAAGGTTTCCGCAGGAAATCCTTCTCACAAAGCCCTTTCACCATTCAGTCGTTCACCAGTCATTTAGGATTGCTATAAATAAGGCTGGAAACTGGGACTTTCAGTCAGCAATCGGCCAATTCGACGGCGTTGTTCTTGCTGGGTTGCTGCCAACTGTTGCTACGGTTTGCTGGATGGTATTGCCATCGACGAAAGTAACCAGTGCTTTTACTAAGAAATTAGCAAATTTCTCTGGTCTTCACTGGGGTGGCGTTTAATAGAAGTTGGCCATGCCCTGGTTGCGAAAGTGATCCGTTTATATGATTGATCCAGTGATATATGGACACCATGCCGAGACGCCGTTCTGTCCCAACTGAGATTGACCTGACCGATGCCTCCTATTACTTCAACCGGGAACTGAGCTGGTTGGAATTTAACCATCGGGTGTTGCATGAAGCCTTAGACTCCCGTACGCCTCTACTTGAGCGACTGAAGTTCTCTGCGATTTTTAGCTCCAACCTGGATGAGTTTTTTATGGTGCGCGTTTCAGGTTTGAAGGAGCAAGTCGCAGCTCAGGTAAGCCAGCGCACACCCGATGGGCGCACGCCTCAGGAACAATTGGAGGCTATTAATCAACGGCTGCGGCCATTGGTAACCCTGCAGCACCGACAACTTGAGCAGGAATTGCGACCGTTGCTGGCTGAGCATGGGATTCACATCCTGAACTATATCGATCTGAGTCAAGAACAACGGTTCTATCTGCATCACTACTTTGAAGAGCGGGTATTTCCTGTCCTGACACCGCTGGCTGTTGATCCGGGGCACCCATTTCCGCGCATTTCCAATCTCAGTTTGAATCTTGCTGTAGGGGTCAAGGATCCCCAGACGAATGAGACGCGTTTTGCTAGGGTCAAAGTCCCTAATATCTTGCCCCGGTTTATTGCCTTTCCTAAAGACTTGCAGTATCACGAAGGCAAACCCAGTATCTGGACTGGCGTGCCCTTGGAACAGGTGATAGCCCACAATTTAGAGGCTCTGTTCCCCGGTATGAATATCCAGGAATATTATCTGTTCCGGGTGACTCGAGACGCGGACTTTGAAGTTCAAGAAGATGAGGCGGATGATCTGCTGTTGGCGATCGAGGAAGAGTTGCGCAAGCGTCGTCTGGGTGGATCTGTAGTGCGGTTGGAAATTCAGATGGGAACGCCGGATTTTGTCCGTCAGACTCTGATGCATGAGCTGGAACTGAAGGAGGAGGATGTCTACGAGGTCGAAGGCTTATTGAATTTGAGGGATTTAATGTCCTTGCTTGCCCTGCCAGCCCCGCAACTGAAGGATCCACCCTGGACCCCTGTGGTTCCGCCTCGGCTGCGGCGCATCGTTGAGTTATCTCCGGATGATGGTTTTTGGGGTAGCGATGAGGGCGAGGACTTCTTTTCTGTTTTGCGCCAGCGGGATTTGCTGCTGCATCACCCCTATGACTCTTTTGCTGCATCTGTCCAGCAGTTCATCACCCACGCGGCGATCGACCCAGATGTGTTAGCGATCAAGATGACCCTCTACCGAACCTCCGGGGATTCGCCGATTGTTAAATCCCTGATCAAGGCAGCAGAGAATGGCAAACAGGTGGTTGCCCTGGTGGAACTGAAGGCCCGATTTGATGAGGAAAACAATATCAACTGGGCCCGTAAGTTGGAGGATTCGGGGGTACACGTGGTGTACGGGCTGGTAGGACTCAAAACCCACACCAAGACAGTGCTGGTGGTGCGGCAGGAGGGGGACTTAATCCGGCGCTATGTTCACATTGGCACGGGCAACTACAATCCCAAAACCGCTCGCCTCTATACCGATCTGGGACTGTTCAGTTGTCGGGAAGAGTTAGGGGCCGACCTAACCGATCTGTTTAATTTCCTGACGGGCTATTCCCGCCAGCAGTCCTATCGCAAGTTGTTGGTAGCCCCGGTGAGTTTACGCGATCGCATGCTGGGGCTAATCCAACGGGAAGCGGAGCATGCCAGCCAGGGACACTCCGGTCGCATTATTGCAAAAATGAATGCGCTGGTCGATCCCATCATTATCCAAGCCTTGTATGAAGCCTCTCGGGCGGGCGTAAAAATTGACCTGATTGTGCGGGGAATGTGTTGTCTGCGGCCGGGTGTGGTCGGGGTGAGTGACAATATCCGGGTAATTAGCATTGTGGGTCGATATCTGGAACACTCCCGCATCTTTTATTTCCATAACAAGGGAGAAGAGGAAATTTTCATTGGCAGTGCCGACTGGATGCGCCGCAATCTAGACCGACGGGTCGAGGCAGTAGTTCCCATCGAAGATCCGGAGATTGCCCTGGACTTGCAAGAAATTCTGGGTGTTCTGCTAGCGGACAACCGGCAAGCTTGGGAATTACAGCCGGATGGAACCTATATCCAACGCCGTCCAGTGGAAGGCAGTCCAGAACAAAGCGCCCAAAAGATCCTGATGGAAATGGCCCAGCAGCAAACTGGAGCATAAATGGAGGTATGTTTGATAACGTTTGCAAGTTTCTTGTGGAAGGCTTCAGCCAGGATTTTGCTCAGTGGTTATTAGGAGAACCCATTGGTCTGACCCAACTCAGCCCCTCCGAATTGTCCATCGAACCGATTCGAGCCGATGCCCTGATTTTGCTGGCTTCTGAGCAAACAGTCGTCCATTTGGAATTTCAGACCCAGCCAGATGCAGATATTCCCTTCCGTATGCTGGATTATAGGTTGCGGGTTTATCGGCGCTATCCTCATAAGCAGATGTATCAGGCAGTCATTTATCTAAAACCAAGCAGATCGGAACTGGTGCAGAAAACAGCTTTTGTGATTCCTGGAACCCACCATGAATTTGCCGTGATTCGTCTCTGGGAATGTCCACCAGAGGAGTTGATGCAATTTCCAGGGTTGTTGCCGTTGGCAGTTCTGAGCCAAACAGCGGATAAGGCCCAGACGTTGCGGGAAATTGCCCAACGCATCGAAAAGCTGCCAAATCAGGCAGAGAAAAGAAACGTAGCAGCGGCTACTTCCATCCTGGCGGGATTAGTATTAGAAAAAACGGTCATTCAGAATATCCTACGGGAGGACAATATGAGGGAATCCGTCATTTATCAGGACATTGTTGAGCAGGGGATTCAACAAGGGATTCAACAAGGGATTCAACAAGGGATTCAACAAGGGATTCAACAAGGG
>CAZBTL010000006.1:28311-39007 GCA_964494755.1 uncultured bacterium | reverse complement strand
TAACTTTTAGTAGTATTAAGTAACATCTGCTTTCCCTTAAACTTTCTATCCTGAGAAGCAGTGCAACCCTCAGTTCCACGGTCATAACTTATGTTGACCTGTTGACCTGGGTACGCATTGCGCTTAGTTTCTCCTATATACGCCCGTTGTCCTTTTCTCACGCGCACAAAAATCATGACAGGCAGCTCTTTTAATTTAGCCGGCAAGCGAATTCTAGTCACGGGTGGTGCAGGCTTCTTGGGAAAACAAGTTATTCGACAACTCTGCCTGGCTGGTGCTACTCCTGACAAGATTGCAGTGCCGCGATCGCAGGACTGTGATCTGCGGGTGATGAGCAATTGTCAACGAGCAGTTGATCAACAGGACGTTGTTATTCATCTAGCAGCTCATGTGGGCGGAATTGGTCTCAATCGGGAAAAGCCAGCAGAGTTGTTCTATGACAATCTGATGATGGGAGCCCAACTAATCCATGCTGCTTATCAAGCTGGCGTTCAGAAGTTTGTGTGCGCGGGGACAATCTGTGCCTACCCTAAGTTTACACCGGTTCCATTCAAGGAAGAAGATTTATGGAATGGCTATCCGGAGGAAACTAATGCACCCTATGGTATTGCGAAGAAAGCCCTGTTGGTTCAACTGCAGGCCTATCGACAACAGTACGGGTTCGATGGTATTTACCTGCTGCCAGTCAATTTATATGGACCTGAGGACAACTTTGACCCGCGCAGTTCCCATGTGATTCCAGCGTTAATCCGCAAGGTGCATGAAGCCCAGAAACAAGGCGAGAAAACAATTTCCGTATGGGGCGATGGTAGTTCAACACGGGAATTTTTATATTCTGAGGATGCAGCCCGAGGAATTGTCATGGGTTTACAGTTCTACAGCGATCCAGAACCCGTTAACTTGGGCACTGGTTACGAAATTTCCATCAAAACCCTGATTGAACTCATTTGTGAATTGATGGAGTTCGCGGGAGAAATTGTCTGGGAAACCGATAAGCCCAATGGTCAACCGCGGCGCTGTCTAGATACCAAACGGGCTCAGCAGGCATTTGGCTTTAGCGCACAGGTTGACTTTCGCCAGGGGCTACTGAATACGATTGAGTGGTATCGAGGCTTGGGTGAGTTGAGTTAGAACTGAGTATGGTTCTCGTTGGCAGTCTTCAGCCGTTCTAACACCTCGGCAACAGGCAGAGAGCCCAGTTCGCCAGAGGAGCGGGTGCGAATGCTGAGGGTATTGGCCTCCAACTCCTTTGCGCCCACAATTGCCATGACGGGCACCTTGGTCTTCTCTGCATTGCGGATCAATTTGCCCAGCCGTTCGCCACTGGCATCAACTTCCGCCCGTAATCCGGCTGCCTGCAGTTGCGTCACCACATTCTTGGCATAGGGCAACATCTCCTCACTCACCGGCAACAGCCGAACCTGAACCGGCGCCAGCCAGAGGGGAAAGTCTCCAGCATATTCTTCGATCAGAATTCCAATTAACCGTTCCAGTGAACCAAATGGAGCCCGATGAATCATCACCGGACGTTTGCGACTGCCATCCTCGGCGACATATTCCAGGTCAAACCTTTCTGGCAAGTTGTAATCCACCTGAACCGTACCTAACTGCCATTCACGGTCCAACACATCGTGGAAGATAAAGTCCAACTTAGGGCCATAGAAAGCCGCCTCGCCAATTCCCTCAAAGTAGTCCATGCCCAAGGTTTCAACCGCCTGGCGGATAGCAGCTTGAGCTTTTTCCCAAGCCTCATCGGAGCCGATATATTTATCCGATTCTGGGTCGCGGAAACTGAGACGGGCTTTGAAATTCTCCAGTTGCAAACTCTTAAACACCGTCAGAATCAAGTCCACCACATTGAGAAATTCCTGATTCAGTTGTTCCGGTGTCACGAACAGATGGGAGTCATCCACCGTGAAGCCGCGCACACGAGTCAGCCCACCCAACTCTCCCGATTGCTCATAGCGATAGACCGTACCAAACTCAGCCAGACGCATCGGCAAATCCCGGTAGGAACGCAGCTCACTCTTATAAATCTGAATATGGAAGGGACAATTCATCGGCTTTAACACAAAGCCCTGTTCCAGCACTTTGGCGTCCTCATTCTCTGCCATCATGGGGAACATATCTTCCTGATATTTCTGCCAGTGCCCAGAGGTCTTAAACAGATCGACTCGGGCAATGTGGGGAGTCACAACCGGCAGATAGCCGCGCTTAAGTTGTTCCCGCTTGAGAAAATCTTCCAGCAGCGATCGCACCATCGTTCCCTTCGGCGTCCAGAGCGGCAGCCCTGGCCCAACTGGGTCAGCAAAGATAAACAGGCCCAACTCTCGGCCCAATTTGCGGTGGTCTCGTTTTTGAGCTTCTTCCTTGCGGCGGTGATACTCGGCCAATTGCTCCGGCGTTTCCCAGGCCGTGCCATAAATCCGCTGTAGTTGAGCTTTTGTTTCATCCCCGCGCCAGTAGGCGCCAGCCACACTTTCCAGGTCAATTGCATCGGGATTCAGATCAGCCGTAGTTTCTACATGGGGCCCAGCGCACAAGTCCCACCACTCATCACCCAGATGATAAATAGTAATCGGCTCCTCCTTAATATCAGCCAGGATTTCCAGTTTGTAGGGTTCACCAATTGCCGCAATCCGACGCTGCGCTTCTTCCCGGCTCACTTCCTCCCGAATGACGGGTAATTTTCGCCGAATGATCTTTACCATCTCCTTTTTAATCGCCTTCAGATCCTTCTCAGTAAACGGATCTGGGTTGTCAAAGTCATAGTAGAATCCATTCTCAATCCAAGGACCAATCGTTACTTGCGCCTTGGGGAACAGCTTTTGCACTGCCATCGCCATCACATGGGAAGTTGTATGACGGATTTTTTTGAGCGTTTCCGACTCACTGGTCTTGGGCAGATAAATTTTCTGGGACTGGCTAGAAGCAGAAGCTGAATCAGACATTGACAACCAACATGACAAGCTACAGCCTCTATCTTAGTGGAACTCTACAAACAACTCCGGGCTATTGCCGTAAAACCTTTCATTTTGCCAATTTTTTTAGTTCCCTAGCGGGGAACCGCAACTCAGAATCGTCCATCCCTGCTTCATTCCTGGCGCCGCTGGTCAGTTCTCGCAGAATAGTCAGAGGGCGTTACCGCCGCCCCAGCAACAAGTCCACCCACCCGCCGGACAAGGAAAAAGTCGCAACTGCCAGCCGAATTTGTAAAGAATGTTGAAGAAAATTAACTGCAGGGCCGATAATTAGAGAAGTTACCTGAGCGGCGTTTAATGATGCTTAACTCTAAACAACCTGATTCTGAGTTGGTTACAACTATCCTTGAGCCCCTGCTCGAGGACTTTCAATATTGGTTTCAGCGATCGCGCCAATTACTAGAAACAGAAGACATCGCCTGTTTAGCGGCGGAGCAGCAAGCTGATCTCCTGGCTCGTGTGGTGGCGGCTCAGTCCCAAGTACAGACTGTACAAACCCTACTGCAGGCAACAGATGGCAAGGCTGGCGTCGAGGTGGCGGTGCTGACTCCCTGGCACCAACTTGTCATGGAATGCTGGCAGGTGGCAATGCAACATCGTGGGAAGAACCCCTGACCAAGGATCATAGAGATCGAATACAATTTGAGACACAGGCGGTTGTTGGGTAGGGAGTAAAATTCCTCTGAGTTAAATGGTCAATTGCCGACCTTTGCCTGCTTTAGAATTCGGTGTTTCAAACCCTGGGTGACGCTTCTCCTGAGGAACCTGCTATGGTACTGCACTTACTTTATATTCTGGCATTTACGATTTTGGCCTTCTTAGCAGTTGGCAATTTGATCCGAAATTTAATGACGCTGGGCGTGGAGTCACAGCGAGGGTATGCCAAGGGGGCTGCTTCAAGTAGCGGTTCACAACCCATATCCCGGACAGGGCAAGTGCCGCATCCAGAACTATTAGATGATGCGGGTAATGTCATTAATGAGCCGCTGCTGGTGATGCGATCGATTACTGTAGAAGATGCCAGAGAGAAACTGGATGCACTTTATGAATCGTCTCCCGGCAATCCAGCCGAACCTCGGGATGACGCCTGAGCGATCGCAGAGTTCATCCTGTCAGTGTCGAACGGCCTATGTCTGATCCCACTGAGGTCAGCCAGTCTGATAAAACCGGCGCTTCATCTATCCCATCCAATCCGCAGGCTTTCGAAGCTATCCCCCCAACGGCAGCGGAAACGCTTGAAACTTCTAAAATCGAGTCAGATCAATCGGTTGAATCTCAAGCTGAACCCAGGACTACCGCTTCTAGAGAGTCCGCATATACCAGTTCTGTAAAGACAGCCAGCTTATTGCCGGTGCCCCAAGGGCTGCCCGATGGAGCTAAGCAATTCGCCCCTCTGCAACAGTGGTTGTCTCGCAAACTGGCAAACTGGTTCACTGTGCGTGAAGATCAAATTGCGGCAATTCTGGAGAAAGTCAGGGCAGAACTGCCAACCACTGAAGCTATCCTGATTGGTAAACCCCAGGCTGGTAAAAGTTCCATTGTCCGCGGCATTACTGGCGTCTCCGCTAAGATCGTAGGCCAGGGTTTCCGCCCCCACACTCAATTTACCCAGCAATATGCTTATCCCAACGGTGAACTTCCCCTAGTAATTTTTACAGATACCGTGGGACTAGGAGATTTGACCCAGGACACGGCAACCATTATCCAGGAACTGAGCAGCGAATTACAAAGTCAGCAGCAACGAGCCCGGCTATTAATCCTGACAGTTAAAATTACTGACTTTGCAACCGACACCCTGCGTCAGATCGCCAGTCAATTGCGGCAGCAGTATCCAACTGTGCCTTGCCTACTGGCCGTAACCTGCCTGCACGAACTGTATCCAGCCGACCAGACCGATCACCCACCCTATCCCCCCGATCTGACCGCCATCACCCGAGCTTTTGCAGCCATTCAAGATAGCTTTGCGGGACTCTACGACCGGGCCATCTTGATTGACTTCACCCTGGAAGAGGATGGCTTCACACCCACTTTTTACGGCTTGGAAGCCCTGGTAGAAGCTTTTTCAGTCTTACTGCCAGAAGCAGAAGCCAAAGCAATTCATACCTTAATCGATCAGGGGAATGTCGGCGATCAAATTCGCGACTTGTATCTCACCACAGCCCGCCACTACATTCTGCCCTTTGCCATCATGGCGGCCACCCTGGCAGCCGTCCCTCTACCCTTTGCCACCATGCCAGTCCTGACCGCCCTGCAAGCGTCAATGGTGGCTCTTCTGGGACAACTTTATGGCCAAACCATTACTCCATCCCAAGCCGGAGGACTGGTCAGCGCGATCGCAGGCGGATTTGTAGCCCAGGCCATTGGGCGCGAACTAATTAAGTTCGTACCAGGGTTTGGCAGTGTCATTGCTGCTTCCTGGGCTGCAGCCTACACCTGGGCTCTGGGTGAAGGAGCCTGTGTTTACTTTGGGGATCTAATGGGCGGTAAGAAACCGAATCCTCAGCGGATTCAGACAGCAATGCAAGAAGCGTTTAAGACCGCCCAGGAGCGGTTTAAACAAACACCAATGCAAAAGTAAGCACCCAAGCAATCTAACCACTCAACGCAGGTCTAGGGGGCTGTGTAATTCTGGGAGAATAGAAGTCAGGCGATTCGCTGAACAAACCCCAACCGCCCATTTACTGCTCACGCCTAGAGGCTGCAGACTCTAACGGTTGAATGGAAGTCATAACGAGCATAACGAGGAAGCACGTAAACCGCAACTACGCCTGCCCGTCAGGCGGATCGAACAATAAAAGATTTCACTCAGCCTGAGCTTCTTGAACCTACTAAAGCTTTCTTCGACCTCTGGGTGTTTTAGGTTTTAGACCAGGCTCATCAGCCGTAGAAGCAGATTGGCCCTTTGTTGCTCGTGGCGTTTTGGCTTTGGTTGTAGTTGTCGATTGGGCTTTAGCAGCCGTCTTCGCAGTTGGTTTCCGTCCGGGCCTAGCACGCGCTTTTTCTGCCGGAGCCGTCTCTTCACTCGATGTTGCAGACTCTTCAGAACCTGTTTTTGCAGATGCTGTTGTCGGTTTTGCAGCCGTCTTGCGGGTACTTGCGGAGCGGGCTGGTTTTGTCTCCGGAGCGATAGCAGCTGCTTCTAAAACTGACATAATCGACTGTTCTGCTGTCGCATCCAGGGTGACAGAGCCATTTTCCTCGTTTTTTCTGCCGCGTTTAGCCTTGGGGGAATCAGCCGACTTACTCTCTTTTGACGACTGCCGTTTTCCAGAAGGAACATAGTTCTTCAGGGTGGAAGCACTAATTTCAATTCCCTGACCCGACAACAAAGCAGCCAAATCTTGATAGCTGTAACCTTTCGCCAGTGCGGCGCGAATGGGTTCCTTCAAATTCGACATTGCTTCTCGCAGAGAAAGTGTTTCCTTTGGTTTTTCGGGCAGAGTACCAAGGAAACTACCTGCTGTTTCCACAACGTCTCGCTTAACAATAACTGCTTTGGGACGCTTACCGATTGGTGGCATGGTCTGACATCCAGAAGTAAATAGAGTTCAATTTATTCTACGCGCTAACTTCCATGATCAAACAAGAAATCAAACCTTTTAGGCAGTTTGATACAAAACGTTAGCTCTTTAACCTCATCAAGAAAGCGATGTCGTCGAAACCTGATTCAGAAGTGGGGTAGAAGTCGTGAAGGATGTTGTCTCCTGTGCTGCAGATAGTGGTGAACAGTCACCGATCAGAAAACAGAGTGGTTCTTCAATTCATTCTCCAATTTCATGACAAAGTGGACATTTGATCAACAACCAAGCAATTTGTTCCTTTCTGGGAGACACCTCTTAAAAATATAGGTTTCCCCGGTTCTTCCCCAACCCAACAGCGTAACGCGGGACAATTACAACTCTGGCTAAGTCAGGATTGATTTTCCATCGGACAAGCGTCTCTCCCATGACCAATGATTCATGGGAATGACAAGATCGGGTGCGGCTGATGGAGAAATAGGCGACGGACTTGTCTGCCAGAAAAGCAATGGATCTGGCGGCCTAACCAACCGGATGATCCGGCTTGAAGGGAAACGACTATCACTCAGTTGAAGCAACTGATAAGACCCAAGCTGATTCAGGTGGAACCTAATGTTGAAATCAGGTTGATGAAGATGGGACATTCCAGGCAAAACAAGATAGTCTGACTACAGTTATTTGCCTGGGGCAAAGGTTTATTCGGTGTAACCCTTTGTCTGCAAAGCTTGCACCGATTGATATTCACGGGAGGATTCACTTGAAACAGCGTATTGCGGCCCGCACAAGCGCCCTTCGTCCATCGGTTGCATCTGTAGCAACTTGTTTGGCAGTCACTTTCCCGGCCTGGTGCCAGCCTCTTGCGTTGGCTGCAGTTCCCCCTCCTGCTGTGACAACCGCTTTGCCAACCAACATAGCGGGGTTGGTGCTGCTGCAAACCCAACCAGCAGCTTGGCAGGCGATCGCCCGATTCAATCCCCTCCCCGCTATCACACCAACGGCTATTCCTTTGCCATTTCTGCCAGAGGGAATTGATGTTGCGGAGGATATTCAACCCTGGTTAGGGGATCGAGTCGCGATCGCCCTGTTGCCCAACGAAGCAGAATCCTCGAACCGAAACCGGGCGGTGCTGTTAGCCCCTGTGAGGAATCGGCCTCAACTGAACCTATTTTTGGACAAACTAAAAAGCAACCGAGGGCAACCGCAAATTGAGCGGGACTACAAAGGAGTAACCCTCCTGTATTGGGCCGGTAGCCCTGCTACGCCGATAGACGTTCCTGCACCACCCAATCAGGCAGAACCAGTTCCCTCCCCCCCAACTAAGGCCCTGAAAGCCAAACCAAACCAGATCAAACCACTGTCGTTACCCTTTCCCTTGCCATCCATTCCCAAGCCATCCCTGAATTGGAATCAACGAGGATTTGCGATCGCCTTGCTGCCGAACGCCCTGGCAATTGCAACCAGTGCCGAACCATTGGAACAATTGGTCGATGCCCAAACCAGCCAGAAACCCCTATCGGAAAATCCATTGTTCCAGCGAACGCTGAAGCAGCCACAGTTTGAGAAATCTTTGGTCGTCGGCTACGGCAACCTGGAAGGACTCACCCAGGCTCTAGTTCCCTTGCTGGATCAGGCACAACAGTCTCTGCCGACGCCTTTGCCCTTGGGCAGTCAGTTGCAAACTCTGACACAGACCTACAGCGCAGTTGATTTTTCCCTGTGGGCTCAAACAGAGGGAATTCGCATTCAGTCCAATGCCTACTACACCAAGCCCCAGCCAGAACTGGCGATGGTGGTCAGTCCCACTGCTAATCAAATCCTGGTTCAACTGCCAACCAACACCTATGTCTCCAGCAATAGCCGTAATTTCAAACAGCAATGGCAACGGTTGGAACAATTGACCGGCGATGAAGCATACAGCAAATTAGCCCTGAAGGCAATCCAGGGAATCGTCAAGGATGTTACTGGACTGGATCTGGAGGAAGACCTGCTGCCCTGGATGGATGGCGAGTATGCTGTGTGTCTCTTTCCCACAACGGGCGGCTTGTTCAATTACATCAATCCGCGTCTGCAAATGGGACTGGCGCTCATGGTTCAGACCAGCGATCGCCCAGCCGCCGAAGCCGCCCTAAAAAAACTGGACCGGCATGTCCAGTCCACCCTCAAAAAAGACATTTCCCTGGTGACTCGTCCGATTAAGGGACAGCCCTTCATTAGTTGGGAAGGTATCGAGAAAGGCAAACGGCTCAGCGTCGTCGCCCACGGATGGGTCAATAATGACACCGTCATTCTCACCACCGGCATTGACCCCATGAAAGTACTGGCGCCCCAACCGCGCCAGCCCTTAAACCGCAACTCCACCTTCCAGACAGCCACAGCCAGTTTTCCCCAGCCGAACGAAGGATACTTTTACGTCAACATGGGAGCCACCCTGTCGATGATTTATGGCGTCCTGCTGCCAGACCTGCCAACTGATACGAAACCTTTTGTCCAGGCAGTTCAGCAGATTGTCGGCAACCTGCGGAGTGTGAGCAGCACCAATCTGAATACGGCAGAGAAACAACAGATGGACAGCCTGTTTGTTCTGAATCCCAAACCAATAACACGCCCGGAATAAGACACTGCGACCCACTGCCTGCTCGGCTTGCACGCCATGCACTATGCTGGGAGTAATGAGAGGATTCGTTCAATATCTCAGCAGGTTATGGCAACCCAATCTGACATTGTGAAGCAGAGTGATCTGCTGAACCAGTTAGTGCTTGACCGCAACACCATGGAAGAGTTGGGGCGGATTGAGTTGCTATGGATGTATCCACAGGCGCATCGAGTACTGGGCTTCATCTGTAAATCGGGCTTCCTGGGCAGCCAAAAAATGGCGTTTAAGCTGGCTCAAATCGATGCCCTCGGCGGCAATGGTATTCTAACCCACTCCCAAGCAGAGGAGACCGATGCGGAACGAGTTCGACAACTGGAGTCATTAATCCAGAGTCAGGTGTGGACGGATGGCGGAGTCAAGGTTGGCAAGATCACCGACTGTCTGTTTCACCTGCGCACCGGCCAAATTTCAGATTATTTATTAGTAACGGACGGACTGGTTGGCATTACTAGCGACATTTACCGGCTACCACCCAACAAAATTTTGAGTTTTGGTCGGAAACGGGTGTTGATTGGAGAGGGTGTGATTCAAGGACTATCGCTTTATCGCGAAGGAGTGGGTCATCGCCTGCTGAAAGTCAGTGAATCGGTGAAACAGGATGCCACCCAGGAATTGCGATCGCTGACTCAGAAAGCTGAAACTGTTGCCCAGCAAGCCAGGAATCAATTCCAGAGCCTGACTGGACAGGTCAAAGATCGGGTTCAGTCTTTGTCTCACCAGGCCCAAGAAAGCTGGCAAAGCTGGAATGAACAGGTGAGGGAAAGTACCCAGGATCTGGTAGAACGGGCTAGAGAGAGCAGTCACATACTGACTGAACAACTCACCGAACAGCTCAAAGATGGCACCACAAACCTCGGTAAACAGGTCGAAGAAGGCATTCAAACCCTGACCGTCAAGGCAGAGGAGATTCTAGACATCTCAGCTGAGAATTTACCAGTCGCAAAGACGCCATCAGAATCAGCACCGGAACCAACGCCTGAAACAACTGTTGAGATAGATGCCCCTGCCAGTAACCCTTTGGTTGCCCCTGATCTAGATCCAACCGCATCGAACCCGGCAGAGCTAGCGAGTGAGGACTTCTGGGCAACCTTATCCCCAAGCCTCGACTGTCCCGCATCCCCTGTCTGGCAAGCTGACCTGCCTGCCCCAGAGGCGGATCCTAGCACCAACCAGAGGGAAGAGTGGGACATTGATGATGACGAGTTTTGGCAAGATGTCCCCCTGGATGGCCTCCATCCGGAGATCACGCCGCCATCGGCTGACACAACTGTTCCAGAGGTTGATATCGACGTTGATGATGACGCCTTCTGGCAAGACCTGCCACCGACACCGAGCCCTTCCCCACCCCCATCTACACCCCCCACCGAGACCGAACCGGATCTAGATGAACCCTGGATTTAAGGTTGCTGGACAACCATGCGACCACAACCATCTGACAATGGTTACCCAACATCCAACCATCGACGATATCGACGACTTTGAATTGGCAGGATGGCATATAGGTGCGTCCCATCCCCTGTAAATTAGAGAAAGTGTGCAATGGT
>CAZBTL010000006.1:0-28211 GCA_964494755.1 uncultured bacterium | reverse complement strand
ATCTGCCAGGATTTCCACTCATATTTTTCACCCATACCCTCAGCAATCAGCCATTAACCTGGACTGTCTGAGCATTTTCAACTTCTGGAATACGCAAGAAACTCATGACCATTGGTGTGATTGGATTGTTGCTCGCTGGTTTAGTCCTACTGGTAATTGGAGCAGAAGCATTAGTTCGGGGTGCGTCACAGTTGGCCTCAGCACTGGGAATTGAACCATTGATTATTGGTTTGACCGTTGTGGCCTTTGGCACCAGTTCTCCAGAAATGGCCGTGAGCTTGATGTCCAGCTTGAATGGCCAAGCCGATATTGCGCTGGGCAATGTGGTAGGGAGCAATATCTTCAATGTGTTGTTTATTCTCGGCATTTCAGCTATGTTTGCCCCTTTGCTGGTGGCTCAGCAGTTGGTACGGTTAGATGTACCGATCATGATTGGCGTCTCTGTGCTAGTGCTGGTCTTTGGTCTGGATGGCAAAATTCAGAGATCGGATGGGATTGTTCTGTTCCTGGGCATTCTGGTTTACACTGTCTTCCTGATTTATCAGAGCCGTAAGGAACAAAATCCAGACGTGCAGGCGGAATATGCCAAGGAATACAGTCGCGATCGCCGCATGCCGGTGCTGCAATGGGTAATTAACCTGGGCCTGATTGTAGGGGGATTGGTACTGCTGGTGCTGGGTTCCCGTTGGCTAGTAGAAAGTTCGATCAGCATTGCTCGGGCGATCGGAGTTAGTGAACTGGTGATTGGTCTCACTATTGTGGCCGCTGGCACATCCTTACCGGAACTGGCAACTTCCGTCGTAGCCAGCCTTCGGGGTGAACGCGACATTGCTGTCGGCAATGTGGTGGGAAGCAATATCTTTAATATGCTGGCCGTCCTAGGGCTATCGGCCGCCGTATCACCCAACGGGGTTGCGATCTCCGAAGCAGCCCTGCGGTTTGATATTCCAGTCATGATTGCAGTGTCAGTGGCCTGTCTGCCCATTTTTGTCACCGGCAACCTGATCGCCCGTTGGGAAGGCTTGCTCTTTACCGGCTACTACATCGCCTACGCCACCTATCTAATTCTGGCTTCCACCCAGCATGAAAGCCTGCCGATTTTCAGCGCCGCCTTTATGTTCTTCATCATTCCCATCACCGTAGTAACCCTGAGCATCATCACCTGGCGATCGCTACAGGAACGCCGACAGCACAAACAGCGGGGCTAGCGGGGATGAAGCCACGGAGTGGCTGTCCAAAGGGTAGCGGCAATGGGATAAAGGTATAGAACAATTAAGAAGCGGTGACGTAGTGGAGGGGGATAGCGGCAAGGGGCTGCCCAAAGGTAAACGGAGATGATGAATGCCCTCTATCTCTGTCCTTGAAGATTACGGAAATGTGGAAATGTCACCAACCGCCGAAAGGCCAACTCTAGAATAAAAATACCGAGTTGGTAGAGGAACAATGGGCGGTCTGATGGGGTCTCTTTTGGGTGTCCTGCTGGTCATTGCCTTGACCGGCTTTAAATTGGATCGGGAATATCAACGAGGCGTCATTTTTCGGTTAGGGCGATCGCGCGGCGTCCTGGGACCGGGACTGTACTGGATCATTCCCTGGGTCGATCAGAAGATGCAAATCGACATTCGAACCCGCACAGTCAACATTGAACCGCAGGAAACTGTCACCGCTGATAGCGTCACCATTCGGGTCAATGCCGTTTTGTACTACCGCATCCTGGATGCCGCCAAAGCCATTAACCGAGTCGAGAACTACGAAATGGCGGTTTACCAGATTGCCCTGACCACCCTGCGCAATGTGGTGGGGCAAAATATTCTGGATGATGTGCTGCAAAATCGGGACAAGATCAACCTGCGTGTGCAGGAAATTGTGGACGAAATTACGGAACCCTGGGGTATTGTGATTGAACGGGTGGAAATGAAAGATGTGGAAATTCCACCCGGCATGCAGCGGGCAATGGCTAAAGAAGCAGAGGCCATTCGAGAAAAACGGGCCCGTTTGATCAAAGCAGCAGCCGAACAGGAAGCATCCATCAAGCTGGCAGAAGCTTCGCAGGCAATTAGCGCCACGCCATCGGCCCTGGAACTGCGCCGGTTGCAAATGCTGACGGAAATAGGCACAGAAAACAACACAACAACCATCGTCATGCTGCCATCTGACTTTATGCAAATGGCCCAGCGAATTGCAGCGTCACCACCGACAGTCAGCAGCGAGTCTGCCGTCTTTAATCCGCCGGTCACGTTTAATCAACCAGACGCACAAAAGAATAAGGATAGTGAGCTCTTTCACCCAGCCGATAGCTAAGCCTACTTGCATGCAATTGCCGACCTGACTAGTCATTCTGGCTTTGCCAAGCAAGTCGGATAGGCCAACGCAGATGTTTTCTCATCGGGCGTGACACTCCCTTACGATCTCGTCAGACCAAAGTGGGAACCCAGGATCAACCATCGCTGCATCATTAGCTTTTCCAGTTCTACGGCCCAAAAGCCAATGGTACTAATGCCCAGGCAAAGCCCTAATTCTGCCAATGAGATCGGTTGGGTTCTGAAGGTATCTTGTAACCACGGCAAATAGATCACAGCCAGTTGTAGGATAAAGGTCAATACGACAGCCATCAACATTGGCCGATTGGAAAACAGGCCTAATCGAATCAACAGATCGGACTGCGATCGCATCGCCAAAGCCAGACTGATCCGTGAAAAAGCCAGCATCGAAAACAACATCGTTTGCCAGTGGAACCAGCCATTAGCTTCTAGTTGATAGCCCATCAGTAAGAAGGTCAGACCCATCAAAATACCGACCCAGATAATATCTCGGCCAATGCCTCGGCTAAACACACTTTCATTGGGTGGATAGGGCGGCCGCAGCATGGTGTTGTGTTCTGCCGGTTCCACACTCAGTGCCAGGGCCAACAGCCCATCCGCCAGGAGATTGATCCAGAGGATTTGCAGCGGCAACAAGGGGAGGGGCATCCCTAACAGCGGGGCTATCAGCATGATCACAACTCCACTGGTATTGCCCGTCAGACTGTAGCGAATGAACTTGCGAATATTGTCATAGATGGTTCGCCCCTCTTCCACCGCCGCAACAATGGTGGCAAAGTTATCGTTTAGCAAAACCATGTCCGCCGCTTCTTTAGCCACATCCGTGCCAGCCAACCCCATGGCTACTCCAATATCCGCTTTGCTGAGGGCAGGGGCATCGTTGACGCCATCTCCTGTCATGGCCACAATGTGTCCCCGGTTTTGCAAGGCCTGAACAATTTTGAGTTTCTGCTGGGGTGACACCCGAGCATACACTGACACCACTTCCACCCGCTGTTCCAATTGGGATAGGGACATCTGGTCTAACTCGCGGCCTGTAAGCACCTGACCATCCCTGGCAATCCCCATCTCTTCAGCAATATGGACGGCCATCAGTGGATGGTCGCCCGTAATCATGACCGGCCGAATCCCTGCCTTTTGGCAGGTCTGAACCGCCTTGACCGCCTCGGGTCGAGCTGGGTCCAGCATGCCAATGAGGCCGATAAAGACCAAATCTTGTTCAATGTCCGCTTCCTGTCCAGGGGGGGGCAGACTATCCAAGAGTCGAAAAGCAATGCCCAGAACTCGGGTTCCTGTCCGGGCCATCTGGTCATTGGCTGCCTGAATTCGGTTGAGCCAAGAGTGATCCAGAACAACGCACTGATCCACATACCAGACCCGACTGCAAACTTCCAGTAAGTTAGCAACAGCCCCCTTGGTAAAAGCAATGTAGGGCTGAGTGTCTGATTGTGCTGACAAAAAGCTGAGGGGTTTGTTGCGGTGATCCGCCTGGGATTGCTCCAACGGTTGCAAGCGGTGAATGGTGGTCATCCGTCGGCGATCGGAGTCAAAGGGGGCATCGGCCATCCGGGGCAAGCTCTTTTCTAAGAGGGGTTTCTGGAGGCCCAGGCGGGCAGCGGCTACAACCAGCGCCACTTCGGTCGGATCGCCCAGCACTTGCAGGGAACTCAGTTTGGCCTGATCGGGGAAGAGAATATCATTGCAGAGGGCGCTGCCGGTCATCAGCAGGGCGATCGCAGGGTCCAGCGAAGAGTCATCCTGCCACATCAGGGAAGAGGGTTCGCCGGTTAGGAAAGCATTGATCTGGACCAATGGTTCCTTTAATTCAATCTGCTGACCCGCCAGAGCTAACACCGTGACGGTCATCCGGTTTTCTGTCAGGGTGCCTGTCTTATCAGAACAGATGGTGGTCACCGAACCGAGGGTTTCAACTGCAGGGAGCTTGCGAATCAGTGCTTGCCGTTTCAGCATGCGACGCGCCCCCAGCGAAAGCGCGATCGTTACCACTGCCGGTAGACCTTCTGGGATCACCGCAACCGCTAGACTGACCGCCGTCAAAAACATCAGGTGCAAGTCTTCCCCATGCAGTTGACCGAGCAGAAAAATCAGACCGACCAACCCCAAGGCCGAGATCGCCAATCGCCGACCCAACTGATCTAGACGGCGTTGCAGGGGCGTAGGTTCTGCTTCTACAGTTTGCAGGGTGTGGGCAATTTTCCCCAACTCTGTATTCATGCCGGTTGCCGTTACCACCGCCCGTCCCCGACCATAGGTCACCACAGTACCCATATAAACCAGGTTGCGGCGATCGCCCAGCGGCACTCGCTCACCCTCAATCTGGCTCAACTGTTTCTGAACGGGTTCTGATTCTCCGGTAAAGGTGGACTCCTGCACCCACAAATTACTGCATTCCAGCAAGCGCACATCTGCTGGCGCATGATCACCATCTTCCAGTCGGAGAATATCCCCCGGCACCAGCTCCCGAGCCAGCACCTCCTGCCACTGCCCAGAGCGAAAAACTGTTGCCTTCGGCACCGCTAATTGCTTGAGAGCCGCAAATTCTTGGCCGGCTTTATATTCCTGACTAGCCCCCAACAACCCGTTAAAGAAGACGATCGCCAGAATGGCCGTCATGTCTTTGTAATCTCCCAGAACACCAGAGATCAGGGCTGCAGCCATCAGTACCAAAACCGTGGTTGCAGTGAATTGCTCCCACAGCATCCACCAGATGCTCTTGGGCGGAGACTCTACCAACTCATTGGCACCGTACTGCTGTAAGCGGCGAGCAACTTCAGCCTGACTCAATCCCTGAGACAAGTCTGTTTGCAGCATCTGCACCACTTGTTGCCAATGCAACTGATGCCAGTTGCCCTGAGGGAGTCGGCCAGCATCCTCTTCTCCGTTCATTCCATTACTACAACTGCTGAACCACGAATTCTGCCCTGACGGAGCATCTCCAACGCCTGATTGGTTGCCTCAAGCGGAAAGACCTGCACCTCTGTCTGTACCGGCACTTTAGGAGCCAGTTTCAGGAAAGCATCCCCATCCTGACGGGTCAAATTCGCCACTGATCGCAGAACCCGCTCACCCCAGAGAAGATCGTAGGTAAAGCTTGGAATCTCGCTCATATGAATGCCAGCGCAAACCACCGTTCCACCTTTAGCCACTGCTTTCAACGCCTGAGGCACCAATGGACCAATCGGAGCAAAAATAATCGCTGCATCCAGGGGCACAGGGGGACTTTCTTCCGAACTGCCAGCCCAAACAGCTCCCAAGGACAGCGCAAATGCCTGTCCTGATCGATCTCCGGTACGGGTAAAAGCATACACCTGCCGTCCTTCATAACAGGCCACCTGAATTAGAATGTGGGCTGCAGACCCAAATCCATAAAATCCAACGGTTTCGGCGGCCCCAATCATGCCGTAGGAGCGATAACCAATCAGTCCCGCACAGAGCAGGGGGGCTGCTTGCAAATCGGGATAGCCAGTCGGAATCGGAAAGCAAAACTGTTCGTCGGCTACGGTATAGTCGGCATAGCCGCCATCCAATTGATAGCCGGTAAATTGGGCCGCGTCACAGAGATTTTCCTGCCCGCGCCGACAATAACGGCACTGTCCGCAGGTACGCCCCAGCCAGGGCACCCCCAGGCGATCGCCCACACGAAAACGTTGGATCTGCGCCCCTGTTTCAACCACAGTTCCAACAATCTGATGTCCAGGAATCAACGGCAAAACCGGATGGGCCAGTTCCCCATCAATAATGTGCAAATCTGTACGACAAACCCCACAAGCCTTTACCCGCAACAAGACCTGTGTTGGCCCAGGATTTGGAATGGGTCGATCAACCAATTGCAAAGGTTGACCTGGTTCTGTCAAGACCATTGCCCGCATGGCTCGTTTCCCCCTCTACAGCCATTTTAAGTGGAGTGACCAGTCCTGAACGGAGAAACTAAGAAACTAAGCAGGCAACAACTCTGAGGGCATTTCGAAGAAAGCAGATACCGACAGGGCAAAGCATTTGACCGTCCGTCTCTGAATAGGCTGAACAATCATGAAAAACCATAGCAAAATGATGCGCTACCGTCGCGGCCAAGCCCTTGTCGGTGATCTTGCTCCTATCAATCCCTTAAGCAACGATTGAAAGCTAAAGCTTCACTTCAATATCAACACCGGCTGGCAAGTCAAGCTTCATCAACGCATCAATGGTTTTTGAAGAAGGCTGATAAATATCAATAATCCGACGGTGAGTCCGGGATTCAAAATGTTCGCGGGAGTCTTTATCCACGTGGGGCGATCTCAATACACAGTAAATCCGCCGCTTCGTCGGTAGGGGAATGGGACCAATAGCAGTGGCGTTGGTGCGGTTGGCCGTATCGACAATCTTCTCGCAGGAAGTGTCTAACAAACGGCGATCAAAGGCTTTCAGACGAATCCGAATTTTTTGTTGTTGAATGGTTGCCATTGCAGTTCTATCAATTGTCAAGGTTCAAAATTAACGATTGGCTCAAAGCCTTCAGCAGACAGCCACTTGCTTTAAACAGATGGCTGAATTCAACATCCAGCAGAGCCAACCTTTGAAGCTATCGGAAGCCAATTAGAAGATGGCTACCGATAGCTAAACTCAGTTAGCAATCCGCTTATTTCAGGATCTTGGACACCACACCAGCGCCAACCGTCCGACCACCTTCGCGGATAGCAAAACGCATCCCCTGCTCAATGGCAATCGGGTTGATCAGTTCAACCGTCATCTTGATGCGATCACCGGGCATCACCATTTCTGGAGTGCTACCATCATCAGCCGTGAACTGGTTGATGGTACCTGTCACATCAGTTGTCCGCACATAGAACTGCGGCCGATAACCGGAAAAGAACGGCGTATGACGGCCACCTTCTTCCTTCTTAAGAATGTAGACCTCTGACTCAAACTGAGTGTGGGGAGTAATGGAGCCAGGCTTAGCCAACACCATGCCCCGCTCAATATCCGTCTTCTGAATACCACGCAACAGCACACCGGCGTTGTCACCAGCCATCCCTTCTTCCAGGCTCTTCTTGAACATCTCGATACCGGTCACAACGGTTTCGCGGGTCGGCTTGATACCAACAATCTCGATCTTGTCGTTGATCTTGACCTTACCCCGCTCGATCCGACCCGTAGCTACCGTACCCCGGCCCGTAATGGAGAATACATCTTCCACCGCCATCAGGAACGGCTTATCCACATCCCGCTCAGGCGTAGGTACATAGGAATCAACCGCATCCATCAATTCGTAGATCTTGTCAACCCACTCATTTTCGCCCCGCTGGGTTTTGGGATTTGCAGTCATTGCTTCCAGAGCTTGAAGCGCAGAACCAGCCACAATGGGAATCTCATCACCAGGGAAGTCGTAGGAGCTCAGCAACTCACGAACTTCCAACTCCACCAGCTCAAGCAATTCCTCATCATCCACCATATCCTTCTTGTTGAGGAAAACCACTAGCTTGGGAACCCCAACCTGGCGAGACAGGAGGATGTGTTCACGAGTTTGAGGCATCGGACCATCAGCTGCAGACACAACCAGGATGGCGCCATCCATCTGAGCCGCCCCCGTGATCATGTTTTTCACATAGTCGGCGTGCCCTGGGCAATCCACGTGGGCATAGTGACGATTTTCTGTTTCATACTCCACGTGGGCCGTGTTGATGGTGATACCACGTGCCTTTTCTTCAGGAGCTGCGTCGATTTCGTCGTATTTCTTCGCCGTGGCTTGACCCAGGGCTGCCAGCGTTGAAGTAATTGCTGCAGTCAGGGTGGTTTTACCATGGTCAACGTGACCGATAGTGCCGATGTTGACGTGGGGTTTAGTCCGTTCAAACTTTGCGCGTGCCATGAATGATGATTCCTTTTCCTAGTTATGCGTTCCCTTTGTTTTTAGCGATGATTGTTTCAGCCACATTGCGAGGTACCTCCTCGTAATGGCTAAACTCCATCGTGAAGGTACCCCGTCCCTGGGTCATTGATCGGATATCTGTAGCATATCCAAACATCTCTGCCAATGGAACCTTACTGGATACCTTAGCAATTCCCCGCTCAACTGCCTGAGACTCAATCTGTCCCCTACGGGAAATCAAGTTCCCCATAACAGGACCAAGGAAATCCTCAGGCACCTCCACCTCCACCTTCATTGTCGGTTCGAGGAGAACGGGAGAAGCTTTCATCACCCCTTCTTTAACTGCCATTGATCCTGCGATCTTGAAAGCCATTTCAGAGGAGTCAACTTCGTGGAATGAACCATCGACCATCGTCACCTTCAGGTCGATGACTGGATATCCGGCCAAAATACCAGATTCACAAGCTTCCTTCATTCCCTGCTCAGCAGGAGGAATATACTCTTTGGGAACAACTCCACCCACAATCTTAGAGACAAATTCGAAGCCACTTCCCGGTTCGCCTGGCTCCACTTCGATTACCACGTGGCCATATTGACCTTTACCACCGCTCTGGCGGACAAACTTACCTTCCGCCCGAACTGATTTGCGGATCGTTTCACGATAGGCAACCTGAGGAGCACCGACATTGGCCTCTACTTTGAACTCCCGGAGCATCCGGTCAACCAGAATCTCCAGATGCAACTCGCCCATACCAGCAATTACTGTCTGGTTGGTTTCTGGATCAATGCTGACCCGGAAAGTTGGATCTTCTTCCGACAGCGCTTTCAATGCCTTGGAGAGTTTCTCCATGTCTTGCTTCGTCTTAGGTTCAACCGCAACCGAAATCACTGGTTCAGGAATAAACAGCGACTCAAGAATTACCGGTGCCGACTCATCACAGATCGTGTCTCCGGTGAGGGTATCCGACAAACCTGGAATTGCACCTAGATCCCCGGCTCGTAGTTCATCTACGTCAATCCGTTCATCGGCCTTTAGGACAATCAAACGGGAAACCCGCTCTTTCTTGTTCTTGGAAGAGTTCAATACATAGCTACCCTTCTTCAAGACACCAGAATAAACCCGCACGAAGGTCAAACGACCCACAAACTTATCCGCCATGACCTTAAAGGCAAGTGCAGACATCGGTTCATTGTCGTCTGCCCGACGTTCAGTAGTTTCGCCATTCGGCAAGAGACCTTGAATGGGAGGAATATCAATGGGAGCGGGCAGGTAGTCAATTACCGCATCCAGCAGCAGTTGCACACCCTTATTTTTGAAAGCAGTGCCACACAACATGGGCACAATCGTGCCTTCAATGGTGCCTTTCCGCAGAGCGGCTTTGATCTCTTCCTCGGACAACTCCTCACCTTCAAAGTATTTCTCCATCAAGGCGTCATCGGTTTCAGAGACAGCCTCGATTAACTTAATCCGATACTCCTCAGCCAACTCCTGAACTTCAGCCGGAATTTCAGCTTCCTGAATATCGGTACCCAGATCATTGGCATAGAGAAATGCCTTCATCGATACCAAGTCAACAATGCCGGTGAATTGATCCTCGCTACCAATGGGGATTTGGATCGGCACCGCATTCGACTGCAAGCGATCGCGGATTTGCTCGTATACCTTGAAAAAGTTGGCTCCCGTCCGGTCCATCTTATTGACAAACACGATACGGGGAACACTGTAACGATTGGCTTGCCGCCAAACCGTTTCAGACTGAGGCTGCACCCCACCAACGGAACAGAAAACGGCGATCACACCATCCAGAACCCGCATGGAGCGCTCCACCTCAATGGTGAAGTCCACGTGACCTGGGGTGTCAATGATATTGATCTGATAATCTTTCCAACTGGTACTAATTGCAGCAGCGGTAATGGTGATGCCCCGTTCCCGCTCCTGTTCCATCCAGTCTGTGGTCGCAGTTCCCTCATGAACTTCCCCAATCTTGTGGACCACACCGGAATAAAACAGAATTCGTTCAGTTGTGGTTGTCTTACCGGCATCAATATGCGCGGCAATCCCAATATTTCTCACTCGTTCGAGCGGGACGGTACGTGGCACAGCTACCTCCTTAATCTCTGCCGCTAATACGGCATCAATAGTTCACTTCTTGTTAAGATTTTATACTTTTTCTTGAGATCCTGATGCAGCGATCTCAAGGGCTGTCAGCAATTAGTAGCGATAGTGTGCAAAAGCCTTGTTAGCCTCAGCCATCCGATGAGTCTCTTCGCGCTTACGGATAGAACTACCCGTCTCATTAGCCGCATCCATCAACTCATTGGCTAACTTACCAGCCATAGACTTGCCAGAACGCTGGCGAGCAAATTGAATCAACCATCTTAGGGCCAGGGCAGTACCTCGATCCGAACGGACTTCCATTGGCACTTGATAGGTCGCACCACCAACCCGACGCGCTTTCACTTCAACCAGAGGAGTCGCATTTTTCACGGCCCGTTCAAACACCTCAATTGGGTCAGCGCCTGTCCGCTGGGAAATGGTTTGGAACGCCTCATACACGATCCGAGAAGCCAGAGACTTCTTGCCACTCCGCATAATGCGGCGAGTCATCATGGTGACCAAGCGGGAGTTATATACCGGGTCAGGCGGAACAGGACGTTTTTGAATGACTGTGCGTCGGGACATAGTGAGTAATTTGGATGCTAGGAAAAACCAACGAACCTAATGGGACAAGCAAGCGAACAACGAAGAAAAAATGCTCATGGAGGGATACCCCGTATGAGCCGAACAGAATAGAGTCCAAATTTTTCGAGCCCATTACCGGAAGGCATAACGCCTTCGGTCAAACATTCGAAAAGAGACTTTACTGCTGCTTAGGACGCTTTGCTCCATACTTAGAGCGCCCTTGCTTCCGATCTTTCACCCCGGCGGTGTCGAGCGTGCCACGGATGATGTGATATCGAACACCTGGCAAATCTTTCACACGACCACCCCGAATCATCACAACGGAGTGCTCCTGCAAGTTGTGACCGATTCCTGGAATATAGGCTGTTACTTCATAACCGGAGGTGAGTCGCACCCTGGCCACTTTACGGAGAGCCGAGTTAGGCTTCTTCGGAGTGGTGGTATATACCCGCGTGCAAACACCTCGCCGTTGAGGGCAGCTCTTCAAGGCTGGAGACTTGGTCTTCTTCTCAATTTTTTGCCGCTCACTGCGGATGAGTTGCTGGATAGTGGGCATGTCAGGGTCAACAAAAGACTACTATTTTGACTTTTTCCAAACTCTCATCATACTGATGGAGTCCCCTTTATGTCAATAAAGAAAACGAATTTCCTTTCAGACGTTGGGATCGGTGGCTTAAGCAAGGGGTACTCAGCCGCAAAGGTTACGAGAGCCGCTGATTACTCAGCAATATCAAACGAATGACCGCAGCCACAGGTCTGAGCGACGTTGGGATTACGAAACCGAAAACCGCCTCCCATCAGGTCTTCGGTGTAGTCCAGAACCAGTCCTTCAAGATACTGCAGGCTATTGGCATCCACAACCACCTGGAGATCGCCACAGGGATAGACCTGATCGTCTGCTCGGATAGTGTCGTCAAACTGCAGATTGTAGGACCATTGCAAGCAACTACTAGGGACAACCCCAATTCGGAAGAGCAGATTGGCATTCTGGCGCTTTGCTTTTAGGCGCTTTGCTTCGTTCAGGGCTGCGGGACTGAATTGAATCATGGCAACAAGGGTTCGTTAAACTGGCTCTATCCCCAGGATAACGGTCAGATGGGGACAAAGACAGCAAAACAGGCCTTCTGCCAAGTTTAGCTTTTGACTGAAGACCCCGCCAAATCATTCAGTTTTCTGAGGGAAGTCCGCTCCTGCCATCAGGAACGGGCATAGTCATCCTGGTAACGAACAATATCATCTTCCCCCAGGTATTCGCCATTTTGCACCTCAATCAGGACCAGCGGAATGACACCGGGATTCTCCAGCCGATGGGGGGTACATTGCGGCACGTAGGTAGATTGGTTTTTGCCAAGGATGTGTTCCTGATCCCCACACACGACTTTGGCAGTACCAGACACCACAATCCAGTGCTCACTGCGGTGATGATGCATCTGTAGACTAAGGCGATGGCCGGGTTTTACCTCAATCCGTTTAATTTTGTAGCCGGATGCTTCTTCCAGAATCGTAAAAGATCCCCAGGGACGCAGCTCGGTTGAAGCAACTCCCTTATGGCTGAGGGCAGAAGTCAGAACAACAGCAGAAGTCTGATGAATTTCTTGGGGTTGGGCCACGGGTCTGTTCTCCTTAAAGATGCTTTTAAAGAATAAATTTCTGGAACTTTGTTGTTAGGTTCGGGAATCAGAAAGCTGCTTCACAAGCGGGAATCTGAAAAATGAATGATTGAACCTGAACGATGCAAGCGCTGATGGGGTGAGGTATAGCGGTTCCCGGTCGAGTGCGGTACACTTTCACCGCTGAAACCTTTGCCAGTTGGGAATCGACTGTACTCTGCCAGCTTAAGAACGGCTATATCGGCAACAATCAAATATACCAGTCATATTCAACTGAGCTCAGGTTCCAATGGGGTTTAGCAGAACTTTCTAGGATTCAGAATCGCGGTGAAAAGTCAAAATTATTCCAAACTCTGCGATGCAGCAATATCCAATATCTACGTTGCAGAGCTTAGTTTGCCAGAGAAAGGCCCCCATCGATAAGGAATCGTTAGTCTTTCTCTGGCTAGTTGTACTTTAGGTAGTTCAGTTTAATGATTTCACCTTAGTAATGATTTCACTTTATTGAGATGGGTTGAGTGTTTAGCCCTATTCATTCTTCTGCAGGTTCAGATGGATTGTCTGCTAGATGGGGTGATGTACACACAGTCTTCATGAAGCAGCGGACCCATTTAAAGTTGGCATAGACCTTTCTGCCAGTCTCGCCGGAAAAACCGCAGAGTAGGTTGCCAGCCAGCAGCAGTACTAACGGTATCAGGGGGACAGGGGGATCAAAATGCCGATCCCGTTGTGAACCCTGGCAGCAGTACGAGGCAGACGATCCAGCAATTGCCCTCCCAGATAAAGGGTGGTCGAGCTGCCACCATCCAGGTTCAGAGCATCCTGTGCCCCCAATTGCTGCATAATCTGGGCCATATCACTCAAACTGGCCCCTTTGCCATCCACCCGGTTATGGACTGCCACAATCAATAGGTTGCCGTTGGGTAGGGTTGCGATCGCACTGCGGCTGGCGGTTTCAGCAATGAAGGCATCGCTAAACTTTTCCAACTTAGCATCCAAGACAATCTGGCGATTTTGGATCAATAATGGACCCGCACCCACAATATTGGGAAATCGGGCAAAGTCAGCCGGGTCAGTTGCCGCCGCAATTTGCAGAACAGTGCCCGGTGGCAGGGCCGTTGCCGCCGTTTTGGCGGATCGGGCAGCCAGGATATAGCCATTCGCTGGGATGGTCATGCTGCCTGTGCCAGCGGTTCCCATCGTTTGCTGGCCCACCACCCGATCTCCCTGGACCGTGACAATAATTTCTTCGTTGGTCAACGGGGTGTAGGTCGGTCCCCAGTCAGGGGTGTAGCGAGAAATGCCAGCTTGGGGATAGGCACTGTTGAGATACCCAAGGGGAAAGCGTTGTCCGCTAGAGGTAGTCAGGGTTTCCTGAAGGGCCAATCGTCTGATGCTAAATTCTCCAGATGGGTTCCAGGCGATCGCGCCCCGGCCCAGGATGGGTCCCGACAGCCAGCGGCCATTCAGACGAATTGCCCCCAAAGGAAGTTGGTTATTGCGATTAAAATAGCCCCCATTGATCGCAGCGGTTGCCTGGTTGACCTGAGCCGTTTGACTCAGGGGCGAAATTCCAGCCACACTGGCAGGATTGGGCAGGATAGGTTGTATCAGCAGGCCAGGCTGGCGGGGATTGACCTCCAACCAGACCACCGGAAATTGAGCGCTACCTAGAGCAACCAACTGACTGCGCCAACGAATACCGGCAGTCCAGAGAATATCCCGTTCGGTTAAGGAATCCGCTCGTACATCCACAATAATCCGGTTCGGGTTGGGTAAGCTCCAGACCCTTGGTCTGAGGCTAATAGGAATGCCCAAGCGCAGACGAGAACGGTTTCCCAGAGACTCTACTTTGATTGACTGAACCCGATTGCCAGCCGTAAACTTCAGTCCTTGGAGCAGCGCTGGGTCAATCTGCCCTTCTACGGTCAGGACAAATTCCTGCGCCTGGGGATCCACCTGCCAGGGAGCCGGTCGATCGAGTTCAATCACCAGGCGATCGCCCCAGGCTTGCTTGCCCTGTCGAACCGCCAAAACCTTAGCCATAGGAGTCGTAATCTGCAGCGATCGCCCGTTAATCTGGGTTTGCCAGCCAAATTGGCGCGACAGATCGGTGATATCTAGATAGCGTAACGGGCCGCTGCGTTGGGCTGTCAGGTTCAGCGGCGCAGTCGCTGGCAGGGAAAACCATTGCACTGGCTGTTGAGCCGCAGAACTACTGTTGAGCAACTCTACCCCAATCTGCCGCATCAAACCGGCATCGCTGATGCCGATACGACCAGCAGTTGGAGTGCCCCCTGGCCACAGCAGCCAGGCTGCAGGCAGGGTTCGGCCATTTAACACGATTTGATCGCCCTGCACCATAGGCCGAGGTTGCGGGGACACCTGACTGAGTCGAGGCGGACTGGTCGTTGCTGGCAAGGATGGGTCTGCCAGAGCCATAGGGGCCAGACCAGATAGGGAGCACAACCCCAACCCACCTATGCATAGCGCCATCTGCGGCTGACGCGAACCCAGTTTACGCAACAATCTCGGCAATCGATAGAGCATACCTGACTACTTACACCCTGTTGAATATAGGATCGGCAACTTATATTTACTCCCTTCCCGTCAATCTGGAACACAACGGTCAGTTTTTTTGCCCAGATTGACCGGCTAGCTTCTCAGGACAACAACCGTATTATTTTCTAATCGCAGAAAGCTGGCCATTTTTTTGGCAGGCCAGCCTCCCAGAATGCGATCGGGTCAAATGGCCGTGACAGATTGCAGACGTCGTCGTTGAGAAGCGTCCAGGGGTGGTAACCGGCTCCCAACGGCTGACACAGCAAGACTCCCGATCGCCCCAGCGCAAAGGCAGGGATTGCCAGCGTAAGATTTTTTTTATAATATTTCTATTCCACGCATTGCATGAGTTCTGATATCTAAACTGAGGCTTTAAGCTCTGATGTTCCTTCAGATCCGATTATGTTCCTTTCCCTGACATTTTCTGTCTGGTTACCAGCGTTATTTCCTTTAGGATGAAGGAAGAAAGGCTTTTTAGCTGAGTTTCGTTGTTATCCAGAGCATATCCTTCAGGGTGAGAAACGCTCGGTGGATGAACATCCTGAGTGGATGACAGCTCAGAGTCAGCACCGCTCAAAAATCATACCTGCGACATTCCATCCGGTCAGATTTTTGAGTGAATTTGCAATTTTTTGCTGCTTCTGTCCTCTCTTGCAGTCAGTAGTCCTTCCGTTTGTCTCATCGTTGGCACGCTTCTCTCCCCCCGGAATTGGTTCTCGTGCCTTGGAGCAATGGAACAAGTTGGTACTTAGACTGCTTCTGGATTCGGTGCCAGATTCAGCTTTTTCATTGACCATAACAACCACAAGCCATCGCAATAGGTAGAGCAACTGTGAAGCAGGATACACACTGGAGTCGGGAATCCGCTGTCGGATATATGGGCCAACCCTGGTTGGTGGAGGAACGGGATGCTTGCGGTGTGGGGTTTATTGCCGATTTACAGGGTCGGGCCAGCCACGACCTGGTTGAAAAGGCGTTGGTGGCGCTGGGCTGTCTGGAGCATCGAGGTGGATGCAGTGCCGACCAGGATTCAGGCGATGGCGCGGGTCTAATGACCGCCATTCCCTGGAAGCGGTTCACTCCCTGGTTGACCTCGGTGGGCGTGGGGGCAATTAAACCGGAACACACGGGTGTGGGCATGGTCTTTCTGCCAGCGGAGGCGGAGGCTGCTACTCTTGCCCGTCAATTGGTGGAGCGGATTGTCCAGGAAGAGGGATTGGTGACCGTGGGTTGGCGGGTGGTGCCCATTCAACCGGAACAACTGGGTGTGCAGGCACGGGCCACCTTACCTCAAATTGAGCAGGTGTTTGTGCAGGCCGATGGACTGTCAGGCGACGCGTTGGAACGGCAACTGTATCGGCTGCGCAAACGGGTCGAGCAGGCGGCCCTGACCGAGGCAAAGCACTCTGGCTTGACAGAGGCCTTTCAGAATTTTTACTTTTGCTCCTTTTCCAGTCGCCAGATTGTTTACAAGGGCATGGTTCGGTCTGTGGTCTTGGGTGAGTTTTACACAGATCTGAAACATCCTGAGTATCAGAGTGTGTTTGCCATCTATCATCGGCGCTTTAGCACCAATACTATGCCCCGTTGGCCGCTGGCCCAGCCGATGCGCCTGTTGGGTCACAATGGCGAAATCAATACCCTTTTGGGCAATGACAACTGGATGATGGCCCGTCAGGCCGATCTGGCCCATCCCATTTGGGGCGATCGCCTGGCAGATCTGAAGCCGGTGGTGAACCCGGCTAACAGCGACTCAGCCACCCTGGACAATGTCATGGAACTGTTGGTGCGCTCTGGTCGCAGTCCGGTAGAAGCCATGATGATCATGGTGCCGGAAGCCTATCAGAACCAGCCGGATCTGAAGGACTATCCCGAAATCGTTGACTTTTACGAATACTACAGCGGCATTCAGGAACCATGGGATGGGCCAGCCCTACTGGTCTTTACCGATGGCAAGGTGGTGGGTTCCAGCCTGGACCGAAATGGCTTGCGCCCGGCCCGTTACGTCATCACCCGCGACAGCTATATGATTGTGGCCTCGGAAGCAGGGGTGGTGGATATTCCCGAATCCCAGATTGTGGAGAAGGGACGGCTGGCACCTGGTGAAATGATTGCTTTCGACCTGGAAACCCGAGAGATTCTCAAAAACCGCGCCATCAAGCAACGGGTGGCTCGGCGGTATCCCTATGGGGACTGGCTGCAACAAAATCGGGTCACCCTCAAGCCCCAGCCCCTTGAGGAAGCAGCCCCGCAATTGGATGCCACCACCCTGCTGCGCTATCAAACCGCCTTTGGCTACACTGCCGAGGACGTTGATCTGATCATTCACGAAATGGCCGCCCAGGGGAAGGAGCCAACTTTCTGCATGGGGGACGACACGCCGCTAGCTATTCTGTCCGAGAAGCCACACCTGCTGTACGATTACTTCAAGCAACGGTTTGCCCAGGTCACTAACCCAGCCATTGATCCCCTGCGGGAAAAGCTGGTCATGTCGCTGACCACCCAATTGGGCAAACGGGGCAATTTGTTAGAGCCCACGGCCGAAACCGCCCGCTTACTGAAACTGGAGTCGCCGATTTTGAGTGATCTGGACTTGGCGGCTATCCAGCAGTCCAGCTTTGACACAGCGGAACTCTCTACCCTTTACAGCCTGGCCCAGGGGCCAGAGGGGCTACATCGGGCGGTCACTGATCTCTGCCAGCAGGCGGTGGCGGCAGTGCAGGCTGGCAAGCAAATTCTGATTCTGAGCGATCGCTCCACCGCTGATGCGGCCATCCGTCTGGGAACGGACTATACCTACATTCCCCCCCTACTGGCCGTAGGCGCGGTGCACCATCACCTGATCCGGCAGGGCTTACGGATGCAGCTTTCCCTGGTGGTGGATACGGCCCAGTGTTGGAGTACCCATCACTTTGCCTGTTTGATTGGCTATGGCGCTAGTGCGGTTTGTCCCTATCTGGCCTTGGAAACGGTGCGCCAGTGGTGGGCCGATTCCCGAACCCAGAATTTGATGGAACGGGGCAAGCTGAAAGCCATTTCAGCCGCCACCGCCCAGAATCATTACCGCAAAGCGATCGAGGAGGGGCTGCTCAAAATTCTCTCCAAGATGGGTATTTCCCTGCTTTCCAGCTACCACGGAGCCCAAATTTTTGAGGCCATTGGCATTGGCCCCGATCTGCTGCAGTTGGGCTTTGCGGGTACGCCCTCGCGTCTGGGGGGATTGAGAGTCACCGATTTGGCTCAGGAAGTGATGTCGTTCCACCATCGAGCGTTTCCAGAGCTGACGGCCAAGAAATTGGAGAACTTTGGCTTTGTGCAGTACCGCCCCGGTGGCGAGTACCACATGAATAGCCCGGAAATGGCCAAGCATCTCCACAAAGCGGTGGCTAACCAACAGCACGACCATTACAGCCTGTACCAGAAATACCTGGAGGAGCGGCCACTAACCGCCCTGCGGGATCTTTTGGACTTCCGCAGCGATCGCCCATCCATTCCGCTGGAAGAAGTGGAGTCGGTGGTTGAAATTGTCAAACGGTTCTGTACCGGCGGTATGTCCCTGGGGGCGTTGTCCCAGGAGGCCCACGAAACTCTGGCGATCGCCATGAACCGGATTGGCGGCAAGTCCAATTCCGGTGAAGGGGGCGAGGATCCAATTCGCTTCCGAGTACTGAATGACGTGGATGAAACTGGCCATTCTCTCTTGTTCCCCCATCTGAAGGGACTGAAAAATGGCGACACGGCCAGTTCAGCCATCAAGCAGGTAGCCTCCGGACGCTTTGGCGTCACACCGGAATATCTGATGAGCGCCAAACAACTGGAAATCAAGGTGGCCCAGGGCGCCAAACCAGGGGAAGGCGGCCAGTTGCCAGGCACCAAGGTCAGCCCTTACATTGCCATGCTGCGCCGCTCTAAGCCAGGTGTGACGCTGATTTCACCGCCGCCGCACCATGACATCTATTCCATTGAAGACCTGGCCCAGTTGATCTTTGATCTGCATCAGATCAATCCCAAGGCCCAGGTATCGGTCAAATTGGTGGCGGAAGTCGGAATTGGCACCATTGCGGCCGGCGTGGCCAAGGCCAATGCCGATATCATCCAGATCTCTGGTCATGATGGCGGCACCGGAGCCTCGCCCCTTAGTTCCATTAAACATGCTGGCGGTCCCTGGGAATTGGGCCTGACTGAGGTGCACCGGGTGTTGATGGAGAATGCCCTGCGCGATCGCGTGATTCTGCGGGTCGATGGCGGCCTCAAAACCGGCTGGGATGTGCTGATGGCAGCGCTGATGGGAGCAGAAGAGTTTGGCTTTGGCTCCATCGCCATGATTGCCGAAGGCTGCATCATGGCCCGCATCTGCCATACCAACAACTGTCCCGTTGGGGTGGCCACCCAACGGGAAGACCTGCGCAAGCGGTTTAGCGGCACCCCCGAGCATGTGGTGAATTTCTTCTACTTCGTGGCGGAAGAAGTGCGATCGCTGCTGGCCCGCCTGGGCTACCGCTCGCTCGATGAAGTGATTGGTCGGGCTGACCTGCTACAACTGCGGCAGAATGTCCAGTTGACCAAAACGGCTGGCTTAAATCTGGACTGTTTACTCCAGTTGCCCGATGTGCGTCAGGATCGTTCCTGGTTGATCCATGAAGCGGTACATAGCAATGGGCCCGTTCTGGATGATCAGATCCTCAGCGATCCGGATATTCAAGCGGCCATTCAAAACCAGTCTTCGGTAAGCAAAACATTCACCGCCGTCAATACCGACCGGACCATTGGAGCCAGAGTTGCTGGGGCAATCGCCCAAGCCTATGGCAACACGGGTTTCAGCGGTCAACTGACGCTACAGATCAAAGGCAGCGTCGGCCAGAGCTTTGGCGCCTTTAACCTGTCTGGCATGACCCTGGTTCTCGAAGGAGAAGCCAACGACTATGTCGGTAAGGGCATGCATGGCGGTGAAATTATCATCAAACCGCCTGCTGACGCCACCTACGATCCCTCGCAAAATGTCATTGTCGGCAACACCTGCCTCTATGGAGCGACCGGTGGCATTTTGTTTGCCTCAGGTCAGGCCGGAGAGCGATTCGCTGTCCGGAACTCCCAGGCTCAGGCGGTTGTGGAAGGCGCTGGCGATCACTGTTGCGAATATATGACCGGTGGGGTTGTGGTGGTGCTAGGTCGCAGCGGTCGCAACGTCGGCGCTGGCATGACCGGCGGACTGGCCTACTTCCTGGATGAGGCCGGTGACTTCCCAGAAAAAGTCAACCCGGAAACTGTCAAACTCCAGCGGGTGGTTGCTCCGGCGGGTGAGCGGCAATTGAAGGAACTGCTCGCAGCCCATGCCGAGCGCACCGGCAGCCAGAAGGCTAAAACAATTCTGGCCCAGTGGGCAAAGTACTTGCCCCAGTTCTGGCAGGTGGTGCCACCCTCTGAGAAGGACTCGCCAGAAGCTAATCCGGAGATCACGCCGGAAAAAGTACTGACCCCAGTTCAGTAAGGTCGTTGCCAGAGAAAAAAGACCCTGCCGACAAAACGGCAGCTCGCAAGCAAACCAATGGCCGGTTAGCCAGCAATTTTCCCTCCCTGGGGGCAAAGCTGACTAATCGGCCTTACGGCATTAGGCATTCAGAAGGCAATTTTGCTGGGTCGCATGCTGACAGACCTGACACTTACCCAACAGAGGTTAGGATTTGAATGAAAGAAGCAATCAGGTATCGAGCAAAAACTATGGCAAACCCGCAAACAGTATCCAAACGCAAAGTACTTCTATATCCTGGTGAGGATAACTACTTTGTCGTCGAGGTTCCCAGTCTGCCAGGATGCATTAGTCAGGGAAAAACCCGTGAAGAAGCTCTCGCCAACATTGAAGAGGCCATCTCTCTATATATCGACGTTTTACAGGATCGAGAAGAAGCGATTCCAGACGACACAGTTGAGGTCGTTCTGATATGAGTAAGCTATCTGTTCTCTCAGGCTACAACCTGCTGGGATTTGACGGGGGAATGGGATGGCTGGGTAAAAAGGGGTAAATCATCCGGAGAGTCTTCTTTCTAGAGGAGAGGGAGGGGCAACCATCGCCGCTATCAAATCCATAACCAGTAGTGTTACAGGGAAATCGACTGACGGTTTTGTGATACGTCAGAGCTTTTTGTCCGGTTCTGCGTCTCTTCCAGTAGGATAAATTGACACTGGTTGCAGGAACTCTCCAGCCAGGCCATTTGTCTGATGTATTGTTCATCCCTGCTGGTGCAATGTTGTTGAGATCTCGTCCTCGCTTATTTCTGGTTCTGCTCTTTCTCTTAGCGTTTTTCATCATTCTTTGGTCTGGCGTTCCCCCTGCAGCCCCTGCCTCGGCAGGCTTCCGAGACCTGAAGGGCCACTGGGCCCAGGGCTGTATCGAATCCCTGGTGCAGCGGCAACTGATGACGGGTTATACAGATGGCACCTTTCGACCCAATACGCCAGTCACTCGGGCTGAATATGCCGTCACTATCAGTCAGGCCTTTCCCAATCTGAAGCCACTCCGGTCTGCCATCCGGTTTCAAGATATAGCCTCCAGCGATCGCACGGCTCCGGCTATTCAGTATGCCTATCAGACAGGCTTCCTCTCCAGCTATCCCAACAATCGCTTCAATCCCAAGGAAAAGATGGTGCGAGCCCAGGCTTTAGGAGCCCTGGCTGCTGGGTTGCAGATGGAGTCCAGACAGGCTTCTCCCCAACAGCTCAGTTCCATCTTTCAGGATGCCAAGGGCATTCCAGGCTATACCCGTTCGGCGATCGCCACTGCTCTGGAAAACCGCTTGATTGCCAACTATCCAGATGTGCGCCAACTTCGTCCTAGCCAACCCATGAACCGGGCTGAACTGGCGGCCGCCATCTGCCTGGCCCAACCGGATACAGCCAGCCTGATTCCCACCCAATACATTGCCAATCTACCCACCCTCGCCCCGCCGCCAGCCGCAAAAAATAACCGAGAAATTCGCGGTGTTTGGCTGACCAACGTTGACAGTGATGTTCTCTTCAGCCCCAACCGATTGCTCAATGGCATCCAGGAGTTGGCTCGTCTAAACATCAATACGCTCTATCCGGCTGTTTGGAACTGGGGTTACACCCTTTATCCCAGCGCCGTCGCTCAGCAGACCTTTGGCCACAGTGTCGACCCCAGACAACCCGATCTGGCAGATTGGGATATGCTAGCCACCTTGGTGCAGCAAGGACACAGCCAGGGCATGACCGTTATTCCCTGGTTTGAATTTGGCTTCATGGCTCCGTCCGATTCTGAACTGGCCGCCCGTCACCCCGACTGGCTGACCCAACGATTCGATGGTAGCCAGATCTGGATGGAAGGAATTTATCCCCGAGTCTGGCTCAATCCCTTTCATCCCCAGGTGCAACAGTTCATCACTAACCTGATCCTGGAAATTGTCAGCCGCTATAACGTTGACGGGATTCAGCTTGATGACCACTTTGGCCTTCCCTACGAATTTGGCTACGACCCCTATACCATCCGTCTGTATCAGCAGGAAACTGGCAAAGTCGCCCCCCTCAATGCCAAAGATCCAGACTGGATGCGCTGGCGAGCCAATAAAATCACGGCTTATATGACCCAACTGTTTCGGGCAATTAAGGCCCGCAAGCCAAATGTCCTGGTGACCCTTTCCCCCAACAATTACGAATTTTCCTACAACCATTCCCTACAAGACTGGTTCACCTGGGAACGACAGGGACTGGTAGAAGAGCTGCTACTCCAGGTCTATCGGAATCAGTTAGATGCCTTTGTGGCTGAATTAAAAAAACCGGAAGTGGTGGACTCCCGCCAGCATATTCCGACTGGCATCGGCATCCTTACTGGACTCAAGGATCAGCCGGTGCCGATCCAGCAAGTCCAGCAGCAAGTGCAAGCCGTGCGTCAGCAAGGATTTTCGGGAGTCTCCTTCTTTTTCTACGAAACCATGTGGAAGTTAGCAACTGAACCGGCTGACACTCGGAAAGCGGTGTTCCAGAATCTCTTTCCCACCCCTTCACCCCGTCCCGATCTTTTGCAAGGTTGGCAGCCGCCCCCGAAAATCTAGTGTAGATTTGTGGACAGTCCCGCATCTGCCCTTTTGTTATGACTGCAGCAACCCGGCCGGTTACCAAAACCTACGACCTGATTGGCTTCGGCGATGAAGTTCCCGGAATTTTGGCGCTGGTGAGTGCGGCCCGGGAATTTAATCGCCGCACAGGGGGGTGGTTAAAAATTTTGCTGATGCTGAAGGGCAACGCCCAAGAGGGCATTGGCGGACATTTGGTGCGGGGAGGGCTGGCCTATCTGGATCGCAGTATGGTTCCACCAGACCTCCGTCAATCACTGGGATTGCCGACGTTTGGCGACCCAGCCTCTCTGTACCAAGAATTTCTACAGCGTTGCGGTGTAAACCAGATCGCATTGGATCCCCGTCGGGCAGATGCGGTCCTGCGCCAACTGTTACAAGAGTCCCGCATCGATATCCTGAGTCGAGTTCAAATTACTTCGGTTCTGAAAGACGAGAGCCAGTTGTCAGCAATTTGTCTGCCCAGAGGTGAGATATATCGAGCCCGGCAGTTCATTGACTCCACGGTAAATGCTGAACTGGCTCAGGCAGCGGAGGTTGAAAAATTTCAAGGATTTGGCACCTTCGGCCTGCCCGACTCCGAACTGCCAGTGACGCTGGTCTTTGAAACCGAAGGTCTCAGCGTACAACGGTTGAGAGATGAGGAAGCGGGCCTGTTGCGGCGGTTAACCAATCCGGCGGATACAGAGGCCCAGCGGTTTATTGAGGTTGCCACCGGATCTAACGCCAAATTGGCGGAGCAATTCCGCCGGGGGCTGGTGGATAACCGGGGTAACTTGCAGACAATGATTGTTGGCCCAGATTATATTGACGTTCGCTGTCGGGCTTTCAGCATTGCCTATCAGTCCTTTCGGGGCAAACGATTTTCCCTGGCGGATAGCAAAGCCGTTTTGGATCAACCCAATATTGCCATCCTGCCCAATGGTCGCCTTTCCTGGAACGCCTTGCTTTGTTACACCACCGGTTCCCAGGCGGAAGCCTTGGCCCGAGGAGCGGCCAAACCGTCCGCCGAGATCCTGGCAGAAATGAAATTCGTCGAGAAGTGGCTCAAAAGTATTGGCGCTAGAGTCGTTCGGCCTGCATCTGAACTGTATATTCGTCATGCCGGAAATGTCATCGGAGCTGTGGAACCTCTCAGCGGCGCCCGCATGTTAGCCGGGGGAGTGCCAGAGGATGAAGCCCTGGCCACCTTCACCTATCACCTGGATGTGCGGGGCGGCATTACCGGCCTGGGGGCAAAGGCTTCTAAATTGGGCATCAGCAGCATTTCCTTCCATACACCCCCTATTTTCAATGTTGGTATTCGCCATGCATTGCTCAGTAAGGTTCCCAACCTGGCGGTGGTCAGTCCAGCTTCCGGTTTCGACGGCTATGCCTGCGCTGCTGGGAGAATTGTGGAATTCAATGCAGCGGTGGGGCAGGGTTTAGGCATTGCCGCCAGTCTGGCCCTGACCACCAACCGCAATCTGGCTGAGATTTCTAACCATGAGGTGCAACAGGTGCTGATTCAAACCGGCCAGCATCCCCGTATTTACGGCAGGCCTAATCCGGCGGAGTCCGATCGCCTCTGGGCCTTTGAAACCGCTCTGGGTATTGGCAGCACGATCGCCTGAGGGGATTTAGGTGGGTGGCAGGACCGGACCATTCAAGGGTTGGCCCAATCGGTTAACCAGCAGAATATCCCACTGACCATTGGGACTGGCTTCAAAGGCGATGACATTGCCATCGGCACTAATGGAAGGGTTACGCACAGCAGCTTTGAGATTTTCCGTCAGGTTTCGCAATTGACGAGTGTCCCGGTCATACAAATAAATGCCAGACAATCCCTGGCGAGAAGCAGCAAAGACGATCCAGCGGCCGTTTTCAGAAATAGCCGGACTGGCCTCAATGGTATCAATGGTATTGAGACCGGGCAGGTCAACTAAGTTCCGGGTGACGGTGTCGTAGAGATAAATATCCTGACTGCCCCGACGATCTGAGGCAAACACAATGTAGCGACTGGCGATACGCGGACTGATCTCGCCATAGGGACTGTTCAGACTGCGCCCCCCTGGATCAAACGGAAAGCTGACCAGTCGCGGACCAACACAACCGCTCAGTAAACTGGCTACTCCAATAAAAATGAAGGGACGAAGATTCACAGAATTCCGAGGCTAGGGAGAACGGGTAGGAGATGGTTGAGAACGCCGATAGTCTGGTAAATCGAGTTCAATCGGGCCCCGATCCACCACTTCAATATCCCACTGGCCTCGAATACCGGTTTCAAAGGCAATATAGCGGCCATCCGGACTAATGCTGGGATTGCGAACCCAGCCCCGATAACCGGAGGTGAGCACCTGCACCTGACGGGTGGCCCGATCGTACAGTTCAATTTCCGGCCGGGCCCGATCGCTGGCCACATAGACCAGATAGCGACCGGTATAGCTGAGGCTAGGCGATTCCGCGATTGCATCTCGCCGGTTTAGCCAGGGCACATCCACAAACTGCCGCAGCCGCAGATCATACAACACCAAATTACGGCTACCGTTACGGTTGGAAACGAACGCCAGATAGCGACCATCTCCACTCAAGGCTGGCTGTTCATCGTTATAGCGGCTATCTAGTTCGGCCGGTCCCAACGGCACTCCCCCCTGATTACAGGCAGCCAGCAACCACAAACAGCTAAGACCTGCCAACCAAGTCAACCAGCAGCCAAACAGAGGATGTTGGCGAATTCCGCTCACCATCTCAACCAGTCCATCAAAACAGAACTCCAAACACCGTTGGAGTTACGTCCTATCCTAGCTTTTACAACCAACTCTATGAGATGAGAACAACAGACCCGGAAAATTAGCAAGTGAAGGTCCGGCAGCCATTCACTTAGTAATCACCCCAATTATCATCTTCCTTGTCTTCATCCACCGGCCGATAGTCAACATACTCGGACGCCGCCGGATCAGAGGAAACATCCCTGTCTCGATCTCGGGGACGCTGGGACTCATCAGAAGCGGGGCGAGGTCGTTTGGGACGATTGGCGCTGGGTGGCTGATTACTGGGTCGGGAAGCAGATCCACCGCGATTACGGCTGCTGGGACGATCCTCCCACAGGTCGCCATCTTCCTGAAATTCCTGGTTATCCAGCGATCCTTCCTCTGCCGGGCGGGGACGACGCTTGCGGCTGCTGCGATCGCTAGTGGGTCCTAAGCGATCTTCCCCCGGTCCCCGACTGGCAGGGCGGCGACGCACTCCTTCCTCGTACTCATCTCGGCTGGGACGAGCATCTCGACTACCCCGAATCCGCCGGGTAGCAGTCCGATCTTCAAAGGCGGTCAGTTCATCCAACTCAGCCCGATAAACCCGGCTAACTGGTCGCTCTTCGTCAACCACTGGAGAACTGCGTCTGGCCTGCTCGGTTGCGATCCCCCGCAGACGAATATTTTCGACCACGAAGAAAATCGCAGACCCGGTTAACAGAAACTGGCCAAATTGCAAAATTGGGTCTTGCCGCCAGCCCTGGAAGAAAAGAATTCCACCACAGAGCAACGCTACTGCCGCAAAGAAAATATCGTAATCACGGGCAAGCTTTGGTCGCATTGACCTTAAGAAATAGAGAGCTGCTCCTGCGATCGCCAGGGCAATCCCCAGAAAACTGCTCCAACTCAGTCCGACGTTGACCATTGCCTTTTCCGAATCTCCTAAGTAGATCTATGGTAGCGAGTGAAGTCCAGAATCTCCAAATCAACCAAACTGTCAAACCTTTCCTTGCCGGTCAATCAAGCAATGCCGCTAAGTGCAGACGGTCGCTAGTCCACTGGTCCAACAAAAACCTCAGGTTTATCGGCTAGAGACGACACACAGCTTCCTCGTCTCTTAATCTAACCTGAGGTTTTGATTCTGCATCATGGAGCACCAGGCTGTCGAGCGATTCCCGCATCCAAATTATCGGGAGCGCTGAACCTTATCTTTTTGGCTGATGAAAATGAGAGCAACCGTAACCGGGATCACAACAATCAGGGCACCGGCCAATAGACTTAACAAGAAATTTGATAACGAAGCAGTCATGAATTGCGCAGCCTCTCTTAACAACAGTTGATATTCGATTATTTTAGTCGTCTGCTATCCCCTTGAAAAGCTGCTCCTTCGAGGTAATTCAACCCACCATTCCGGCCCTGCGCAATCGCACTCCTGTCCGCCCCCCGATTGAGATTCACCGACTCACCGATCCAGGAAAGCCACAGGGGGAGATTAATAATTCTTAATAGGTGAATCCAATACGATCTACCTGGCATCTGCCCCCGATTTGGAACTGATTCCCAGCAGACTACAATAAATAAAGATTGTTTCGCTGCACCGGTTGAGCCCACTCATGACTGCTACTGCAATTACCTCCTGGAGCCTGGGTTTGTTCCTGGCCGGAATGACCCTGCTATTCATTTTCCGGATTGTGTTAACCTGGTACCCCCAAGCAGATCTGACTCGTTTCCCCTTTAACCTGGTAATAGTGCCAACGGAGCCGTTTTTAGTTCCCCTGCGGAAAATTGTCCCTCCCCTGGGTGGTGTCGACATTACTCCCATTCTCTGGGTAGGAATTTTCAGTTTGTTACGGGAAATTCTCCTGGGCCAGCAGGGACTGTTGACAATGATGAGTCGAATAGGTTAATAGTCAGTCAATTTTATTCCACTGTTTTGGGCAGCATCCTGTTCAGAGACTACTGGTCAAATGGCTTGAACGAAGTATACTCATCTAGAGTGTGTAAAAGTGTAGTGGCCAGATGCTCCTAGCCATTCTCTGCTCGTTCTGTGTCCTGCACGTTGTGTTTTGAGGAGTTATATGACAATGAAAAGAAGCCTGTTGTTCATGCTGGGTGTTGCTGCTGCGGTTGGGTCTTCCGTCTCCGCTGTTGCTCAAGAAACCGTCACCTTAGAAGCCCCCACTGCTGTTACTCCGGTTCTGTCTCAAGAAACCATTTCGGGAGTTGAGAGCCTGACACTGCCGACCCCTCCTGTTATGCCTGCTCGCTTTACTCTGCCGATCAATGTTGTAGTTGCTAAAGACGCCAGCATCACCACCAACACTCCGATTACCGATAGCAAAGCCACCGACTA
>CAZBTL010000005.1:36737-40831 GCA_964494755.1 uncultured bacterium | reverse complement strand
AAATAACCAATCCTAAGATAGAATTCGAGACTATTCTCTCTGGCTGCCAACCCCGCGGCTTGTATATGCAAATACAACTTAAACTAATTTCATAACCATACGACTTTGATCCATAATCCAGGGAGACCCTGCTGTTCTGTCAAACCCTAATTTTAAGTTGAACCCATTGGCTCGTAGTCGGTGCTTTAGCGCTGAAGCGCTGACTACAAACCCTAATTTCTAGAGTTGACGCTGCACTACTCCCATATTGATGAAGAAATTTAACTCCAGGTGTCCTTTTCAAACAGGATGAGCTAGCTGATGAATCACACCATTATCTCCGCAGCCTGGCTAGCCTCCCATTGGAACGATCCGCAAGTAGTGGTGGTGGACTGCCGTTTTTCCCTGATGCAGCCAGAATTGGGATTGCAACAGTATCAGGATAGCCATATTCCAGGGGCGTATTATTTAGACTTGAATCGAGATCTGTCTGGGCCGATTAGCCAGCATGGCGGCCGTCATCCCCTGCCAACGCCAAACGAGTTAGCAGATAAATTCAGCCGTTTGGGAATTGTCTCTGAACCGGAACCGACCCTGGTGGTTGCCTACGATGACTCCCGCCTGGCTTTTGCGGCGCGTCTGTGGTGGCTATTGCGCTATTTGGGCCACGATCGCGTGGCCGTGCTGGATGGTGGTTGGACAGCCTGGAAGGAAGCAGGGTATCCAGTGACAACGGACTGTCCGCCCAATCGGGCTGGTCACTTTGTGCCCCAGATTCAGACCGACATGATAGTCAACATTGACCAGGTCAAGGCTTGCAAGGATCAACCAGGAATTGTCTTGGTCGATTCCCGTGAGGACGATCGCTACCGGGGAGAACGGGAACCCATTGACCCGATTGCCGGCCATATTCCCCCAGCAGTGAACTATCCTTGGCAAGATGTTACCACTGCCAACGGTTATATCCGGCCTGTAGAGGAGTTGCAGCAACGCTGGGCTGACATCCACTCCGCAGCAGAAATCATCGTTTACTGTGGTTCAGGAGTCACTGCCTGCGTCAATTTGTTATCCCTTGAACTGGCAGGAATCACCCATACCAAGCTGTATGCTGGTAGTTGGAGTGATTGGTGCTCCTACCTGGTTTAAACCTGCCTAACTTAAAACAAAGCCCAACTGAAATTTAAGCTGGCGCCAAACACAAAACCATCAAAATTAATATTGTTTTCTGTGGAACCTCCAAAACTGTATCCAGCGTAAATGTTGAGCTGTGTATTTTGGATGGGCGTGTAGGTCAGACGGGCAGAAATCTGATTGTATAAGTCTTGGCGCTTCACCTGTGTAAAGTTGGATAGGGAAAAGAGATAGTCCACACCTGCTTGCAAATTGGGTTGCAGATCATAGTTGAGGGAAAGAATGAGGGAGTTATTCACCCGCGATCGGTCAGCCGGATCGGCAAATCCCAGCCGAAATTGATAGTAAGAATTCAGACTCAATTTCTTGGACAACTGATCTCGCCGGTTCAAGTCAATGCGAAAGGCATGATCCCCCAGAAAGCGGGTTCCCCTCGACAAACCCAACAAATCATCACTGGCAATGAACAGTTGCTGAAAGCTCCAACCAATTTCCCCAGACATATTGGGACTCAGCACCTTATAAATGCCTGCCCGAACTAACAAATCATCGTAGTTGAAAGGAAACTGGTCTGTATAACGAACCAAGTTGCCGTTCACCGAGCCCACCAGATAAAATCCTTGCCCCAAATAGGGGGTAGCAAACAACGTCAGACCCGGTCGAAATAGGTTGTCTCCAATTGGATCAACCGCTGAGGAGAAAATGTTATCACTGCGGAAGTAATCCAGCCGAGTTAACAGGTAGAGAACTGGCTGACGTGGGGCCGCAGCAGGGGTAGGAACCTGCAGCCTGAGGCAACCGAGCTCCGTGTCGCAAACATCAGCGGTTGGTTCAGTTTTGTCCGGTTCAGGCTCTGCCGTTGGTGCTTGCGTAGTTAGTTCCGGCAAGGGCTTGCCCTGGAGGCGCAATACACCTAGATCTGAATCCTCATCCACAGCAACTGCATTAGTTGGATGCTGAGCCACAAGTTCCAGATCATCCCCAGTAGAAACTGACTGCGGCAGCAGCGACGAACTGCTCCGGAAGACTGGCTCGCCCGTAACCGCTAACCCGTGGATCATCGCTGGCAGATCAAGCCCCGATCGCTGGAATGAAAACCGGGTTTCAGAGGAAATCGTCGGTCCGGCAGCCGCAGAGATTGACTGGAACTGTAGCCGTGGGTGAAGAAACAGATCTGGCCCACTGTTGCCGGCGCCATTTTCAGTTCCATCTACCTGCACCCTTTCATCGGATGGCAAAGTCGTCAGATTAGACTCTGCCCCAGCAGGGGCGATCGCCACCCCCCAAATCAGTAGGGAAAGACCTGCCAAAACACAAGACCGCCGCCAGGCTGGATAACCAGAAGCAGACTTGACCAGGATCTGTAAATGATGACAACGTTCCAACTGAACTATCCGTAAGCTGATTAATATCGATGATTCAGATTCACAAAAGCTGGCAGGCAACTTGCCTTGCCTTGGCACCCGGATAGGTCATTATTGTTAAACCTGAGTTTGTCTTAGCATTCTCCAGGACACTTCGCCAACCCCGAATTTTTGCTTATCCATAAAAACATCCACAGGAGACCATCAGGAAGGCATTGATAATTCCAGGGATGAGAAGAATCCTGCATTTCAGCAACGCCATGAGGAAAGATGGGATGACACCCGGAGAATTTTATCGCTAGACTGTTTAGATGTAAGGTTGCACTATCCAGAAAATCATTGGAACTCAGTGCATTAACCAGACCTACACCTAACCATTAATGATATAAAATCCTTTAGACGGAGGAAACAAAGCAAAGCCCCCAAATTCTTCCAGGACAGTGAGTTGGTATGTCTGGTAAACTTTCGCTGAAAGTTGCTCTGGTCGTAGGTAGCCTGGGCATTCTGTTCAACCCGATTTGTGTCAGGGGCGAAGTGCCACTGACCAGTGCAGTGATTCAAGAACTGCGCAATCGGGTGGAGTTGCGTTTGAAGGATCAGTCAGTTAGGCCAGCCCGCAAAACCGATACGATGTCGCCTGGCGATTCCCTGATGACAGCGCGGAAGTCTCTGGCTGAACTTCGATTTAACGATCGCTCCCTGGCTCGGATTGGGGAGATGGCTCTGTTTTACTTTCAACCCGGTACCCGTACCTTTCGTCTGAACACTGGGACTGTTCTCTTGCTGATTCCGCCTGGAAAAGGCGTGACTCGGATTAAAACACCCAATGCAGCTGCTGGAATTCGCGGTTCTGCCTTATTTATTCGCTACAACCCAGCAACTGACGTTACCCTGGTTGGAGCCCTGACGAACAGTCAAATCGAAGTGTCCAATCAGGATGACTCGCAACGCCAGCCACTTCAAGCAGGCCAGATGGCCGTAATTGTTCAGGATCGGATTGCACAAATTTATAATTTCGATCTTAGGCGCTTCTATGAAACCAGCAATCTGGTGAAAGGTCTGAGTCTGCATAAACACAGCAGCGAGACCGAGACCGATCAAGATATCGCAGCCGTTCGAGAAGAAACCGCTGGGGCTATCGCTTCCCAATCGCCACTCCCAGAAGAAGGCTCATTTGAAAATCCGAGCTTTGTTGCCCTGAGTTCAGAAGCCCCCACTCCGCCGGTTGCCAATCAAACAGCCTGGGGTGTAACCTACTCGGGCCCATCTTCCCAATTGGAACCACCGCCCCTGCAAACGACGCTGGAAATGCAGCAAAAGGCTGGTTCAGCATCCCTGTTGCTGAACCCAGCTAATGACCGTCGGACTCCCGGTGTCACATCGCCAACTCCCTCTTTACCTGAGCAACCTGCGGTCGAACCTGCTTCTAACCCAACCAATTCAAATTCCGCCCCCCCTGTCGCCACCAGCCAGCCAACAGGAACAGCCACACCGCCCCCTGCAGCATCTCAGCCAGCCCCCACTCAACCACCGGCTCCCGCCCCAGCACCTATCCCGCCGCCGCCCCCACCAGCGGCTTCTCAGCCAGCACCCTCCACTCCCACTCCAGTTCCGGCCCCA
>CAZBTL010000005.1:0-36637 GCA_964494755.1 uncultured bacterium | reverse complement strand
CCCACCAGCGGCTTCTCAGCCAGCACCCTCCACTCCCACTCCAGTTCCGGCCCCAGCACCTGCTCCGGCTCCAGTTCCGACTCCAAACCCAGCCCAGCAACCTTCGGCCACAGCCCCAGTTCCAGTACCTACTCCAGCTCCACCACCAACACCTGCATCGGCGTCGGATGGTCCTGGAAACTCAGAACAAGCTCCAGGGCGGATTCCCGCCACTCCAGGACAAAGCAATTCTCCGCCACCGGGGCAAGAAGGCGGATCTGCTCCAGGTCAGAATTAGTGTGTATTAGAAGAACAGGCAGGTAAGTTGCTTGTTTTTCGAGATTTCCTTTGAACTCCAACTCCCATTTCTCTGGGCAATTGCCCTACTCATTCATGCTGCGGTAAGTGGCAACAGCGGAGGGAGAAATGCGGTTGAGATATCGGAAAATCCAGTATTTGAAGATGGTGTCCAAAATTACTGGAAAGGTCGCAATAAACAAAAAGATAAAATCACGGCTAGGGGGCAAACCCAAATGTTTAGCAACGCCTTCCAGCAGGACTTCCCAGCCGTGGGGAGAGTGGAAACCAACAAACATATCAGTGAACAAAATGATAATAAATGCTTTGGCGCTATCACTCAGCCCATAGATTGTTTCGTCCATAAATGATTTCAACACCGGAACCTCAGCCCGGCGGTTGATCAGCACTAGAGCAAAGGCTACAAGGGAAAATAAATCGGCAAAAACATTGGCGATCGCATTGGTTCCCAACCGCTTATAGTGCTGCGCCAACTCTTCGGCCTTTTCCTGAAGGCGCTCATCAATTTGTTTGTCTGTTAATTTAGGGGTATCTCCTAATAGATACTCAAACCGTAGACGCTGTTCATAGGTGCGTAGTTCTTGAAGAGCCTCTTCCTCTAATTCATAGTTAATAAAAATTTCCTGATTGGTCACACTGCGATGGTGATCGACAAGGGGAAAAATCAGGGCTTTAGTGACCTGCTGCGTCAACAGCGGAATAATAATTAACAACAAAATAAGTCGGATCGAAATCAGAGTTTTTGCCTTTGTGCTTCGGAAATTTTGGATCACCTGATCTTCCGATCTGGGATCTAGATCCCGCTTAATCCGACTCACCGTCCCTAAAATCGAGCGGGGTAGGACTCCCGTTTTATCCAGGATTCCATCATCTTCATCCGCAACCAGATCGGCATATTCCAGTCTCGGATCCTTCCCATTCATAGACGATTCGGAGGAAAGAAGCACTCGATCTGATGCCGATGGCTGCACAGGAACTAAGGCAGTGGACTTTGCTGGCTTCGGTTTGTAGCGCTCCAGAACCTGATCAATAAATTTGAGTTTCTCCAGAATCAACGCCTGATCTTCCCCGCTTACTGTGTAAGCAGCATTCTGGGAGTTGCCAAGCCCATTTTTAGCAGGATTAGTGGAATTTGTGATCACCCGGCTGGCTCGGAATTCCGTTAAGCGAATCTCAGCAACCTTTAGCAACCGCTTTAGTTCTGCTCGAAAATAATCGAATGTGTTTTCGCTATACCGGTTAGCTGCATTAGAAATTTTTGTGCCGCCAAAGTGCTCATTTTCAATTGCTTGAATTTTAAGAGCCGCATCATAGGCCTGATCTAATGCCCTTTCTGGTGTATCCAGAAGCCAGCGATTCGCATTTTGCAGAGACCGTATAAAACTACTCAAAAAGGGTGGCTTCATGACACAAGCCCGTTTAGGATAAGGTTAGTTCAAAGACTAGAAAAAATCTTTCTAGCAGTACCTTTATCAACAGTAGCCGTCATTGTAGGACGGAACCGTTCGAGTACGAAGTAATTTTAACAAAATCATCGGGCAGCCTTTTGGTCTCTTCTCCCTCCCTCTGGATTCAAGGTTCAACACGCAGTGGCAAAACAGACCGTCTGATTCAGCAGCTTGGCATCTGGCTAGCGGCACAGCACGGCTCAGAGGCCGCCCAGCCCAGCCCATCTGCTGGGCGAGACCACCAGACCAGCAGGGGCATTCTGGTCTTTTCAGCAACGGGAGATAATCGTCTGGAGTTGGCCGATCGCATTACCGTGGCAACAGAAGGTCAGCCCCCCTTTCACTCCACAACCCCGATGGGCTTCTTTGAGGATGAAGTGAGTTTATTCTGGTCGCTTCTGGTTCAACAACTGAACCTGACGGCGCAATTTCCCCTACGGCTGGCCCCGGAAACAGAACAAGAACTGGCTAGTAGCCTGTGGCAAGCGGATCTAGATCCGATCATCAGTCAGGCATCTGGTATTACGGCCCCCCGTCTAGTCCGTCGGATTCTGGACTTACTGCAACTTGCCGCTTTGTCGGGTGTCACACTGGCTGAAATTCCCACCATCCTGGAACAGGGGCTAGTCCGTCAATCCCAGGATTTTCCCCTGCCCTATCCGCTGGTGGCAAGGCTGCTACAACAATGGCAGAACTGGTGTTTAGACCGGGGACTGCTGACCTACGGCATCATTGCCTGCCTTTACAACCAGCACTTGCTGCCCGATCCAACCTATCGGCAACACCTGCGGCGACGGTTCCAATGGGTACTGGCAGATGATGTGGATGAATATCCAGCGATCGCCCGTCCACTGTTCGAAGCACTCCTGGATGGAGGGGCCTGCGCTGTGTTTACCTACAATCCCAATGGCTCCATCCGCTTGGGGTTAGGCGCGGATCCAGCTTATCTGGCTGGTCTGGCCGTTCGCTGCGACATCAAAGCCCTACCCGAACCCAGCACCGCCAATCTGGCAAGCACCATCGGTTCATCCATTTTAGACCTGGTTTTTAATCCCCTCTGTTTTGCCACCCTGCCGGAGTCGGTACAGGTGATTCAAACGGTGGCCCGCTCCCAACTGCTGCGCCGCACAGCTGAAGTCATTATTGAAGCGGTGGAAACTCGGCAGGTTCAACCCAGGGATATCGCCATTATCGGGCCAGGGCTGGATGAGATCGCCCGTTACAGCCTGATTCAAATCCTGGCCGCCCGCCAGATTCCAGTAGAGTCCCTGAATGACCAGCGGCCGCTGAACAGTGTGCCGATTATCCGAGCCCTCTTAACCCTGCTGGCACTGGTTTATCCAGGGTTGGGACGGCTGGTGGATAAGGAAGCGGTGGCTGAAATGCTGGTCGTGTTCAGTGGTCAGGCCCAGCAACAGGAACCAGCCGCAGCGGATCCACCAACAACGGATGGAATAGCCTTTCAGATTGATCCAGTCCGGGCTGGCCTCCTGGCCGATTACTGCTTTGCGCCCCATCCAGAGTCGCCCCGGTTACTACCAGCCCAGACCTTTCCCCGCTGGGATCGGTTGGGTTATCGAGCCACCACCGCCTATGATGCGATCGCTCAATGGATCGCCAACCAGCAGGAACAACTGCGTCAACGACTGATTCCAACCGCCGTTGTGCTTTTGGACCGGGCCATTCAACAGTTTTTGTTTGGCGGTGGCCACCTGTCCTTTGCCCAACTCTCCGCCCTGCGGCAACTGATGGACACGGCGCAACATTACGCGGAAGTCAACCGACGGGTACAGCGGGGCAGTCGTTCTGAAGCACCTGCTGCCATGATGGTGGGTCAGTTAATTCAACTGCTGCGAAGCGGCGCCATCACCGCCAATCCCTATCCAGTGCGGCCGACCGGGCCCGCTAGTAATGCCGTGACCCTGGCAACCGTGTTCCAGTACCGTTCTAGCCGTCGGGTGCATCGCTGGCAATTTTGGTTGGATGCTGGCTCCCCGCGCTGGTTAAGCGGCGTTGATGCCCTGTTTGCCGCCCCCCTATTTTTGAGTTCCTGGTCAGGCCGACAGTGGACCGCCGCAGACACCCTGGCGGCCAATGAACAACGCTTACACCGGATCTTGCTGGATCTCCTGGGCCGGACAGAAGAGCGGGTTTACCTCTGTCACAGCGATCTGGCGACCGATGGGCAGGAACAAACCGGCATTTTGCTGTCACTGGTCAATGCGGCCGCGCCCCTCAGTGCAGTAAGCTAGGTTCGGTCCAGACCGTTGCCATCAATCGGGCTGCGTCGGACTGCCACCCTAACTCCTCGTTAGAATTGCCATGCAACTCAAGGATGCGCTGTTTGCTCTCTCCCTGTTTCCTTACCTGGGCTTTCTCTGGTTCCTCACCCGCTCCGGACAAGTGCCGCGTTTGGCGCTGATCGGGTTTTATACAACCCTGGTTTTTGTGGCGATTACCATTCCGGCTGGGATTTATTCTCGGCTGGTGATAGGCGACATTCTGGCTAATGTGGACTGGTTACATGGTGGGGCAGAGTTTTTCCTCACTCTGGCTAATATTTTGGTTGTGGTGGGCTTTCAGCAAGCATTGAAAGCCCGCCAGCAAGCCACGGGCAAAGAATCGTAGGATTCATGGCTCCCTAGTGATCTGTCAAGGCTATTTTGAGAGGCAAAGTCTCCTCAAAACAGCCTCAAAATGGTTCAAATGGTTTTTGTAGATTTGAGCTATCCCTCAAATCTATCCCGACGGACTACTAATTCCTGGATGGTTTAGAGCTCCAGAAATCCCAGTTGACGTTGATCTGACTCGGCAAAAGGAAATCTGCTGTTTGGATAGGAGTGCGGTAGAATTGATTGCTTGAATAGGCTGGCCTTAGAGGATGAGAGGCAACTCGTGCAGGATCTACGGTTGATACCAGACACACCCCAACGATTTTCCGTTCTGGGGACTCCCGTGCATCTGCTGGATGACTACACCGGCTGGCTGATTCAACAGGCTGAACAGCAAAAGGGTTGCCACGTTGTCACCCTGAATGCGGAAATGACCATGCAGGCAGAGCAAAATCTCCGTCTGCGTGACGTCATTCGGCAGGCGGAGTTGGTGCTGCCAGATGGGGCGGGGGTTGTTCTCTATCTGCGATTGTATGGCAAGCATGTACAGCGATGTCCTGGCATTGAATTGGCAGCCAATCTGATCCGTGAATTTGGTCGGGCTAACCTGGGGACGGTTTTTCTGTTTGGTGGGGCGCCTGGTGTGGCGGAACAGGCAGCCAACGAGTGGCAAAAACGGGTGCCCGGTCTGGCGATCGCTGGGGTACAACACGGTTACCTGACTTCTGCGGATGAATCAGAATTTTGCCAGCGATTACAGACTCTACAACCCAGCTTAATTCTGGTTGGGTTAGGCGTGCCCCGACAAGAACTGTGGATTTCTGAACATCGTCATCTCTGTCCCCAGGCCATTTGGATCGGCGTGGGCGGCAGTTTCGACATCTGGTCCGGTGCCAAACAACGGGCTCCTGCCTGGCTCCGCAATAACCATTTGGAATGGGTCTACCGTCTTTATCAGGAGCCCTGGCGCTGGCGGCGGATGCTGGCTTTGCCCCACTTTGCCTGGCGATCGCTGCTGTATCGTTTCACCCATCCCGGTTCGCCTTGAAGCTAGAACCGGAAATTCTCTGTCTGGATTCTGCCCCTGCTACCCCGTGGACCGCTGATGACAAATGTACTGACTGGTCAAAGCACCGCTGGAGAAAAGCTGAAATCGGCTGGCGCTTCTACTGCTAACAACTCCGATGGTTCATCCGCACCATCTAGTCCTATTATCTGTTTACGCGGCGTTTGTAAGACCTATAGCAATAGCTGCCAGGCTCTGACCCAGATCAATCTGGAAATCCAGCGGGGTGATTTCGTCTTTATTACTGGCCCCTCGGGATCCGGCAAATCCACTTTGCTGAAATTGCTGTATGGTGCGGAGCGGCCCACCGAAGGGGAGATCGAAGTCGATGGCTACAACCTGTCGAACTTAAAGGGGAATCGCCTTTCCCTCTTGCGGCGGCGAATTGGCGTCGTTTTCCAGGACTACAAACTCATCCCACGCCGCACCGTGCAGGAAAATGTGGCCTTTGTCCTCTGGGCCCAGGGCTTCAGCCGCAAGGAAATTCATCGACGGCTCCAACCCGCCCTAAAAATGGTGGGATTGCAACACAAGGCAAATTGTTTTCCGGATGAATTATCGGGGGGGGAACAGCAGCGGGTCAGCATTGCCCGGGCGATTGTGGGCACCCCGCCGATCCTGCTGGCCGATGAACCTACCGGCAACCTGGATGCAGACAATTCCTTTCAGGTAATCAAAATCCTGCAAAAACTCAACTCGATTGGCATTACGGTGATCGTCACCACTCACGACGAACATCTAATTCGATTATCCAACCGGCCCGTGATTCAGCTCCGCAATGGCTATCTGGCTCAAGCTAAACGGTAACTGAACGGCAAGCTTTGCGTTGAGCCTGTTGCACCACTTGCATGGGCACGCCCTTGGCCGGAGCCATGGTAACGCCCCGGCGGACTGGTTTAAGCGGGCGATCGCTGACCAACTGCAGTTGCCAGCGACTAAGGATAGTGGCCAATACTAGTTTCATCTCAAACAGGGCAAAGGCGGCCCCCAGGCAACGGCGATTGCCCCCACCAAAGGGCAGGTACTCATAGGGCGAAAACTGCCGTTCTAAAAAGCGTTCGGGTCGGAATTGGTTAGGGTCTGGATACAGGTCAGGGCGATGGTGCAGCAGGTAAATACAGGCACTCACCTGAGTATCAGGCTCAAGGTCATAACCCATCAGCGACCACGGTCGGTTCAGAATGCGAGCGAAAGCAAACAGCGCCACCGGATAAATCCGTAAGGTTTCCTGACAGACCGCATTCAAATAGGGCAGGCGAGAAATCGCCACCGGGTCGGGGTCCGGTCCCAGGTCTGCCAATTCCTGCAACAGCTTGGCGGCCAATGCTGGCAACTGATGGAGCCAGTACAACGCCCAGGCCAGTGCCGTTGCTGTAGTTTCATGGCCCGCAAATAACAACGTCATTAACTCATCCCGCAACTCCTGGTCGGTCATCGGCGCACCGGTTTCATCCCGAGCCGCCAGCATCAAACTGAGGATGTCGTCGCCTGGTTGGTCGGCATGGTCCCGCCGGTCCTGAATAGCGGCATAGAGCAACTGGTCCAACTGAGCCCGTTGCCGCAGCCATCGGCCCCAGGGACTCCAGGCTCCCCAATCTTGTTGCAGCGCTGGAATAAAGGCAAAACTGGCATTGAGTGGGTGATCAAATAAGGTCAACAGTGCATTGAGACGGTGACGCAGTTGTTCGGTCTGGGCTCCCTGATGGATGCCAAACACCGTTTTCATAATCACCCGCAGGGAAATTTCCTGGGTCACCTGCCGGGCCGAAAAGGTCTGACCCGGTTGCCAACGATCGATCACCTGCTGGGTAATCTGGCAAATATTCTGTCCGTAAGCTCGCAGGCGATCGCCGTGAAAGGGCGGCGTCAACAGCTTGCGTTGCCGTTGATGGGCCTTGCCGTCTAGCAGAATCAGCGACGTCTCGCCAACAAAAGGAGCCAGGATGCGATTGCCCCGCCCGGAATCAAACACATCCGGTGGTGCCGTCATCATCGCCTCAATCCCGACTGGATTACTCAGAATGACGACTGAACCAAACCCGCTAAGGCGGGCCGTGAAGAGATCGCCATATTGGCGATAGTTCACCCCCAACGATTCCAGGGGACAGGCGATCGTCCGCATCAATTGCACGATCGGCAGCGTGCGGGGTCCATCGGGTAAGGTCATACTGTTATCCCCGTTCAAATTGCGGCAGGATTTCAGGTTCCGCCTGGGCATCACTCAACCAGGACTGCAGCGCCGGAAGGGACAGGATGGTTTCTGCATAGGCCTGACACACTGGATCCAGTGTAACCCCATAGGTTCGAAACCGCAGGACAACCGGTGCAAACATCGCATCGGCAATGGTGAATGAGCGAAACAGCCAGTCACCCCCCTGGCCAAACTGCTGTCTACAGGTTCGCCAGATGCTGGTAATTCGGTCGATATCTTTCTGGACAGCCGGTGTCCAGCTTCTTCCCGGCAAGCTAGCCCGGCAGTTCATGGGCATTTCCGTGCGTAACGGCACAAATCCGGCATGCATTTCAGCACTAACCGCACGTGCGATCGCCCGAGCCGTGGAATCGACTGGACACCATGGCTGTTGGGGAAATTGTTCTGCCAGGTATTCCAAAATCGCCAGCGATTCCCAAATAGCCGTGGAACCGTGGAGCAGCACCGGCACTTTGCCCGATGGAGAATATTGGGTCAGCAACTGAGGCGTGTCAGGCGTATAAAGCGCCAGACGCACCTCCTCAAACGCCACACCGAAGTGCTTCATCGCCAACCAGGGGCGTAGCGACCAGGATGAGTAGTTTTTGTTGCCAATGACCAGAGTGAAGGTTGTCATGGAAACTCCAGTGCATCTACATACCAAAATTCCTCCATCCAGGGGACAGAGGAATTAAATGGGTGAAGGATACCGCAACGCCGTCTTACCTCAGTTTTTGACCTGGTTAAAAACCAGGTGGGTACCGCTCGCTCAAAGGCTTAAAAGTTTCCGGGTACAAGCCCGGTCTACTGCAGCCAAGCTAATTGGATCCCTTATTCAAACAGCATAGATCATAAAACATTATTGGCAGTCACCAACGTTGCAGTATGTCCTTTCCGTTATTCTAGCGGCTGCAACCCCAATTGACGAGTATTCAGATCGACTTTCCTGAATTAGATCAGCTTCAGATTGGGATACTCCACCAACAAATCGTCACTGGTCAGCACTTCGCCCTCAGCCTGGGGAGTCCAGAGGACTTCCAGCGCCAGTAAGCGATCGCTGGCAACGCCACCCAGCCGTTGCAATGCCTGACGCAGATCTTCGGTATTGTTGATCTGAGGCAGATTCAGATCTCCCTGAATCCCTACCAACAGAGTCACCACAATATATTCGCCCGGTGCTTCTGAAAGATTAGCCAGATCACCAGCTTTCTCAGCCACAGCCAGCGAACCGGCGGCAGAAACTTGCTTAATCTGGTTGTTGACATTAACCAGGGTTTCCTGGCTAAATTTGCTGCGCTCGGATAACAGCATCCGATTAAATTCAGTTTCCGCAGTCGCCAGACGAACTTTCTGCTCGGTTGAAGCGGCATAGGCCCAATATTCTGGATGACGCAGTAGAGCCAAACTGGTTTCCTGCAACACCTGGGCCAGGCCAGCACTAGAACCAGTATCTGACTTACGAGCGATCCGATCCAGATCAGCCTGCAGTTCCCTGGCTTCCGCTAACAATCCAACTTGCACCCGAGCAACAGAAATGGTGGTTCGATCGCCACCGGATTCCAATTCGCCATCCTGACGGAATCCCCGGAAGGCTTGCATCAGGAGGTTAGCAACAAAAATCAGGATCAGAATTGAGAACAGTCCACCGCCACCGAAAACAAACGGCGACCAGATCAACGGGAAGCCAATGCCCCCACCGGGATAGTAACCACCGGGATAGGGAGCATAGGAACGGGGGGCACTGTAGGTACGACTGGGTGCAGGAGCCCGGAAGCTGCCGCCGCCAATCCGTCCGCCACCCCGACCGGCAGCTAGGGCGCTGTCCGTGTGTCCCAAGGCCAGCGCTAGCATCAGGACGATCGCCACCAGCGATCGCAGGACCGGCTTGAACCAAGAACGTAGTTGTTTGCGCATAAGTGTGCCTATCCAGACAATTTTGAAATGACAGTCAAACTCTGCCTTCATTGAATCGATCTACAACCTGAGACCAGCACTACCAGCCCAGACAATGGCGTAGACCGAGGGTTTCTCATATTGGCTAACCGCTGAGCGGCCAACCCCCAACCTGAGTCATGACTCAACTGCATCTTGCCACAGAACTCCTTTCACTCTATCGGGAGTCAGCAACCGATATTGCCAGATCTTCCTTTTCTATTAAGAGTTGTGAATCGCAATCACACTATCACTGTATCGCTTTCACCCAGGCTTGCCCATCCATTGGCACCGAATTTTCAGGTGGGAAAACCGTCCTTTCCTGAACGGTTCCAACCAATTAGGAAGCCAGGTTGAAATCAGACACCGATCCAAGTCGCCAGTCAGCAGTGGATTCCTGCCTACGCAGAAATGACAATGAAGCTTTGGACGTCCATCCAGCAGAGCAACCCAAAGGCAACGCGACCCATCTCAATATTGTTCCACGACAAGCTTTGCCCATCCCTTCAGGTTCCTCTACAATCAAGGAGTAAAGAAATGTAACATTCAGCCAGGGGTGACCGTCTACTACTTTGTTTGCTGCTCCCCTGGAAATTGAGAAAAAGGAAAGCACCATGACTCAGCCCCAACCATCGATTCAGCCCAAATTAGAACAGCCAAAATTTGGCTTCAACGAGTATGCCGAGCGTCTGAATGGACGAGCCGCCATGATTGGCTTTGCCCTGATAATTACGATTGAGTTTGTAACGGGACAGGGCATTCTGGAGTGGCTGGGCCTCAGCTAAGCCTCTGGTAAGACGCGAACCCGGGCAAATTTCAGCCCAGTGACGCCCTGCAAGGGTTCCACCGCACCCTGCTCGATAACCGAATCAACCCAACCTTCTCGCTGTAGATAACGCAGGTATTGCCGATACTCCGTCCATTCTTCCGCGGTGGAATGGACGATGGTTACCATTCCTGGCTGGGTAATGCGGGTTTGGGTTTGCGCCTCGATCGCTTTATCAATACGCTTCTTCACGATTTCATAGCGGGTATCATGGGTGCCCCGCACATCAAACAAGCGTTCCGTACTTTCATTATGGAAAATGTCCACTGTGCAGTCCTGCACCAACACCAGATGGGTCACTTGCATGCCCGTCTGCCATTCGGTCTGCAGATGTAATGCCGTGCGGGCACAGTCGCAGATGGCTCGCAGTTGTTCGTATCGGAGGCTGTGGAGCTGAAACGGCCCAAAATTGGGGTCGATCGACTGGCCAGCATAAATCATGTGGTCAATGCCATCCGTCATTTCCGTGTCGCAATAGTGACGGCTGATTTGTTGCATGCGGACCTGCCAGGTTTCCCAGGTTTGGCGCAGCGTGGCGTTGATCCGGTTAATGGCCTGGTCGTAATGGGCTCTGGCTCGATAAACACAGCCCTGTTCGTTGGCGCAGGCCTGTCGGTAGGCCGCGATCGCCGCTGCGGCCGAGGCGCTACAACCGGCAAAGAAGTCAAAGTAGAGTTCCACCTGCTCCTGTAAATAGCGCAACTCGGAAACCTCAGCATCCACCGTGACTCCAGCCTTAAGCCGCTCGATATGTTCGGCCAAATCCTGCCGCAGTTGGGTCGCAAACGCATTCGGCTGTGATGCTTCCACGGCAACCAGGATAGCCATTGCCAGTTGGAATTGTTCCAGCAGGTCAGCCTGGATGGCCCGATTCCGCTCATCCGAAGAGCCCCGAATGTCAGAGATGCCATACAGTGGATAAACGTCATTAAATACAATCGGTTCGGCTGGCAGGCCCAAACTGCGTCGTTCTGCTTCGGCTAAAAACCGCCATTCCACCGATGGGTGAATATTCGCCATGAACCGCTGCTGCACCAAGTGACGCTGGGCCGAGGTCAGGGCAACGGTGAAGGCCGGAATCAGTTGCTCGGCATAGTAGCAGTCCAGACCGTCAAAGTGGTAGGGGCGATCGCTCAATAGTCCCACCAACCCAATCGGTCGATCCAATTCCATCGGCTCAGTCTGATCGGCTATGCCTGGAGAGCGTGGCTGGCTGGTTGGCTGGTTGTTCAACGGCTCGGAGGAGGAGCAGCCCATACCGGGTCGGTCTCCGTCCACCATAATCTGGGGCGTCAGGGGAATCAACAACAGCGATCGCACCCCCAAGGCCAGTAAGTGCTGGGCACTTTCGGTGGCGGCTTCCGTCTGCAGATCAGCAACGTTGACAACTCGCTTCGTCTGCATGGCAGTAGCCAGGGGCGACCCCGGTTGCGATTCCAGCAAATAGGTGGTGGCTTCTGAGGCATCGCTCACTGCCCCCCGGAACAGATGCAGCCGGTCTGCCTCCAGGGTTGCTACTACCGTACTCTGAGCCCGAAACAGCGATCGCAAGGGCTGATCAATTTGACAAAACTTCTCGGCGGAAATCAGGGCATCCCGGTCAATCAGCCGTTGGGTAATGCGCCGGATCGTCTCCGGCACCGTGTTGTCCACCCCTTCCAGCAGCAAGTAGCCTTTCACTCGGTAATTCTTCCAGTTCAGCCGCTGTTCCATCTGACGCAGGTGACCGGGATGAGCCAGCATTCGTTGTAAGCCCTCTGGGTTTCGCATCAGTTCCAGATCGGCAAATTCGTCCTGTTGGGGATCCAAACGACTGACCTGCAGTTGCTCGGAGCGCAGCCAAAACTCAACATAGCGCGGTTCAGCATAGCAAGGGCTATTCAACCGCAACAACACCGGTTCATCCAATAACCGGCAAGCCCGCAGGTCAATGCCATAAAGATCCCGACAGATCAGGTGCAAAAAGTGTCTGCCATAGAGCCGCAAAATCGCCTGATGATCGGTTTCCGACAGCAGACTGGCCAGGACTTCGCCCAGGGTTTGAGTGGCGCGATCGCCCAATCCCTCCTGGGGTAAACCAGCCAGGTGACAGAAGTAGTCATTGGCATAGGTCAGCTCCAGCGTATTGGGATCCACCACAGCAATCAATAAGCGGCTACACTGCTGGAAGTAGTTCAACCAGTCAATCGGTTGGTTGCGCTGCGATCCTTGCAACTGGTTGAGGTCCCCGGCCGCACAGGCAACAGTCGCCGCAGTCGATGGCTGCAAGTCGGCTGACATCGAATCGGCTGCAGTTCCATTCACCGAGCCAGTTCCACAGTTAAGGTTGCTGGGAGGATTGGCTGCATGAGATAGATCGGTCATTAATGGCATGGTTCGAACGGGGAGCATGGATGCCTGTTGAGTCGTTTCACAGATGTTGACAATGGCATCAGTCTTCCAGATGGGCTGACCTGACTCAGAAGAAGGCATATCAAACCTCGCACATTCGTCATCTGGCATTGAGTATTCCCTACTTCAACCAAAAATCTAGCGGATCACCGTGCTCCGTATCCTGATGGGTTTCCCCCTGACTCGATCATTCCGCTGGCACAGATGGATTAATGCGCAGAACCGCTTCCAGTTGAAGTCGTCTCGCAACTGGTGGCTTAAATCAGGGTGTCTTTGCAGTGAGCATCGCAGTTGTCTGAATCGTTGCTTAGCTGGTTCTGGCATCCAACCGTTGGACGATCCAGGTTTTGATCACCGCTTGCCGAGGTCAAAGGGCATGGGAGCAGAAACTAGCAATTGCAGAAATGGGCTGGAGCTGGTTGAAACAACGTGGGTGGGCTCGGTAACTCGCAAGACACACTCGTGGGCATAGCTTTTGAGGGTTCTTCCAAATTGGCAGGAGTAAAGCAGGTTAATCTGGTAATGGGTAGCTGGCTGATTGGCCACGCTGCGTTTTTCTGCCCACTTGCATTCATGTTAAAGGACTATGTTTGAAGCGCTTTCCGATCGCCTGGAGTCTGCCTGGAAAAAGTTGAGGGGGCAAGACAAGATTTCCGAAGCCAACGTTAAGGAAGCTGTGCGTGAAGTGCGGCGGGCTTTGCTGGAAGCGGATGTCAACCTTCAGGTGGTGAAGGATTTTGTTGCCGAGGTTGAACAAAAAGCGCTGGGTGCGGAAGTAATTGCCGGTGTTCGTCCAGATCAACAGTTTGTTGAGATCGTTTACAACGAATTGGTATCGGTCATGGGCGCGGTCAATGCTCCCCTGGCAGAGGTGGAACCATCTCCCACGATTATTTTGATGGCCGGTTTACAAGGGTCGGGGAAGACCACCGCCACCGCCAAGCTGGCTTTGCATTTGCGCAAGGAAAAACGCAGTACCTTGCTGGTGGCAACCGACGTCTATCGTCCAGCGGCGATCGACCAATTGATTACCCTGGGCAAACAGATTAATGTGCCGGTGTTTGAGTTGGGCACGGATGCCGATCCAGTGGAAATTGCCCGCCAGGGGGTGGAGCGAGCCAGAGCCGAAGGCATCAACACCGTCATTATTGATACGGCCGGCCGTCTGCAAATTGACCAGGACATGATGGCAGAGCTGGCTCGGATCAAGCAGACCGTCCAACCCCATGAGGTCTTGCTGGTGGTGGATGCCATGACCGGCCAGGAAGCCGCCAATCTGACCCACACCTTCCATGAGCAAATTGGCATCACCGGCGCTATTTTGACCAAGATGGATGGGGATACTCGGGGTGGGGCCGCCTTGTCGGTGCGCCAGATTTCCGGTCAGCCGATCAAATTTATTGGTACCGGCGAAAAAGTGGAAGCTCTACAACCCTTTTTCCCCGATCGCATGGCTTCCCGCATCCTGGGCATGGGCGATGTGCTGACCCTGGTGGAGAAAGCGCGGGAAGAAGTGGACATCGCAGAAGCGGAAAAGATGCAGGAAAAAATCCTGTCCGCCAAGTTTGATTTCACCGACTTCCTGAAGCAAACCCGGTTGCTCAAGACCATGGGTTCCCTGGGCGGCATCATGAAGCTGATCCCTGGCATGAATAAGCTGACCAGTGAGCAATTGCAGCAGGGAGAAGAACAACTCAAACGTTGTGAAGCCATGATTGGCTCCATGACGCTTGAAGAACGCAAGAATCCAGAGTTATTGGCCGGTTCTCCCAGCAGGCGGCGACGGGTGGCCCGTGGTTCTGGCTATCACGAAAGTGATGTAGGCAAACTGGTGAGCGACTTCCAGCGCATGCGCACGTTGATGAAACAAATGGGTCAGGGCGGCATGCCCGGAATGGGGGGAATGCCTGGTATGCCGGGTATGGGCGGCATGCCGGGTATGGGGAGAGGCCCCCAACCGGGTTGGCGCGGCTATGCTGGCGGCCAATCCTCGAAGAAAAAGAAAAAGGAGAAAAAGAAAAAAGGCTTCGGCTCCTTATAGCGATCGCAGCCAGGCGGAAAATTTGTTACCTGTTATGCTGTTCCCGTCATGGTAAAATAGAAGGTCCGTGTAAACTGTTATCCTTCCAGGCGGGCTTGCAACCAAAGAAGGATCTCCACTCTGAGTATTGATTAAGGATCACACCTAACAGCACCATCATGATCAAGCTGCGATTGAAGCGATTTGGCAAAAAACGGGAGGTTAGCTACCGGATTGTGGCGATGAATAGTACGTCTCGCCGGGACGGTCGCCCGATCGAAGAATTGGGCTTCTACAATCCCAGAACAGATGAAACAAAGCTGGATATCCCCGCGATCGTCAAGCGATTGCAACAGGGAGCCCAACCCACGGACACCGTCCGCAGCATCCTGGAAAAAGCCAAGGTGTTTGAACAGGTCAATGGCTGAATCACCTGCCGATCCTTCCATCTCAGCTGCTGAGCCGGATTTTACCAATCTGGTTCGGTTTTTAGTGAAGCCTTTTCTAGAAGAGCCAGAATCCCTGAAAGTTGACTGCGAGATCTCACGCAGTCGCTCTCGCGTGTGGGTTCGCTTGGCCTTTGAAGGCTCGGACAAGGGTCGTGTTTTTGGTCGAGGTGGACGCAATATCCAGGCAATTCGCGTGGTGCTGGATGCAGCCGCAAAGCTAGCTGGGTATTCAGCTTACCTAGATATCTATGGAGACAACTCCCACAGTCGTCATGACAGCACCGATCAGGAAGGACGGGGTGAACGTCCCACCCTTCCTCGTCGGGGAGCCAGTGGCAAGGTGTCTTCCAGAGCGCACCCGAAAGCAACGGGCGAATAGCCAGGGATAACATCCGGTTGTCAAGGAGGTGAGATTCAGTCAGTGGCAGAAATTCGTCTTGGAGAAAACGAATCAATTGATTCCGCATTAAGGCGTTTTAAGAAGAAAATTCAGAAAGCGGGTATTTTGTCTGAGGTTCGCCGTCGTGAACGCTATGAGAAGCCCAGCCTGCGCCGGAAACGCAAAGCCGAGGCCTCCCGTAAACGCGGCTATCAGGGGTAAAAAACTTTGCCCAGCCCTGATTGATTGAACTGTTTAACTGTTGCAGTAGCCCTCTTTGGGCTGGTTGATGAGATCACAATCAAACGCCGGATGCATCCTATTAACAGGACATCAGGCGTTTTTGTCTATCTTCTCGGTTGGGGAAATGGTTCATCGGCCTGTGGAGTCTGAATGGCAGAAACCTTAACAATTCAATTACCCAGTATCGCCAGTGCTATGGCCCTGGCGGGTGAGCAGGAAGACAACTTGAAAACCCTGGCCCGTCAGACGGGAGCAACCGTTGTTTTGCGAGGCCAGGAATTGGTCCTCAGCGGCACCGAGAAGCAGGTGGACTTGAGTCGTCGTCTGGTGCAGGCTCTGGCTGAACTCTGGAACGAAGGCAAGGCTGTCTCCGGAGTGGATATCCTGACGGCTCGTCAAGCCCTGGACAGCGATCGCCAGGCGGAACTCCAGGAAATGCAGCAGGATGTGCTGGCCCGAACCCGACGCGGGGAAGAAATCCGAGCCAAAACCTTTCGCCAGCGGCAATATATCCAGGCTGTCCGTACCCATGACCTGACCTTCTGCATTGGTCCAGCGGGTACTGGTAAGACCTTTTTGGCAGCGGTTCTGGCCGTGCAGGCGTTGTTACAGAACCAGTACGAACGCTTGATCCTGACCCGACCGGCGGTGGAGGCGGGGGAACGGTTGGGGTTTCTGCCAGGCGATTTGCAACAGAAGGTCAATCCTTACCTGCGGCCCCTTTACGACGCCTTATACGAATTCATCGAACCAGAAAAAATTCCCAGTTTGATGGAGCGGGGCGTTATTGAGGTGGCGCCGATCGCCTACATGCGGGGCCGCACCCTGAACCATGCCTTTGTGATTCTGGACGAGGCGCAGAACACCACCCCAGCTCAAATGAAAATGGTCCTGACCCGATTGGGTTTTCGTTCCCGCATGGTGGTTACGGGGGACGTGACCCAGACAGATTTGCCGCCCAACCAAACCTCTGGGCTGCTGGTGGCCGAAAAAATCCTTCAGTCGGTGGAAGGGGTTGCCTTTTGCTATTTGGGCAAGGCGGATGTGGTCCGACATCCCCTGGTGCAGCGGATCGTAGCTGCCTACGAACGGTTTGAAAAATCCTAACCCAGTATGGTTATAACAGGTCAAACGCAAGAGCCGTCACTGTGCCCATCGTTGGTTGAGTTTGCGAATAGGGTAACCGTATGTTGGTCTGGTTTATGCATGGGGCGTCGGTGCGCCGACCGGAATATGCCGATCCATTGCGATCGCGGTTGATTGCCGCTTTTTCTGCCCAGGGTCTGGCCCTACCGGAGTTTTATTCCTGCTTCTGGGGCGATTTGTTTGGCAGCGCCAGCGAGCTGTGGGACTGGGTTCAGGAAGACCTGGAAGCCTTCAAATGGGACTATCCCCAGATCGAAATTGATGATGTTTTCCACTATCGATCCCGTCGGGAACAGTTGGTAGATGGGTTTTTCAATGACATTTTCAATTACCTGAACCCGGAACGGGGGTGGCAGGTCCGTCGGGTAGTTGCCCTGCAGTTTCTCAACTGGCTGGCAGACACCCCCTTGGAGGAAGACCTGCATATCGTGGCCCACTCCCTGGGCAGTGTCATTTTGTGGGATATGCTGTTTTCCGATCGCCTGTCAGCCAATGATCCAGCCTTCTATGTCCGCAACCGGATCAAGGGCTTAAGCGGTCAATCCGATGGACGCAAGGTCAAACTGCGCAGTCTAACGACCCTCGGTTGTCCCCTGCTCTACTTCAACCGGGGCTTGGGCGTGCATCCGGATCGGCTAAAACAGTTTGCCAGTCGCTATCAGCAGGAACCGCTGCGGTGGGTGAATGTGATCCACGCCTCCGATATCTTCGCCTATCCCATCCGGGCCAGCCTGCAGGTGAGTGATCTGGACCTCTACCTGCACGACCACTATTTGGGTGAGCGCAATTTTCTCAAAAAAAATGTGGGTGATTTTGCCATGGCCCTGGGGTTGGCCTCCGATCACAGTCGCTACTGGCGCAGCAGCCGGGTAGCCCGGTTAGTAATGGCCAACCTGCTAGGGGACTACGACACACTGTCCCAACTCAGTCCAATTCTGGAAATGGGAGAATTCGACGATTGAACCTAGGCAAACTGTTGCTCTGCCGGGTCAGCCGATATGGAGCGGCTGGCATTTTGGGCTTGGTCGTGGGCCTGGCGATCGCCGCCCTGACCCCTCGCAAATGGGGAGAGTTACCACCCAGCGGCCATTGTGAGTTCCCGATTTATGTCTCCGGTGATCGGATGCATGCGGAATTAATTGTCCCAGTTCGCACCCCTATCTTTGACTGGAATACTGTCCTCAACCTGAACCAGATCGGTCGCACCCCCGCCAGTCAATATCGCTATCTCCAGTTTGGCTGGGGCGATCGCATTTTTTACATGCAGACCCCCTCCTGGGAGCAAATGAACTGGGCCAGCGCGCTGCGATCGCTGTTTTACTGGCGGAATTCATCGGCTGTGTTCGTCAAAGGGCATGCCACCCTGCCCACCTATCCCTCAACCAGCAGACAATGTGTGCGCTTGGGGCGGACCGACTACCTGGCCCTGATGCAATTTCTCCAGAATTCCTTTCAAAGAGATAGTCAGGGGCAGTTGCAACACCTCGGTTTAGGGCAAGATGGAGACAGTAGCTTCTACGCCGCCACAGGCTATTACTCTGTTCTGCGAACCTGCAATTCCTGGACAGCCGAGGCACTGCAAGCCGCCCAAGTGAATACCCCCGTCTGGACAGCCCTGGCGCCGCCCATTTTGCACCATCTGAGGAATGGTTGCCAGTGCGACGAGCCGTAATGCTGGATCACCCCGATCCCTCCATCCGGACGAGGACAAACTGTCACCCCCAGCCCATCGCCCCTAGCCCATCACCGGCGATCAGGTGCTTCTGCGCCACGCTCCCCTGCAACAACTCGCGTCCTGGGCGTCACCCCCAACCTGACACAGGCCATCCAGCCCTTTTTCCGCAAATCTCTTCCAGGACCTCCCTGAAACGTCATATCCTACTCAATACGGAATCAAACGGACAAGATGCAGTTTTCTAAGATCCTGATTGCTAATCGCGGGGAGATCGCACTCCGCATTATTCGGACCTGCGAGGAGATGGGAATTGGTACGGTAGCCGTCCATTCCACCATTGATCGTCACTCCCTGCATGTGCAACTGGCCGACGAAGCAGTCTGTATTGGCGACCCGCCTAGCAGCAAAAGCTACCTCAATATTCCCAACATCATTGCAGCGGCCTTGACCCGCAATGCCTCGGCGATCCATCCTGGCTATGGTTTCCTGGCCGAAAATGCTCGCTTTGCCGAGATTTGCGCCGATCACCAGATTGTCTTCATTGGTCCCTCGCCAGAAGCCATTCGGGCCATGGGTGACAAGTCCACCGCCAAAAAGACGATGCAACGGGTCGGTGTACCCACCGTGCCGGGCAGCGCCGGATTGCTGACGGATGAGGCAGAGGCGCGCGCGGTGGCCCGCAAAATTGGCTATCCCGTTATCATCAAGGCCACGGCGGGCGGTGGCGGCCGGGGCATGCGGCTGGTCTGGGATGAAGGGGATCTGAGCAAACTGTTTGCCGCCGCCCAGGGCGAGGCAGAAGCCGCCTTCGGCAATGCTGGGGTTTATCTAGAGAAGTTTGTCGAACGGCCCCGCCACATTGAATTTCAAATTCTGGCTGACAGTTACGGCAACGTCATCCACCTGGGAGAACGGGAATGCTCGATCCAGCGGCGACACCAAAAACTGCTGGAGGAGGCTCCCAGTCCAGCCCTGACGTCCGAATTGCGACAGAAAATGGGGATGGCAGCAGTAACCGCCGCCAAGTCCATTAACTATGTGGGGGCAGGAACGGTGGAGTTCCTGTTGGATAAATCGGGTAATTTTTATTTCATGGAAATGAATACCCGAATCCAGGTGGAACATCCGGTCACAGAAATGATCACTGGCTTGGACCTGATTGCCGAACAGATCCGGATTGCTCAGGGAGAACGGCTGCGGTTACGACAAGAAGAGGTGATTCTGCGGGGACACGCGATTGAGTGTCGGATCAATGCCGAGGATCCGGATCACAATTTTCGCCCCAACCCAGGCCGCATTAGTGGCTATCTGCCGCCCAGCGGACCGGGGGTGCGGATGGATTCCCATGTCTACACAGACTATGAAATTCCTCCCTACTATGATTCGCTGATTGGCAAGCTAATCGTCTGGGGCAGCGATCGCCCAGCGGCCATCCGCCGCATGCGCCGGGCTCTACGGGAATGCGCCGTGACCGGACTACCAACCACCGTCAGCTTTCACCAGAAAATTTTGGAAACCCCAGAATTCCAACAAGGCGAAATTTACACTAACTTTGTAGAAAAGGTCATGATGGGGAAAGATTAGCGATCGCTGAAGTCGTGGTGCGATCGCAGCAAGATTATCGGGGTGTAATGAGAAAAAAATTGTCGGGATGGTTTGGGAGTGACATTGCCATCCTGTTTTACTTGGCGCTAGCCAAACTAGTGCTCCACTGCGCAACAAACCAACAATATGGCTATCAGATTGATGAGCTTTACTATCTTGCCTGTGGCGAGCATCTGGACTGGGGCTACACCGAACTACCGCCGCTGATTGCCGTAATTGCCAATGTGAGCCGATCGCTCTGGGGTGATTCCCTGGCCGCCATTCGATTTTTACCTGCATTGGCTGGGGCGCTGCTCGTCGTCCTAACGGGACTAGTCACCCGCCAACTGGGCGGTGGACGCTTTGCCCAGTGTTTGGCGGCTCTTTGCGTCATCGTCGCGCCCTACTTCCTGGCCATGCACACGATTTTGACGATGAATGCGTTTGAGCCGCTGCTGTGGACGCTGTGCGTGGCGATCGTCTTGCTGCTGCTCAAGCACCAACTGCCTCAGCTCTGGTTACTGGTGGGGCTGATTGTCGGCGTTGGACTGCTCAACAAATATTCCATGCTGGTATTTGGCTTCAGCCTGTTGGCAGGGTTATTTCTCTCACTCCCCTGGCCGTTGTTGCTGGGGAAATGGACCTGGCTGGGAGCCTTAATTGCCTGGGTGATGATTTTGCCCAATCTACTGTGGCAAAGTCAGCATGGCTGGCCTTTTCTGGAACATCAAAGCGCCGCCAATCTCTACAGCAAGAAACCGTTAGTTGAATCCACAATTGATTTGTTCGTCCAGCCGATTTTAATGATGAATCCGTTGACATTGCCGATCTGGCTAGCTGGACTGTACTACTATCTGCGCTCCAAAGACGGAAAACCCTATCGCTTCCTGGGCTGGACCTACGTTGTCCTGTTTGGGGTGTTTCTACTCCTGCGAGGCAAGGCCTATTACTTCGTTCCCTTTCATCCCATTCTCTTTGCCGGTGGAGCCTTACTGGTGGAGCAATGGATCTATCGCCGACCAGGATTGCAAGCACCGATCTTTACCGCTCTAGGCGCAGGGGCGATCGCGTTAATCCCCATGACCCTACCCATCTTACCGCTACAGACCTTGCTGCAAGCGTCTCACTTCTATGCTTCGATTTATACCCTGTCGGACAATTCCAGCGCTGGCTTATCCTCAGAGGAAGCACCCTATCACTTCAGGCTAATGCTGGGCTGGGAGGAAACCGTCAGTCATGTCAGCCAGGTGTACCATCACTTACCACCAGATGAGCAAGCCTCTGCAGCCATTTTGGCCTGGAATTATGGCAATGCCGCAGCGATTGACTTCTTTGGTCCCCGCTACCATCTGCCCAAAGCAATTAGTGGAGCCCACGCCTTCTATTTTTGGGGCCCCAGGGACTATTCGGGTGACGTGGTAATTAGTCTGGGCGGCGATTACAGTTACTTGAAGCAGTTATTCCAGCAAGTGCAACAGGTTGACACAGTTACCCACGAAAAGACCCTCGGCATCACCAGCCACATCCCCATCTACCTCTGTCGGCAGATTAAAGAACCCTTGCAACAAAGTTGGCCCAACTTTAAAGCCTATTTTGACCAGGTGTATCCCAGCCCCAAGCTGCAGCCGTCCCTCCCTCCCAGCTAACCAACCGGCTGCATAAATTCGCGATTTCCACCCTGTCGGAATAGCGGATCGCCGCTTAGACTTAAATCAGAAAGCCTGAACTTTAGTTACAATACTTAATAACACTTTCTGGGACGTATCCATGACCGCACGTGCTGTTTCCCCTCAAGTTGCCGAGTTGGGTTCCGAAATCCCTGCCAGCTCTTCGGTTAACTGGAACGCTCCAGATGATTCCAAACTGACAAATGCCGCGCTTACAGATTCCGAGCTTACAACAGACTCCCTGGTGATTGAAGCCCCTATTGCAGAAGAGCAGCCACTTTTCGACGCCCTGCCGCCTGCCCGTTCCGCTGGTGCTGTAACCTCTCCGACACCCCTGGAAGGGATACGCTATGACCCGATGGCGATCGCGGCCTACTATCAAACTCGCCCCTTGCAAGTCTGGAAGCGAGTTCTGGAAATCTTTGTGCCCTTCCTGGCCTTTGGCATGACCCTCTGGTGGAGTCGGAAATTTGGCAGCAATCCCAAACAACAACGGCAACGGGCGGTTCGTCTGCGGAAGCTACTGACGCGCTTGGGCCCCGCCTTCATTAAAGTTGGACAGGCCCTTTCCACCCGGCCCGACCTGCTGCCCCCGGTTTATCTGGAAGAACTCACCCTGTTGCAGGATCAACTGCCACCGTTTGATAACGAAGTAGCCTTCCAATTCATCCAGGAAGAACTGGGCGCCCATCCGTTTGAGATCTATGCTGAACTGACTCCCCATCCGATCGCAGCAGCTTCCCTGGGCCAGGTTTACAAAGGCCGACTGAAAACGGGCGAAGAAGTGGCGGTAAAGGTGCAGCGGCCCGGTCTAGCTCAGAGCATTGCTCTGGATATGTATATCCTGCGCCAGTTGGCGGCCTTGGCGATGCGGAACGTGAAACGGGTTCGCAGCGATCTGGTAGCCATTATGGATGAGTTTGCCAGCCGCATCTTCGAGGAAATGGACTATAACCACGAAGGGCGAAATGCGGAGCGGTTCGCCGAACTCTACGGTCACATGCCAGACATCTACATTCCCCGCATTTACTGGGAATTGACCGGACGGCGAGTGCTAACCATGGAGTGGATCACTGGCACCAAACTGACCCAACCGGAAACGATCCGGGCCCAGGGCATCGACGCCAGCTATTTAATTGATGTGGGGGTGCAGTGTTCCCTACGGCAACTGCTGGAGCATGGCTTTTTCCATGCCGATCCCCATCCGGGTAATCTGCTGGCCACACCGGATGGCAAACTGGCCTATCTGGACTTTGGCATGATGAGCGAGGTCAAACCGCCCCAGCGCTATGGCCTGATCGAAGCAGTGGTGCACATGGTGAATCGGGACTTTTCCAGCCTGGCCCATGACTATGTCAAGCTGGAGTTCCTGACCCCGGATACGGACCTGACACCAATTATTCCAGCACTGTCGCAGGTTTTCAGTCAGGCTCTAGGGGCTAGTGTGGCGGAGTTGAACTTTAAGAGCATTACCGACCAGTTGTCTGAGGTGATGTATGAGTATCCTTTCCGGGTGCCTGCTTATTATGCCTTGATTATTCGATCGCTGGTCACCCTGGAAGGTATTGCCATCAATGTTGATCCTGAATTCAAGGTACTCAGCAAGGCCTATCCCTATGTTTCCAAGCGGTTGTTGACTGATCCGGCTCCAGAACTGCGGGCATCTTTGCAAGATCTGCTGTTCAAGGATGGTAATTTCCGCTGGAACCGGCTAGAAAACCTGCTGCGTAATGCCCGAAACAGCATGGATTACGACCTGGACAATGTCCTGAATCAGGCAGTGGACTATCTGTTCTCGGAACGGGGCGAGTTTATTCGCCAACATTTGGTCAATGAAATAGTGCAGGTGCTGGACAGCATGGGCAGTCGGGCCTTTTATCACTTCACCTACACGGTGAGTGAGCGCTTTGGGCTGACGATCAATCGCACTGAAGTTGCCGCCCCCGCCTCCCAACAAACCATGGAGCAGGTGAAGCGAATCTGGGGTATTTTGCAGGAAACACCCGGCTTTGACGCCAGTAAGCTGATTGCCCTGGTGCCACAACTTTTGTTTAAGCCAGAAACTCAGCAGATGGGCCAGAAAATCATGGGAGAACTGACCCAGCGGGCGATCGCCCGGTTGATCCGCGAGGTTTTACTGGTCAGTGAAACCAATGAGCTAGCGGTGTCTGGCGATCGGCAACCCCAGTTACCTACTCCCCTCTAATTTCAATTCGGATTCCCTATGGCGAGGGATTCATCTTCAGTTTGTATTGAGTCGCCATCGACTCAATCATCTTTTTTTCCCGTTTTAGATTCTCTTCCAGTTGCTGAATCTGTTCCCGCCGGGCTTCCAACTCCAGCGCCCGGCGATCGAGTTCCTGACTCTGTAACGTTAGCGACTGCCGCCACTGTTCAGCCCGCTCAGTTTCCTGCTGCAAAAAAGCTGGCGTTACGCCCGTGGCCAGAAAGCTTTGAATCAGGTTCAGCACCCAACCTCTGGCATCCTTCACCCCCAGAACTTCGCGGGCACCCGTCACCTCTGCCAGAACCAGACTACCTTCCCCGAACTCGTCGGCAGCATCGGTAACCAGCACATCTTCATCGGTGACTACGACCCAGGCATTTTCCGCGCGCTGGCGAGCCAGTAGGCGCAAACCCGACTTTCCCAAGAGCCCCTTCTTTTGTACCTGAGCCAGATACAGCATCCACCCGTCTCACTGCTTAATCCGCATATAAAACTTAAAATAGTGCCCATGCTTGCTGTTAAACAAGCTTCAAGACCAGACTTTACAAAGACAAAATCAAGGTTCCACAATTACAAACTTGACGCGATGCCTTGAAGCAAGTATACCTGCTCTTGCTTCAAGGCAAGAGAGAACCCAGCAACAGTTAATTCAGATTAAAAGCGGGCTAAAGCCGGGACAGGCGATCGCGCAAGATTTCAGCCTGCTTCTCTGCCTCCGCCAGAGCCGCTCGCGCCCCTTCCACCACTTCCGTCGGCGCCTTATTGACAAAGTTGGGATTGTTAAGGCGAGCCGACAAAGCCTGACTTTCCGCCTCAATCTTCTTCAAATCCTTTTCCAACTTAGCTCGCAGGGCCTCCACATCCACTACACCAGCCAGGGGGATCAGCACCTGAACGGTTCCTACCACGCCTGCAAACAACTTGACCGCGGCATCGGTCGGCGCTACCTCGGTCAGGGTCAGGGTTTCCACCTTGGCCAAATCCTGGATATAGAACTGGCCCGCTTCCAGGATATCGCGCTCCCTGGCATTCTCACTCTGCAAGATAACAGCAATCTTCAAGCCCGGTTTGATTTCGGCTTCCGCCCGCAGGTTGCGGATGGTGCGAATCACATTGAACAGCAGTTCAAACTGTTGCTCCAACTCCGGATCGATCAGGCTGGTATCCGGCTCCGGATAGGTCTGCAGGGCCAGGAAGCAGTCCGGTTCCGCCTGGGTCACCGTATGCCAGATTTCCTCCGTGATATGGGGCATGAAGGGATGCAAAAGCCGCAGGGTGCCTTCCAAAACGGTGGCCAGCACCTGCTGGGCCGTCCGCCGGGAGGGGTCGGTTTTACTCTGCAGGCGGGACTTGACCAGCTCAATATACCAGTCGCAGAAATCGCCCCAGATGAATTCATACAGTCCTTTAGCTGCTTCTCCCAACCCGAATTGATCGATGTCAGAGCGGGTTTGCTGAACCAGCCGATGGAAACGGGACAGAATCCAGCGATCGGCCAGTTGCAGATGAGTCGGCTCGGCGATCGGTGAGCCCAATTGGGCAGGCGTCTGGCCGTCCAAATTCATCAGCACAAAGCGGGAGGCATTCCACAGTTTGTTGGTGAAGTTGCGGGCCGCCTCCACCGACTCGGAAGTATCAGTCTTGCGATCGTACATCAGACGAATATCCTGACCCGCCCCGGCCACTTCCTTCACCAGGGTATAACGCAGGGCATCGGTGCCGTACTTGTTGATCAGCAACAGGGGATCGATACCATTGTTAGAAGACTTGGACATCTTCTTATTGTTCTCATCCCGCACCAGTCCGTGAATGTAGACCGTCCGGAAGGGCATCTGGCCGGTAAAATGTCCAGCCATCAGGGTCATTCGGGCTACCCAAAAAAAGATGATGTCAAAGCCGGTGACCAGGGTGGTGGTGGGGTAATAGCGGGCCAGATCGACGGTCTGGTCCGGCCAGCCCAGGGTGGAAAAGGGCCACAGTCCAGAGGAGAACCAGGTATCCAGTACATCCGGATCCTGTTCCAGTTGCACGGTTGGCCCAAATTTGGCCTCCGCCTGCTTGCGGGCCTCAGCTTCACTGCGGGCCACCACAAAGGGTGTGTCATCGGTAATTTGGCCACCGGTTTCGCTAACGGCATACCAGGCTGGGATCTGGTGCCCCCACCAGAGTTGGCGAGAAATGCACCAATCCCGCAGGTTCATCAGCCAGTCGCGGTAAACCTTCATCCAGCGTTCCGGTACAAACCTTGGTAATTGCTCCTCTTCCAGCGATCGCAGAGCTTTGCTGGCCAGCGGTTGAATCTTGACAAACCACTGGGTCGAAAGCAGCGGTTCCACTGGCACCTTGCCGCGATCGCTGTAGGGCACGGTATGGCGGTAATCCTCCACTCGCACCAGGAAGCCGTCCTGCTCCAGCCGGGCCACCACATTTTTGCGGGCCAAAAAACGATCCTGTCCCTGGAACTCACCGGCATTTTCATTCAGGGTGCCGTCCTTATTCATGATGGTGATGAAGGGCAGGTTGTGCCGTTTGCCCATCTCAAAGTCATTGGGGTCGTGGGCTGGGGTCACCTTGACGCAGCCGGTGCCAAAGGAAGCGTCCACATACTCGTCGGCAATGATGGGGATCTGCCGGTTCATGATTGGCAGCGTCACCGTTTTGCCCACCAGGTGTCGATAGCGCATATCTTCAGGATTCACCGCCACCGCCGTATCGCCCAGCATGGTTTCGGGACGGGTAGTGGCCACTTCCACAAAGCCGGAGCCATCCGTCAGGGGATAGCGGAAATGCCACAGGTGGCCGTTGACTTCCTGGTTTTCCACCTCCAGGTCGGACACCGCCGACTGGCTGGCCGGACACCAGTTGACCATGTACTGGCCGCGATAGATCAGCCCCTCTTCATATAGCTGGTTAAAGGCTTCTAATACGGCACGGGATAGACCCTCGTCCATGGTGAAGCGTTCCCGCGACCAGTCCACCGACAGACCTAGACGGCGCAACTGGCGAACGATGGCGCCACCGGATTCCTCTTTCCATTGCCAGGCACGCTCCAGAAATTTCTCCCGGCCGACGTCGTAGCGACTTTTGCCCTGGGCCTTTAGTTCTCGCTCCAGGATGGTTTGCACCGCAATGCTGGCATGGTCGGTGCCCGGCAACCACAGGGTATTGCGGCCAATCATGCGGTGATAGCGAATCAACACATCAATCAAGGCATGTTCAAAGGCATGCCCCATGTGCAGGCTGCCGGTGACGTTGGGCGGCGGAATGACAATGCAGTAAGGCTCTCCCGGATGCTCGGGGTCGGCTTTAAAGGCGGCCTGCTCCTCCCAGGCGGTCTGCCACTTGGCTTCAGCAAGGCTGGGATCGTACTGGCTGGGCAGGGTTGGGATCGTTGCGGTCATGGATCGGGAGATAGGAAGGGCTGATTGTTTAAGATATCTAACATTTTGCCATGTTCGGGTTGTCCGACAGGCAATGGGCGTCAACTGTCCTGCCAGCGCAGCGGTTGTTATCATGGATTATCTGACCCCGTTTCTGGCCCAACTTGAGAGGGCGATTGATGGGCCGATCGCCGCAGCAAGGAGCGATCTCGCTTTCAACTGTAAACCAGCCACAGTCCTATTCGCCTGAATTTAATCTCAGCCATTTACGGACACTATCTGGCTCACTATTTGTAGTGAAAACAACACACAGGCAGGAGGCATGACCCAATGATCGCAACAGCACCACAGGTGACAGCCCAATCGGTAGGTGAAAAGCGCGTGACACTACGGGGATTGACCTGGCAAGCCTATCAACAAATTCTTCATGCCCTGCCCCAAACTCGGGCAGCGCGATTAACCTACGATCGCGGAGTCTTAGAAATCACCATGCCCTTGGAAGATCATGAATTTGCCAGTCGAATGATCGAACTGTTTGTGCGGATTCTGGTCTTTGAAATGAACTTGAAGCTGAAAACAATGGGATCGACTACGATGGATCGGGAAGATCTGAATCGCGGTTCGGAACCCGACTATGCCTATTACATTCACAACCAGTCAAAAGTGGCTGGTCGTAAGGTTGATTTTGCTACTGATCCACCCCCTGATCTGGTTGTAGAAGTAGACATTACCCACACAGACATCGACAAAAATCGCCTCTATGCGGCAATGGGAGTGCCAGAGTTTTGGCGTTATAACGGTCAGGAATGGCAAATTTTTCAACTGCAGGATGGCGTCTATCAGGAATGCGATCGCAGTCCTTCTTTCTCCTGGGTAGAGAAGACAGATTTGTACCATTTTTTAGAACAGGCTCAACAGGATGAAATTGAGGCAGAAAAAACCTTCCGAGAGTTTGTCAGGCAACGGCTTGGCCAGCTATCGTGAAACAATCTCCAACGGAATCATGCGCAACCTTAAACGCTCTCACCATCGATACGATTGAAGGGAAAACATAACGCTAACTATCAACTCCAGATACCCCAAAAAGAGCGAATTATGAGCCAATCTCTAACGTTGCAAATTCCGGAAGAAATCTATCGACCTTTAGTGGAAATTGCCCAGCGTCGTGGACAGTCACCAGAAGAGTTTATGACACAATGGTTGATGATTTCTATTCCATATTTCACCGAAGACCCACTTGAACCTCTGATCGGGTCAGTTCAAAGCAATATCCCGGACTGGACAGAACATCATGACCGTTACCTGGGAGAAAATTTATTACAAACTGAAGAAAACCCTTAAATGTCCAACCTGTTTGTAGATACGTCTGGATGGGGGAACTTGGTTGATCGTTCTCAACCTTTTCATACTCTCGCTGCTACTCTCTACCGACTAGCTCGTCAACAAAATTACAGCATTCTTACGACAAACTACATCATCGCTGAACTGGTTGCTTTGTTAACCAGTCCATTGCGATTGACAAGACTCCAAATTATTACATTTATTCAAAGCTTAAAACAATCTCCCTACATTAATATCTTGCATATTGATGCTGCAACCGATGCTCAAGCATGGCAACTGTTGATCAGTCGAGAAGACAAAAACTGGAGCTTGGTTGACTGCTCTAGTTTTGTTGTTATGCGACAAAGAAACATTACTGAAGCCCTCACAAATGACACGCATTTTGAGCAAGCTGGTTTGGTCCGACTTCTCAAATAGTTACAGGGTCGCCACTGACCATGATCTGGCGGACAGCAGAGTCCGGGCCAACTCGCAAAAGCCTGCACCTTCCGCCGCATGGGTGACGTAGGCTGGCAGGTGCTGCATCTGGTCCCGATAGTGCATCACATTGGCCACCCCTACCGAAAGGGGAAATAGCCGGGCATCAAACAGGGTTTCATCGTTGGGGCTGTCTCCCACGGTGACAACGCTGGTTGGACTAGCAAGGGGGAAATGCTGCTGGAGTACCTGCTGTAAGCCAGTCGCTTTACTCTGGTCTGGCAGCTTGATATGGCACTGGACCGTGCTGTAGGTAAAGCCCCAGCCTGCCGCCTGGCAGCGATCGCGCAGGTGGGCGATCGTGTCCTGGCCCAACCCCTGCACATCAAACGTCCAGTCAGTTAAGCGATAGGCATTGTCTGCCGACTCCTGCAGTTGGGGAAACGCTGCCTTCAACTGACCAAAGATGTCCGCCAGCGTTTGCCGATGCCGGGTCAGATCGGGAATGGTAACCAGCAAGCTGGGAGATTCAGCCTGTCCCGGATAGAAGACACCGCCGTTTTCCGCGATCGCCCCCCAGATCGGCAAATAATGCACCAAACCACTCATCCAACCAGCGGAACGGCCTGTCACAACCAAAACTTCAACACCGGCCTGACGCAGGGTGTGGAACGATTGCAAAACCTCCGCCGTCAGCTTGCCTGTTGTCGTGAGAGTGCCATCCATATCGGTGGCAACCAGATTAACCGACTGAAAAACTGCGGGTAGGGGATCCAGGGGAAGCGGCAACATAAATTTTCCAAAAACGGCGATAAAGAAGACGCAGGAATTGTGTCTTCTGATTGCGGGTTGTCAGGCAACACTAGAACTGGGGGAATTCTAACAACAGCCTGGAAATCCGACTTCTGTTTGTCCTCACCCCTATGTCTCCCTTCAAGCTAGCGATCGCCCCTGTCTGGGCTCAAAGTTCGACTCGAACAGTGCAAACTCAGTTGGCTGGTCAACCCCTATCTCTGGGGACTGCCGCTCCGAATCCCGGCCAGGTTTGGATGACCACGACCGGTGGTTTATTCGTCCTTCTGGTCATCCTGGGTATCCTGTCAAAAATGCGGGATGATTACCTGCAAAAGCGGTTAAGATTTGAGATTTTCAAAAATAAAGAGCTGAAGAAGAAAGTTAAATTAGCCGTCGAGACCATCAGCAAGATGGAACGCAATCCCGACCTGATCCATTCCCGCGAGTTTAATCTGGACTATCTGCGGATGCGGATGGAGGAAGAACAGTTCCACTTCGCCATCCTGAATCAGATCAGATTGCGGGTCAAAGACAACATCAGTCAGGCGCTGCGTCCCATTCAGGCCCAACAAGGTCAAATTGGGGTGGCCAGTTCTGTGCGTCATATTGAAGAGACCTTTGACGTCAAGTATGAACCAGGCGAGTCCCGTAAAGGCAAGCTGCGGGTTTTGTTTCGGGTGCAGGTCAAACTCTATAAACTACCAACCCAACCAACTTCCGTCACCGTTGACCAGATCATTGACTGCATCGACAACTTCTTGAGCTCCACGGACGATCAGGGGATCTGGCAACCGGCTATTCAGGGTCGGCTCGTCAACATGCACTGGGACCAGCGAGCCCGACCAACACCCTTGCTGGTCCTAGAACAGACGCCGGAAGGCTCCAACGTTACGTTCCGGAGCAGCCGCCGCCTGGTCAGCCCCTGATGTTTCTGCCAAGTGATTGAGTTCCCCCCAGCAATTTCCCAGCCCCAACCAAGTTGTCCAAAGAATTGTTTAGAATTTTTAAAGTCAAGGGTCTTTGAACTCAATCCACCTTTGGAGTGCCCTGAGTGTTTCTGCCGTTTGCTAAGTCCTCTGGAAAGTGGCTGGCTCCCCTGATTGTTGTTGCAGTTGGGGCAGTCGGTCTGGGTACCTACCTGGCACTACGCCCCTCCCAACCGCAGGCGTCTACCACGCCGTCGCCTTCCCCGACAGCCAGTCCCGCCGTCTCCTCCCGCTCGATTAGTGCCTTGGGCCGTCTGGAGCCGCAGGGCGAGGTGATTCGGGTATCCGCCCCTTCTACTTTTGGCGTGGCTCGGGTAGCTCGGTTGTTCGTAAAAGAGGGAGATCAGGTGAAGCAGGGACAGGCGATCGCGGTGATGGATGATGGCAATCGGCGCTATGCCGAAGCGCTGCAGGCCGAAGCCCAGGTGCGGGAAGCCCAGGCCCGGTTGGCTCAGGTCAAGGCAGGCGCCAAGCGATCCGACATTGACGCCCAACAGGCCGAAATTGCCCGCCTGCAAGTGGAACTGCAAAATGCCCAGCGGGAATATCTGCGCTACGAGAGTCTCTATCGGTCAGGGGCAATTTCTGCGTCTGATTTAGACAGTCGCAGGTTACGGGTGGAAACCACCCAGAAGGCCCTGGATCAGGCCAAACAACGACTGGTCAGTGTGGCCGAGGTGCGCCCGACCGATGTGCAACAGGCGGAAGCTCAGGTGCAGGTGGCGCTGGCCAATCTGCAACGGGCCAAAGCAGAGTTGGAAACCTCCGTGGTGCGATCGCCCATTACTGGCCAGGTGATCAAAATCCACGCCTTTCCCGGCGAACAGGTGACCCAGGATGGTATTGCCGAATTGGGCCGGACCCAACAGATGTATGCGATCGCGGAAATTTATGAGACCGACATCAAGCGGGTCAAGCCAGGACAACGAGCCACTATCAGCAGTCCCGCCATTCCCAGTGGCAACCTATCTGGCACGGTTGAGTCAGTTGGGCTACAAATTCGCAAAAACGATGTCTTGAATACGGATCCGGCTGCCGATACCGATGCCCGCGTGGTAGAGGTCAAGATTCGCCTCAACGACAGCAAAAAAGTTGCTGGCCTAACCAACCTACAAGTCAACGTAGAAATTGAGCCTTAAACCCTGCTTGCATCTATCCCCTTAGAGTCATTCAGCCTCTGGCTGATGACGACTGCTTGCTGGACGCTGCCTGCAAGGACTTGATGGGAACCCCTTGCCGCCCCTAACCCAGTCATCCCGATTTAACCCACCTATGTTTGCAATTCCCCTGGCCTGGCTGCAACTGAAGCGCGAAAGAATCCGTCTCCTAGTGGCTCTGGCCGGCATCAGCTTCGCCGTCATCCTGATGTTCATCCAATTGGGCTTTCGGGATGCCTTGTTCGACAGTGCGGTGGTTTTCCATAAAAGTTTGCAGGGGGAAATTTTCCTGGTCAGCCCCCAGTCCAACGCCTTGATCGCCATGCAACAATTCTCGGAACGCCGCCTCTATCAGGCATTGGGGTTTGAGGGCGTGGAATCGGTCAGTCCGGTCTATCTGGATTTTGCCTTGTGGAAAAACCCGGCTAACCGCAGCACCCGCAGCATCATGGTGATCGGGTTTAATCCCGACGAACCGGTCTTCAACCCCGACATTGTGGCAGATACCGCACCCATCCGCACACCAGATGTGGTGTTGTTTGATCAGGCCTCTCGACCGGAGTTTGGCCCCATTGCCGAAATGTTCAACCAGGGCCAGGAAGTCAAAACAGAAGTGCTGGGACGACAGATTAAGGTGGAAGGACTGGTCAAACTGGGAGCCTCCTTCGGCGCGGATGGCAACATCCTGACCAGTGACTTGAACTTTCTGCGCCTGTTTGACCGGCGGCAAAAAGGGCTGGTCGATGTGGGGGTGGTGAAATTAAAACCTGGCGCTGATCCGGAGAAGGTGTTGAAAGAGATGCAGGCCAATCTGCAAGATGTCACCCAGGATGTTAAGGTCTTATCCAGGCAAGGCTTTATTGACTTTGAGCTGAATTATTGGAAAAGCAGTACGGCGATCGGCTTTATTTTCACCCTCGGTACCGCTCTGGGATTTGTCGTCGGTACAGTGATTGTCTATCAAATTCTCTACACCGATGTGTCCGATCACCTGGCGGAATATGCCACCCTAAAAGCCATGGGGTACACCAATTTCTATCTGCTTCAAGTGGTGTTCCAGGAAGCCTTGATTCTGTCAGTGCTGGGCTTTATTCCCGGCTTTTTACTCTGCACGCTGCTCTACAAACTCACCCGCGATGCCACCTCTCTGCCGGTGGTGATGACGACAGAGCGAGCCTTGATGGTGTTTGGTCTGACGGTGGTTATGTGTGTCATTTCTGGGGCGATCGCAGTGCGGAAAGTCCAGGATGCAGACCCCGCCGACATTTTTTAATTGATCCATGCCCTATTCCTCGACATCCTCCCTATGAATCAGCCTCCTGTCATTGCGATTGAAAACGTTAACCACTACTACGGCAGTGGTCGGTTAAGGAAACAGGTTCTGTTCAACATCAACGCCACTATTCAACCAGGCGAAATTGTGATCATGACCGGACCCTCCGGTTCGGGGAAAACCACCCTGTTGACCCTGATTGGGGCGCTGCGTTCAACCCAGGAGGGCAGCATGAAGGTGCTGGGCCAGGAATTGCGCCAGGCTCCTACCCGCCAGTTGGTCGAACTACGCCGCAACATTGGCTATATCTTCCAGGCCCATAATTTGCTGAACTCCCTGACGGCTCGACAAAACGTGCAGATGTCGGTGGAACTGCATGACCATCTCTCCGCCGCTGAAGCGCGGGAGCGATCGGAGTCGATGCTGGCTTCCGTGGGATTGGGCGATTGGATTGACTACTATCCCCATGAGCTGTCCGGCGGACAAAAGCAGCGAGTCGCGATCGCCCGGGCCCTGGCCAGCCATCCCAAGATCGTCCTGGCGGACGAACCCACCGCGGCTCTGGATAAAAAATCCGGCCGGGATGTGGTGGAAATCATGCAGCGCCTAGCCCAACAACAGGGCTCAGCCATTCTGCTGGTCACCCATGACAATCGAATTCTGGACATAGCCGATCGCATCATCCACATGGAAGATGGACAACTCTCTTCCACCGAACTGGCCTCTGTTTGAGGTGGCTGCGCTGCAGAAATCTAAAAGGGATTAAAAGTTTGTCGAACCAGAACACATGGACTGGGCAGAAGCCAGTAGAATCCGTTACACTTTTCCGGAATCTGCGAGAATCAGACTGTTGTTTGGGGACGAAGCTGGCATCCTCAAGAACCACCCCTGGAATTTGAACCGCTGCCAGTCTGAATCTGACATCCAGTTATACGCGAATCTGGACAATAGTTATCCGGTCCGAAGCCTGTTACCAAAACGCCTGTCGCAAATCATTAGAGGTTGGGGCATATGTGTGGAATTGTCGGTTATATCGGTACTCAGCCAGCCAGTCAAATTTTGTTGGAAGGATTGCGCAAGCTGGAATATCGGGGTTACGATTCGGCCGGAATTGCCACTATCTGGGAGAATCAGGTGCACTGTGTGCGGGCCAAAGGTAAACTGAACAACCTGCAAGAAAAGCTGCAAGGAGAGGAAAATCCCTCTCAGGTTGGCATTGGCCACACCCGCTGGGCTACCCACGGCAAACCAGAGGAGTACAATGCCCATCCCCACATGGACACCAACCGCCGCATTGCAGTGGTGCAAAACGGCATCATCGAAAATTACCAGAAGTTACGGGAAGACCTGAAGAGTAAGGGCCATGAGTTCCGCTCAGACACTGACACAGAGGTCATTCCCCACCTGATTGCTGAATGTCTGCAATCGATCCAGCAATCCGCAACTCCGGTGCGGGCTGATTCTTCTTCGCAACTGCTGGATGCAGTGCTACTGGCCGTTAACCAATTGCAAGGCGCCTTTGCGATCGCGGTGATTTCAGCGGACTTCCCCGACGAACTGATTGTGGCCCGCCAACAGGCCCCACTGGTGCTGGGGTTTGGTCAGGGCGAATTTTACTGTGCCTCCGATACGCCCGCCCTGGTTCCCTATACACGGGCAGTCCTGCCGCTGGAAAATGGCGAAGTGGCCAGACTCACCCCCCTCGGAGTGGAAGTCTACAACTTTGACGGCCACCGGCTGAAAAAAGCCCCCCGCACCCTCAACTGGAATCCGGTGATGGTGGAAAAGCAGGGCTTCAAGCACTTCATGCTGAAGGAAATCTACGAACAACCCGGCGTGGTGCGGACCTGCCTGGAGGCTTATTTGGTGCCCGATTGGACGCCGGCCCTGGCCCAGTCTCCGATCCGACTGAACCTGCCGGTCGATCTCTATGCCGACTTGCAACAAATCCAGATTGTGGCCTGCGGCACTAGCTGGCATGCCGGACTGGTGGGCAAGTATTTATTAGAACAACTGACCGGCATTCCCACCCAGGTGCAATATGCATCCGAGTTCCGCTACGCCCCCTCTCCCCTGACCGCCAATACCCTGACCATTGGGGTCACTCAATCAGGGGAAACCGCGGACACCCTGGCCGCTCTGGAAATGGAACTGCGGCGACGAGCCGATCGAGAACCGGCGTATCAGGCACGCTTGTTGGGCATCACTAACCGCCCCGAAAGCTCGCTGGGCCATCTTGTACCCCACATTATTGATACGCAAGCGGGCATTGAAATTGGGGTGGCCGCCACTAAGACCTTTGTGGCCCAGCTGATGGCCTTTTATTTCCTGGCGCTGGATCTGGCTTACTACCGTAAGACCCTGTCCGATCAACAGTTTGAGAAGATCCTGGACGACCTGCGGCAACTGCCGGCTGAAATTGAACTGATTCTGGAAAGTCAGGAACGGTATATCGAAGAACTGGCCCATGAGTTTGTCGATACCCAGGATTTTATTTTCCTGGGCCGGGGCATCAATTTCCCAATCGCCCTGGAAGGCGCTCTGAAACTCAAAGAAATCAGCTACATTCACGCCGAAGGCTATCCAGCAGGGGAAATGAAACATGGCCCAATCGCCCTGCTGGACTCCAAGGTGCCCGTGGTGACGATCGCCGTACCGGGAACCGTCTTTGAGAAGGTTCTGTCCAATGCCCAGGAAGCCCGCGCCCGGGACGCCCGCTTAATTGGGGTGACGCCAATGGATGAACAGGAAGCGGAGGACACCTTTGACACACTGATCCCTGTGCCCCATGTGGACGAGCTCCTATCTCCCATGGTGACGGTGATTCCCATGCAGTTGTTGGCTTATCACATCGCCGCCCTGCGCGGCCTGGATGTGGACCAACCCCGCAACCTGGCTAAAAGCGTCACGGTTGAGTAAGTCGCCCAGGTTTTATTATCCGTGCCTCGTTCCATGAATCCTGGTTCAAAGACCAACGGGCAGCCCGCTATGGATTTTTAGCGGTGGCTGATCGCTATCAGACGTTTGGTTGTGATTTCTACCTGGCCATTTACTATCACTTCTCTTACCTGATTAGGGAGGATTATCAAACCGCCAGGGCAGTGATGCAGCAAAAATTCGATTCTGAATCGGACT
>CAZBTL010000004.1:0-43938 GCA_964494755.1 uncultured bacterium | reverse complement strand
GCGACCGGCCTGCCCGCCCATGCCTATGATTTGGTATCTGCCTGTCTGTTATTTCATGAGTTACCCCAGCAGGCCGCGATCGCCATTTTGCAAGAAGCCCGTCGCCTCCTCCGTCCAGGGGGACACCTGGCCATTATGGATATGAATCCCCGCTCGGAGGTCTATGCCGAAATGCCGCCCTACATTTTGACCCTGCTCAAGAGCACGGAGCCCTATCTGGACCAATACTTTGCCCTGGACTTTGACGCCGCCATTCAGGCTGCTGGGTTTGAGCCGCCGACGCTGACCTGCAACAGTCCTCGCCACCGAACCCTGATTGCCCGCGCCAGGGACTAGTGGTCTGTCAAGCAAGCTGGATTTCTCTGACCAGTCATAGGGAAAGGCGTTCTGATGACTTATCCCAGAAGGAAATGCTGTAAATTGATTACAGAGAGTTCCTGGAAAGCTTTTCCTGGGAGCTGATGATGGGGAAAATAATCAAATCTTTCCCTTTTTCCTTCGTTCCCTGGACAGTCAAACCATATGATGGGCGACGTTTCGATTAATACGCTGCTAGAAGACCTGAAAAGTCCCACTGCGGAAGTTCGCGATCGCGCGACTCAAGCCCTCTGGCGCATCTGGTTTGAACAAAAAGGCGAAGCAGGGCTAGAGATGCTCCGTCGAGCCCAACACCTGCTGGAAAGGGGGGATTTTGTGCAGGCAGAAACGGTTCTGACCCAACTGGTTCAGGAGCAACCGGATTTTGCTGAAGCCTGGAACCGTCGAGCTGTGTTGTACTTTCTCAAACGGCAATATCGCAAGGCGATCGCCGACTGCCAGCAAGTGACGACGCTGAATCCCATCCATTTTGGTGCTTTCCACGGTTTGGGACTCTGTCACGCCGCTTTAGGGGAATACCCTTTAGCCATTCGTGCCTTTCGTCAGGCGCTGGAAATCCAACCCTACTCCCTGGAAAATCAGCGCCTATTGCTTGAATGCACAGCCAAGTTAGAGTAACGTTTTGTTTGGCTAATTTCTCCTGCTTGAGCGCCCTTTTATCTTTTCTGCTTGGAGCAGACAGCCCATTGTCAAGGTGATTTGCTAATTATTAGTGCTATTTTTCCACAGCCGGATCCGTAAAATCTTGGACGTGGAATTTGAGACCAGTGATGGGGGGTGGCCCAATGGCTCTCTAACCCTGTAATCAAGGTGCCGACAGTTCATTCTACCCTACTTTATAGGAGTCGATGATTCTTGCTCAAGTAATAATTAGTACTTGTTTTTCTAAAGGATTACGGATGCAAAAATTTGTTGTTTTGTAAGTAGATTATTGCTTGATTAAAAGTAATGCAAAGTTTTTTTAGCGCTACCTCGACCTGTTAGCAAACTCTGTAAGATATGAGCCAAGAAATCGTGATTTAGATCACTGGGGTTCTTAATCTCGATCACTCACAGCTCCTTTTAGTTACTAGAGAATTTATGCAGAGTTCCTGCGAATGCAATGAACAGCTCACTCATTATTCGGCGATTAGTCGAAAAAGCCCTCTACATTAAAAAGCTCACTCCCGATATCGAGAACGAAATCAATTATGAGTTGACCCGTTTGGGCCACATCTCGGATATCGACTACGAGGCACTAGAGCTTTTAATGGAAGAAATGGATGCTGGGCGGATTCAGCTCGTCCCCAACCATTAATTGTCTGTCTCTGTGGGTTGGTTGGCCGGAGACAGAGGATCGGTGTGCGATCGCGGCTCAAACTGGATCATTGCTTTATCTTTCCTGGAATAACTCTGGATAGGCTTGCCAGACTTGACCAACAAATTGGTGTAATTGCTCCTGCCAGATCGAGGGTGGCGGTGTTGCAGTGAGATGCTCTCCCTCGTAGAGGTGAGTCAGCAGGGGCAGCACTTCCGTGTCGAGGGCGGGTCGAAATAGCCGAGAGGGCAACAACAAATCCGATCCCTGTCTTAAATCGAGATAGACCCGATCGTCTTGCCCAGAATCAGAATCCCCTGTCCCGGTTGGAACTGCATCCAGCACTAAAACCAGGGGCCGCACCCAGCAAACCTGGCGTGTTTCAACTAGCTGCACCACTTCTGCAAACAGGCAGGTTCCTGCATGTTCCAGACAGACTATCTGATACGGCTGAAAATTGGGATAGGAGTCCTTACAATGCCAGGGTTGCATGTCGGTAAAACCTGCCACGTTACATCGATCGCTGCCATACGTTCCAATTCTAGAAGGCTGGCTTGGCTTCCGGGAAGAGCAATGGCAGGTCGGGGCTCCTGCCAGGAGAATGAACCGATCCCCTTTCCTGCCCCCGCCAGTGATGGCGGCCGGTCAGTTACTCCCTGTCATTCACCGTCTTTATAGCAATCCTATTTAATTTGTGAATGCCTGGATGGTGAAAGGGCTTTGTGAGAAGGATTTCCTGCGGAAACCTTTCACAATCCTGATCGGATCGCTATAGTCTTGGCATACCACTACTAGCGCTGCCACTTTAGGATGGGAGCCAACCACCATAAAACCTACGGTCGGGAAAGGAGTCATCCGATTAAGACCCGGTAAGGGTGGTATAAAGAGATTAAGCTGTGTAACATTAAATTTGTGACTCAATGTCACTTCGGCCAACCTGATTGACAAAGAGGGATTGTATAGTGTCAGTCGAAACACTTGAAAAGCGTTCAACTGTTCGAAAACTTGCACCCCGCTATCGGGTTCTGTTGCATAACGATGACTACAACTCAATGGAGTACGTGGTTCAGGTATTGCTGAAAACGGTGCCGAGCCTGACCCAGCCTCAAGCCGTCGATATCATGATGGAGGCTCATACCAACGGGGTGGCCCTGGTCATTACCTGCGCCCAGGAGCACGCTGAATTTTACTGTGAGTCGCTCAGAAGCCAGGGTCTTGGCAGTACGATTGAGCCAGACGAGTAACCATGAAGCAGGGGCATTTCTGAGTATTAGGTTTTGTGAAGGTTGATCTGTCCCAACTGTCCCGGTTTCCAGCTCCAGCCAGGATCCTGAGCTTTATCTTGATCTTGTTGCTCCTGTGGGCTCCGTTTGCGATTCCAGCCTATCTGATCATTAAAGACTCCAATCTGGTCAGCATCGTAACAATGCTGATTCTTTATCTGGAGTTCTTGCTATTGATCCGGTTGTGGGGACAACGGGTTTACCATCAGCCAGATTTGTTCCAGCGATATGGTCTGGAGTTTTCCCGGCAAAGTGGATGGGAATTAGCGATCGGGCTGGCCATTGGCGTGACTAGCCTGCTGCTGCTATTCGTCGTCGAAGCAGCCCTGGGGTGGTTAACCTGGCAACCTGCCCCCCCCCAACTTCTCCGGATCGCGGCTGAGGGCTTACTGATTGCTCTAGGTGTTGGCTTTGCGGAGGAACTGGTTTTTCGCGGTTGGTTGTTGGATGAATTACAGCGGGACTATCAGTTCAAGTTTGCTCGCTGGTTAAATGCCACATTGTTTGCCCTGCTCCACTTTATCAAGCCATTGTCTGAAGTCGTTCGCACCTTTCCCCAGTTTCCAGGTTTGTTACTCCTGGGGCTGACCCTGATCTGGGCCAAACAAACCCGCCGTAAACGCTGGCAACGCAGTCCCTGGTCTGGACCGGGTAAGATGCTCAATGGTTGTTTAAGTTTGCCCATTGGTTTACACGGGGGGCTGGTATGGGGCTACTACATCATTAAGGTAGGTCGCCTAACCCAATACACGCATCGGGTTCCCGAATGGGTGACTGGTCTGAGTGGCAATCCCTTATCGGGAGTTTTGGGGCTTATTTTCTTGATTTGTCTGTTGTTGGCAATGCGTCAATATGCCCGACGCAGCTCGTTAATGGCAGCTCGTTAATGGCATCGGCGGTGGGTTACCAGATTTGCTGTCGCTGCTAATACCAATTCTCTTTAATGATGAGCCTTATCTGACCCCTCCCAACCTCCCCTTGCCAAGGGGAGGTGCCGTAGGCGGTGGGGTAAATTCTATGCAGCATCAGATTAAATCGGTATAAGGTGGGTGACTTTAGCCCCAGGCGGTCATACAAAGAATCTGTGAAGCTGACTGTGGCTACAAACAGGGGATATTAAATTTCACTCTTGGGCCAATTATTCAATAACAGTTGGTCAAACTTAAGCTTTATCCTGAATAGGAACATGCTTTTACTTCCCCATCCGGTTTCTGTTCTCAGCCTTTGATCTTAGGTCACTGTTCATCGAGTTCGCTTTCGTATCGCGCCCCCAATTTTTTCTTGACCATTGTTTCTGGCTTCAGCATCTTCTGATGATATCGTTATGGCAGCAAAAGGCGCTTGGGCTGCAATTGCTGCTTAGCATCTACCCAATTTGCTATCCGGATAGCCAACCCATCTGTATGTGAAATGGATATATGGTTCCAGCAGAAGGTAGATTTTTGCCACTTACCCCGGCAAGCAACGTTACGGCAGTTCCGCTGTCAACTGATGAGGTTTCGGGTCGTGTCCTGATTGTGGATGATATACCCGAGAACCTGGAGTTTTTATCCAGGGTCTTGACCCGGCGGGGATATGTGGTGCAGACCGCTATCAGCGGAGAAGTTGCGCTGGCGATGCTTCGTCCCTATAGCCCGGATCTAATTTTATTGGACATCTGTATGCCAGGGTTGGATGGCTATCAGGTTTGTCAGGAGTTGAAGGCTGACCCGGAAACCAGCAATATTCCCATTATTTTCCTGAGCGCCCTGGATGAGGAAGAGGCTAAGATCCGGGCCTTTGAAGTGGGGGGAGTGGACTATATCACCAAGCCAGCCCGAACTGCTGAAGTGCTGGCCAGGGTAAAGACCCATTTGACGCTGCAACGGTTGCAACAACAACTGCGGCTGCAAAACCAACAACTGCAGCAGGAAATTGTTGCCCGTCAACAAGCGGACGATCGCTATCGCAGCATTTATGAAAACAGCATTTTAGGGATCTTTCAAATCAGTCCTGATGGGCGCTTTCTCAGTGCTAATCCGGCTCTGGCCCAGATCTATGGATATGACAGTCCGGAGGAGTTGATTCGTAGCATTAACCACATTGGTCAACAGTTATATGTCCGCGCTGGGCGCTGGCAGGAACTGAGCGCCTACGTGCGACACATGAATGAAGTCACGGACTTCGAATCCCAGGTCTATCAGAAGGACGGACAGATGATCTGGATTTCCGAGAGCGTGTGGACCGTTCGAGATCAGGATGGCAACCTGATGTTTTTTGAAGGGACGGTTGAGGACATTACGGAACGAAAACAGACGGAAGCCGAACTCCGTCATCAACGTCAGGATGCGGAACGCCTGTTACTCAACATTTTTCCTCAGATGATTGCGGAACGCCTCAAGCGGCAGCGGGGAACTATTGCTGAGAACTATGATAATGTGACGGTTTTGTTTGCTGACGTGGTTAATTTCACGGCCCTATCCGGCCGGATCTCCGCAAAAGAACTGGTGAGTTTGCTGAATCGAATTTTTTCCGCCTTTGACCAATTGGCCCAGCGCTATGGGGTGGAGAAAATTAAAACCATTGGTGATGGCTATATGGCGGCAGCGGGTGTACCAGCGCGGCGACCCAACCATCCCCAGGCGATCGCAGAAATGGCGATCGCGATGCAGGAAACCATTACCCAGTTTTTGTCGGACGATGGCCAGCCGTTCCAGTTGCGGATTGGCATCAGTACCGGGCCAGTCGTCGCTGGGGTCATCGGCACTAGCCGCTTTAGTTTTGATCTGTGGGGGGAGACGGTGAACCTGGCCAGCCGCATGCAAACCCTGGGACTGCCCGGTGAAATCCAGGTTACTGCTGCCACCTATGAAGCGCTGAAGGCGGAATGGGATCTGGAAGAGCGGGGCTTGATTGAGGTCAAAGGCGTCGGAGCAATGAGAACTTTTTTACTCAAAGGTAAGAAGCCTTACCGGGTGGAGGTTGCCACTGCTGCCGAAGCCCTGTCACCGATTAGCCCTACTTCTTCTATTAGCCCTACTGGTTGACCAGAAACACCGCCCCGATCGCGGTGATGACAAACCCTAACCAGCGCTCCCAGGTGGCCCACCAGCCCAGTGGTTGGGTCGCCAGCCAGCGGGTCAGGGCCATTGCCCCCAGGGCGATCGCCAGTTGAATGAGGCTAAATCCCAGAAGATAGGCAAACAATGGCGATGGTTCCGCACCCACAATCGATTCGCCATAGGCATAGCCATGAAACAGACCGGCGACTCCAGCAATCGCAGCAAGCCAGGCAAAGTTGATTCGACGGTTTAACAGCAGCAGGGTGCCCAACCCCAACACACTCATCGCCACCATGGGCTCTGCCAAGGGTAAATTCAGCTTCTGGCAATGCATCCAGGTGCCCAGCAGGGCCGCCAGCACAAAAGGCAGAGGCAGCAGCGCGCCCCTGGCAAACCCAGCCGACAGGACGCCAATGGCAACTACAAAGGCCAGGTGATCCAGCCCGATGACCGGATGGCCCAATCCAGACAGTAGACCTTCCATAAAGGTTGCAGGCAGCCGCCCGTCCATCATGTGATGGGCCATGGCTTGCTGGGCCAGGGTCAGTAGCACCAAATTGACGAGGCTGGCCATCAAACCAAACTGGGCCAACCGCTGACGGAATGTTCTTGTTTGTATGATCACTGTGTACCTCGCACGTGACGAAAACTGCTGTATCGGCGGGCATCCTGGCTTTCGGGAAGCAATTCCCGTACACAGTTGCGGGACAGCGTTGGCCTTGGGGATGTGTGTTCATCCGCTCACCAAACTTTCCCCCGAATGATTGGGCGATTCAATCCTGCCCATTGCCACCATTCGTTCAGTGGCTGATCCCCACTGAAACCGATACAACTTAATTGCCCCGAAATCATAGCACTGGATGGTCGGTCTCGTTTGGTTCGCTGATAAAAAGCAAGGTTGCTGGAGCCGCCACCCCGTTTCAGGTCAACCGACTACGGTAAAGAGCCACCATGCAGCCTGTCAGGGCGATCGCAAGCAGGGGCGCAACCACCGGCGCCCAGACCAAGTGGGTGAGCAGGAAGAAACTACAACCGGCTAATACCGCCAGTAATCCAGCCTGACTCAAGCCCAACAGCCAGGGATGGCGGACCAACCAGGACAAACTGCCTGCCAGGGTGGCCCATGCCAGAATCCACAGGGCTTCGGCCCATTCTGGCCAGTACTCAATCAAGGCATTCCCCTCCAGCGCTGCATCCAGGAACTGACTGACCATCTGAGCATGGATCAGCACTCCGGGAACTCGGGCTGTTTCTCCGGCTCCACTGCTATAGGGGATAAAAAACACATCCTTGGCACTGGGAGCGGTGGTGCCTATCAGAACCACCTTATCGCGGACCCAGTCGGGTGGTAGTTGTCGCTTGAGTACAGTGGATAGGCTCACCTGCTGGGCTGGACTATGACTGCGATACCGTAGTAAGACCTGATAACCCCTGTCATCCACGGTGCTATAGCCACCGGCTGTTTTCCCTAAGGGAAGAAAAACCGTTTTCCCCAAGCGCATCAGATTACCCGGTTGGGCATCGGCCTGGGGTTTAATCCCTACTTTGGCCAGATAGATCAGGGCTAACCGCAGGGCAAAGGAGGTAAACGTGACGGCATCGAGATCGGCAAACATTAAGTTGCGCCGCACCACCCCATCCTCGTCCAGTACCACGTCATTAAAGCTCACCTGTTCCGGACGCACACCGGGCGGCGGTTGGGTGGCTGGCACTTCTGCCGTTCCCAGATTTCTGATGACAACCACATTAGGAGCCTGGAGGGCTTGTAGCAGATCCGATCGCCCCGGTGGTTGGGGGATGTCGCGCAGCAAGTCCAGTCCGATTGCCCGTGGTTGATAGGTTTGCAGGGTATTCAAAGCTTGGGCGATGGTGGCATCGGCCAGGGGAAACCGCTGTTGTTCCTGAATATCCGTCTCGGTGATGCCGACAATCAACAGCCGCGGATCGGGGCCGCCATCGGGAATGGCCTGCACCATGCGATCGTAGGCGATCTCCTCGGTGGGTTGTAGCCAACCACCATACCGCATGCCCACCACCACACTGGTGGCAGCTAAACTGGCCAATCCTACGGATAGGCAACCCTGCAGCCAGCCCGGACGCCACCGCTTGGGGGAACTGTCCCCTGGCTCTGGAACCGCCGCAATCGCCTCTTCATCTAACCGGGTTGGTAGCAGGTTGAGGGTTGTGGGGGTTTCGGCTAACCGCTCTAACGCCTGCAGCGCCTCTCCGGCACTCTGGAACCGCTGGCTAAAGTGATTGGCCACCATTCTGTCTAACACCGCAGCCAATTGGGGGCTGACTGTCGCTTGGTCCTGCCAGATCAGATTGCCGGTGTCCGCATGGGTTGGCAATTGGGACGGTTGCAGACCGGTCAGAGCTTGAATGGCGGTAACCCCCAGGGCATACAGGTCGCTATTGAAGCGTGGTTTTCCGGCCAACTGCTCACCCGGACTATAGCCCTGGGTGCCAATTCCCACTGTCAGGTTGGTCTGGTCGGGCAGAGTGGTGATCTGGGTCTGAATTTCCTTAACCGCGCCAAAATCAATCAGGACATAGTGCCCATCAGACTGGCGGATGATCAGATTACCGGGTTTGATATCTCGGTGGATCACTTGGTTGCGATGCACAAAGTCGAGGATTTCCAGCACGTCCTGGAGTAACCCGATTACCCGTAACTCATCGAACCGTTGCACCACGGTCAGTTCCTGACCCAGAGATCGCCCCGGTACATATTCCTGCACCAAATAGAATTCCTCGCCTTCTTCAAAGTCATCCAACAGGGCCGGAATGCGATCGTGGCTGCCCAGTTTTTTCAGGGTTGCGGCTTCGCTGAAGAATAACCGACGGGCGATCGCCAGAAAATTGGCATCCTGAACCGCCGGTTTGAACTGTTTCACCACGCAGGTAGGCTGACCGGCCTGCTGGATATCCTCTGCCAGAAAGGTTTGCCCAAAACCGCCGCTCCCCAACACCTGAATCAATCTGTAGCGTCCGTGCAGGAGTGTGTCTGACATACCCAACTAGGGTGAACTGTGGCGATCAGTCCGACTGCATCTGAATCGGCGATTCCATTGTGACACACAACCGAGTGGGCAAATTGGTGTGTTATTTGTTAACCCGCCTGCATTGTAGCGGTTGAATGCCTGACTGCCCAAGTCGATGAGACTGGGGTTGGGCGACTAGTCGCTTGGTTTTACCAGTTGGAGGTGCTGCTGTGAAACCGGCAGCCTAGTCGGTTGATGCTTCGTAGTAGCGTAACCGGGCTTTGAGCCGGGCAATTTCCTGGGTCATGTCCAGCACCATGCCAGATCCCACCCAGTTCAACCCCAGATCTCGCCGTAGCCACAGAATTTGGGCAATAAACCTTACTCATTGCCGCCAGCGACGAGTTGATATGGGGTTGAAAAAACAAGAGACAGCCCAGATGGACTGTCCCTTATGGTGGGTAATCTGCTGATGTGGCTTTCGCTGACTAACAGGCTCCCTGTTTCTTCACCACAATCAGTAAGGTTTTCAGGATCAGTTGCAGGTCATATAGCAGGGACCAGTTTTGCTGATAGGTCAGATCCATTTTGACCACCTCTTCAAAATCAGTCACGTTGGACCGCCCATTTGCCTGCCACTCCCCGGTGATTCCTGGCTTGACATTCAACCGTTGCCAGTGGTGGCGTTTATAGGTCATCACCTCTTGAACGGTGGGAGGACGGGTGCCAACTAGACTCATATCGCCGCGCAACACATTCCAGAATTGGGGTAACTCATCCAGGCTGGTGCGGCGGAGAAACCGACCCACCCTCGTCACCCGCGGGTCATTGCGGTTCTTGAAGATACCGCCCTTGGCTTCGTTATGGACCAGATGTTTCAGCACATCTGCATCCGTCACCATGGAGCGGAACTTCCAGATGCGGAAGGTTTTGCCCCGGTAGCCACAGCGAATTTGACTGTAGAAAATGGGACCGGGATTATCCAATTGGATGGCGATCGCAACTGGAATGGCCACAATCGTGGTGATGATGAGTCCAACCAGTGCACCCAGGATGTCGATGAACCGCTTGGTAGGGCTAGTTACCGACGGATGGGCTGGACCCAGAGCCGAAATTTTATCCGCTGCCGGAGTGGTAGAGCTAGAAGACTCCGACTGCCCTACAAGACTGGCATATAGGGCTAAAGGCAGGTGCGAACTGGTAGCTGCGTTCAAGTCTGGTTTCACAAGAATCATGCTGGCCTTGGGGATTGGTCTTCAGATGGACCTTCACCACTAAAGATACGGGTATCCATTGGAGATGCCTATGTTGTTTGCTGGATATTCGCTGAATCTTTGAATTCCCGGAAAGCTGCTTAAAGTTCTGATAGGCTGATCCGTAACCTTCCCTCGCGGAACTGTGGACCTGTTGGTATCAGATCAGACAGCACACTCCCTTCATTTCCGTGGTTCCAGAAGGATGGCCAGGTTCCTTGCCACTTCAACCGCAACAACCCTGGCACCATGGAGATTGAGGTGACTGGGATCGCTGAAGTAGTCGTAGCGAGTTGGCCAATGCTGACTCAGGTCAAAAACCAGCCAATCCCCTGATGTAACAAGACTTTGCACATGTGTCCGGAACTGCTGTTCGTATTTGGTTCGCCAGGGGTCAACATAGGGCTGACTTAACGGCAGGTTGACAAAAACCACCGGAATTTGATGGGTTTGGGTAAATTTGAAGATTCTATGAAGTGCCCTGCGTTGTTCGCCCTCCAGTTGGAAATTGCGGTAATCTCCATCGTATTTACCTGCAACCCTGGGAAAGCGGTCATAGTATGTGTTTGGGTCAAAGCGGCTTGCAACTGGATTAAACCCCAGCGATACCTTGCGATCACCAGCTTTTGCCTCTGGTGCCGCCGCCGCTTCAGGAACTAATAGCGATCGCATCTGGGGCACACACAACCGCCGGAAATTCAACAGCTCAGGTATCAGCGTCGATGGGGGTAAGGGAGAGGGGTGCGATCGCTTAGCAGGCAGCGTTTTTTGCGCCACCGGATTGCGAGGAACTTCCAGGCAAAGTCCCCGACTTCCTAGAGAACTTGACAGAGCCGTAGGCAACGGTTGCCTAGCCACCAACCGTTGATAGCCTGGGGAGGCCACCAGTTTCCGATAGGTCTGATCGGTTCGACCACTGTTAAAAGCTCGTGAACCATCTCCCCAAATGATCATCCGAGGTAACTGATCGGGTAACAGCAACTGTCGCAGGATGAGATCGACAACCTGGGCCGTGGCCCCATTCAGGCCCAGATTAAACACCCGCAGATGGGGTAATCCTTGATGAACCAGCGCCTGCTGTAGTGCGATCGGATCAATGCCTTGCAAGGCGCGGGAACTGCCCACAATCAAAATATCCGGCGGTCCTCCTTGGGCCAGAAATTGCCGGTAGCGTTGCAATTGCTGATCCAACTGGGGACTCAAACTCAAATTGGATAGTTGGGGGGACGCAGAAGGGGCGATTTTTTCTGGAGTATCTGTTTCGGGTACTGTGAGCGGCTGCGTTGGCGCTACAATGGCCGGGGCTGCTGCCAGACTCACCAGCCAAACCTGAACCAAACTGAGGACTGAGAGGAAACTCCACACGGCAAGAGCAAGGAAAACAAACGATACACCATGATTGCCTTTTGATCCTAACTGGGTGGGCCTATCTCCGACAACTGATGGCCAGCAGGATGACGCTTTCCTGAATGCCTAGACCGTAGCGGAACCTTTCCATATTCAGAGCGCAAAATCCTAGCACGCTCTTTGACTGAGTGGAGATAGCGTTCTAGCTCATTGACGTTGCCTGATGTTGAGCATAATTCAGGCTTAACATCCGTAGAAAATAAAATTGTCAAATGACAGGTTGTCAAACTTTTATCCAAAACGGTTGCTCAATGGTTGACAGGCAGAGTATTTCAGCTTCGCAAGAGGTGAGGTAGCCCCATTGCCGTCAAAAAAATTGCCAACTGGGTTGCCACAATACTGGGACCCGATGGCAAATTAAATGCGGCGGAAACGACCATGCCAACCACCGCACTCAAGGCTCCTAACCCTGCAGATAGCACCACATAGTTAGTGAATGTGCGGCTCAATAACCGGGCAGCGCAGGCCGGAATCACCACAAATGCACTGACGAGCAACACCCCGATCGCCTTAATCGACACTCCTACTACCAGTGACAACAGCACAATAAAAGCGGTGCGATGAGTAGAGACTGAAATACCCCGCGCAATTGCCAAGGGTTCATTCAAGGTCACTAGCATTTGCGTTCGCAAAGTCAATCCAATGAATCCAACACAGGCAGTTAATAAGAAACCACTGAAGACTAAATCTAGCTCTCCCACTGCTAGAATATCGCCAAATAGCAGGTTATTCAGTCCACCTTTGTACTGCCCGACAAAGCTCAGCACAATAATCGCGATCGCTAAGGATGAAGAATAAATAATATTGAGCAATGCATCGGTCCACAGGCGAGTTCGCTCTAATAGATACGTGACTCCCAGGGCAAAGCAGACGGCAAAGGGTAACAAGACAACCGATGGATTCATTCCAATCAGTAAGCCAATGCTGATGCCCAATAGAGCCGAGTGTCCCAGAGCATCACTGAAAAAAGACAACTGGCGCAGAATGGTGAAACTGCCCAGCATGCCACCCATTAACCCAGTCAAAATGCCACCCAACAGTGCCCGTTGCATGAACGGAAGCTGGAAAAGCTCAATGATGCGGTTGAAGTCAGGCATGGGGAGTAGGGTTAATGTCGATGGCGATAGCGCACAAATTCCGATCCATAAGTAGCAGACAGATTATCAGGAGAAAGCGCCACGTCTGGTGTTCCCTGACAGAGTAGGGTGCGGTTTAAGCAGAGAACGCGATCGCAATGCTGCCGCACCATATCCAGGTCGTGGGAAATCTGCAAAATTGCCCAACCTTGCTCTTGCTTGAGTTCATACAGCAATTGATAAAATTCTGACTCACCCCGCACATCTAAGCCCGCTGGAGCCTCATCAAGAATTAACAAGCGACGCGGGTAAACCAGACAATACGCCAGCAACACCCGCTTGGTTTCACCGCCAGAAAGCTCGCTAATCCCTTGATGCCTGAGATGAGTTGCATCAACCCGTGCCAACGCCTGGCGCACAGCATAAGCCCGTTTTTTGTGATTTGCCCAGGGCAACTGGAACCCCAATTTGTCCCAACCTAAGCTCACCAGTTCTTCCACTGTCATGGGAATGCGGCGATCGATCAGAAAGTTCTGGGGGAGGTAAGCAATTTGCTGACGGATGCGCGGCGGCAAAAATCCTTTACGACTCAGGGGTTGACCCAAGATGGAGATTTCACCGGATTGTCTGGGCAAAATGCCTAAAATGGCCTGCACCAATGTTGTTTTACCGCCCCCATTAGGCCCGACGATCGCCGTATCCGTGCCTGCCTCTAGCGCAAATGAGATATCCTGCACCGCTGCATAGGTTTCCCGATAGACCGTCAGTCCTTCAACCGTGAGCACAACCTCTTTCACATCCACACCTCTTAGAATCTCAGCTAGACGGGTTGAGGGATAGTGGCTAAGGAACGGCTCTGAGATTTTGTCGGGACGAACAACTGTGCTAACTTCCCAGAAAAAGCAGTTTCCAGATTTTTGACATTCTGGCGCATTGTCTTCAGGTAATAATCAGGCTGTAAGCTCTCAGAACCACTCGTCTCTAATGGGTCAAAGGTACTGATTTGGATATTTAAGTCTTTCGCCAAGGCAGAGAACTGGCTTTCCGCTGCTTGCGGTTCAGTGAGCAGGGTTTTCAGGTTTGAGTTTTTCGCCGCATTGATCACCCGTTTCACATCTTCAGGGGATGGGTTTTCTTCAGGAATACCTACCAGAAACTCGGCTTTTAAGTTGTAGCTTTGGGCGAAGTAGGGGGCAAAGTCGTGATAGGTCACAAACGTTTTACCGGCAAAGGGCTTGAGTTTCTGAGTGAACTCAGTATCTAACTGCTTCAGTTGCTCGATGTAGGCGGCGGCATTGGCGGTATAGGTTTCTTTACCGGCTGGATCTGCCGCGATCAGCCCATCTCGAATGTTCTCAACCTGCTGAACCGCTCGCTTGGGATCTAAATAAACATGGGGATTGAACTCTCCGTGATCGTGCTCAGCTTCAGCTTCTTCGCCTTTGACCTGCTCATGATCATGATCATGAGCAGGCTCCTCGATCGCTTCGTTCGAGATGGTTGAAATCCCTTTGCTGGAATCAATCTGCTTGAGATTTGGATTCCCGGCATTTTTCACCAGATCTTCCAAAAACTCCTCCATGCCTAATCCATTTTTGACCAGCACATTGGCTTTTGCCAGCTTCTGGGCATCCTCCGGTTTCGCCTGATAGTCATGCGGTCCTACATTAGTTGGTAACAACTGGGTCACTTCCGCCCGATCGCCCGCCACGGCCTTTGTGAAATTCGTCATCGGAATGAAGGTTGTTACCACCACTAACCGCTTAGCAGAGGGTGAAGACTGAGCTTGCGGTGATCCTGAACTGGTGGTCGGGGTGTTGGTTGCACAACTTCCTAAGCTCAGCGCGATCGCCGACACCACCGCAACAGACAGCCGCCGGACGAGATGAGTGGATGGTTGTAGTCTTGTTGGTGAATCAATCATCTGAAAATATCCTCACAACGGATTAGAACGGTGAACAGGTAAATGGATGAGCGAATGAGTAGATGAACCGGGGACGACGAACCAGTGATGGCACAGTCGTCTCAGCCTGATGAGCAGACTGAGTTTCAGACCCAGCAGCCTGCTATGCAAGCACGGAAGACGCAACCAGGGAAGAAGACTCCGTCAGAGACGAAGATTCAGTCAGGGCCATAGAAAAGAATGAGAATGATTTTCATTCGCTCATCTTACAGCAATTCTCGTGAAAGCGGGTGTTGATTGTGGGTAGTGGTTTAACCAGTGGGCGTCTGGCGATCGACGCCATTGCGCAAGGTTGTGCAGGTGATCCTGATGGCGAGACGGCTGTTTTACGTCGTTGGGAACCATAGGGAAAGTCCCGTTGTATGAGTACTGTGAGGTACAGACAGCTACTCTGATGTTCATGGATCTATTTCCCATCTACCGATTGACCGTATCTGGTTATCTACAGGCAGTCTCATCAACTATGCTGGAGCTATCCCCTAGGCGAAAGGGGGGAGTGTTTAGCCATGCTTCTTAGGCATCATGCTGTATAACCTGCTGTGGGTTGGAATTGCCTGGGTTGGGGGAACGGCCGCCATTCTGGGCAGTCTGATGGCGATCGCGAGTTTGCTGTTGTGGTTGGTGCCGGAAAAAGCGGGCAAGGGGCGCAGGCCGGAAGCAATCCCTGCGCAACCTGCCTGGCAGAATCGGCTCAAGGTCACTGGTTTTGCCACGGTGATCGCGGTGCTTGGCTTGTTGATGCTGCAGATGGTTCCCTTTCCCCAGTTTTAGTCGGGAACTATCCGGCGATTGACTTGGAAACTCCTTGCGTCTATTTGTGCGGTCAGTGGGTAGTCTATGGTAATGATCTGACTAACCCTCTTTTCTGATTGTGAATGTCCAAATATCAGGAATTCCAAGAACTCTTTGTCACTGATGGTCAGGCAGTTCACTATAGCGCTGGGGCCTGTTTTGAAGTCGTAGAAGACCTGACCTTTCGGATGCTGGACTATTCCGGCTGGTACAGCGATGACGTAGAGTACATCACCTTAACCCAGCCAATTTCTGCTGGGAAGCCAGCTAAAATAGTTCGCTTCACTCGCACCGGCAGAAACCGCGATCGCATCCGAGATGTAGCCACTCTGGTGAATGGCTTTTGGAGCTTAGGGATTCGCCTGCGACTGCGGCCCCATGTTTCTGTGTCGTTCTATCCATCCGAGGTAATGTTTGTGGTGCCCCTGCTGATCCAACAGACGGGGGAAAACCAGTTCCGGCTGAAACAGGAGCCTGAGGGTACCGAATATGATCTGGAAACCCTGGACCAATTGATCACAACCGTGTTTGAGCAAATTCAGACACTCCTGGAACAGGGCGTACAGCAAAGCCTGAGTGAAGGCGATCGGCGAGAAGAATTCCAGACCCTTGGTTTTGTCCTGACCCAGACAAGCTGACGGGAATATGAATACCGCTGTATCCCACAATCATTCCGAGGCCCAACCCCGCTCTTCCCAGGGCAATCTGCTGGCCTGGCTAACTGCAGCTTTTTATAGCCTGTTTACCCTGTTGCCTGACAGCCACAGTCTGATGGTGCAATGGCCGTGGGTGTTTATCTGGCAGGTGGGGTGGATTTGTCCAGTTCTGTGGTTGCTGAGTCTGCTGTGGCAGCGGCAGTTGCAATGGTTAGGCAATCGCCTGGACTGGGTGGTGGGGCTGCTGATTGTGGGGGTAATTATTTCCGCTGGCCTGGCCCCATTTCCCATGCAAGCCCGCTGGTACAGTTGGGTGCTTTTCTGCGGCCTGACAGCCCTCTATGCTCTTAGTAGCTGGTTAGCAGAGCCCCAGCGGCGACTGGGTTTGCTGAAAGCCCAGGGCTATCTGTGTCTGGCCTTCATTGGACTGAGTTTGCTGCTCTGGATCAGCCAGACCTGGCTGCCGGAACTGGCCCGACTGCAGGCTTTGCAAAATAGTGGCATGACCTTGGCCTATGATTTTGCCGATATCAAACTGCGCAATTGGGCTCCCTTGGGACATCAAAATTATGTGGCGGGCTATCTGGTGCTGGCCTTACCTCTACTGGCGGGTTTGGGGCTGATTCAGCCGGGCTGGAGCCGCTGGGTTTGGTGGGGTGGCGTTGGGTTAGGCCTGATCGATCTCTATACCACCAGTTCCAGAGGGGGCTGGCTGGCAATTGGCATCGTGGCGATCGCCACTGTGGGTCTCTTGCTCTGGCAAAGTGCGTTGCCCCGACGCTGGGCGATCAGCATCAGTCTGACCGGATTCGGGCTGCTAGTAGCTCTGGTCCTCCTCAACAACCGGCTAAGAACCACAGTCATCGGTTTATTCAGCGGTCAGGCTCAGGGGGAAGCGGCCTTTCGGCTGATTACAGTCGCCACCGGCTGGGCCATGGGTCAATCTTCGCCATTGGTTGGCGTTGGACCAGGAGGAGTGCCCTTGCTCTATCAGCGCTTTCGGCCTACCTGGGCTGGACGGGAAGCCGAATGGGTGTTTCAACTGCACAGTACGCCAGCCCAGTTGGGGGCTGAACTGGGGCTGTGGGTTGGCCTGGTGGCGGTGGGTGCGATCGCGCTCCTGCTCATCCTCAGTTGGCGTTGGCTGCATCAAACCCCCGTCTCCCCATCTCTACCACCCATCCTGTTTTGGGCCATCTGGAGTAGTTTGCTGGGATATGGCATCCTCAGCCTGTTCGACTACCAACTGGACAATTTCAGCATTAGTGGCTTACTGATGCTATTCCTGGCTGTCCTGATTGCAGAGTTTCGCGACATCACCTGGTCACCGAGCCAGCCAGAGCCTGCCGACAAGGATGAGGCGGTGCTGGAAATTGCAGACGAAGACATCGAGATGGCCCCTGGCTTGACCTGGGAACCTCGCTTTCGATTGAGCCAGCAGCCGGTCTTGCTGACCCAACGGTTGCGCCAAATGAAGTCCAAACTGTTACGCAAAGCAGCCCTGTTGCCCAACCCATTTTTGCCGCTGCTGGGGTTGGGAATTCTGCTGGCTGGGGTGATCTGGCTGGTGCCTGTCCATCGAGCCTGGCAACTGTCTGCCCAGGGATTTACGGCCCTGCGTCAACCAGATTTATCAACCTTTGTGCAGCGGCTAGACCAGGCCCACCGCCTGACTCCCTGGGAACCCTATTACCCCTATCAATTGGGCTGGAACCTGGGCAATGCCAGTTTGCCAATGCCAGCCGACCAGGGCAATACCTGGCGGCAGAAAGCCATATCCTGGTTCAAACAGGGAATTCATGCCTCCCCCCAACAGGAATTTGGCTACTCCAATTTGGCCTGGCTCAGTCTGGAGAAACATCCAGCCCAGGCAACCTCGGCCTTTATCCGGGCAATCCAGTTGGTGCCAGCCAAACGGGGTGCTTTCTACGGTCTGGGGCTCAGTTTGTTGGTGCAAGGCCGACCGAACCTAGCCGTGTCTGCTCTGACTCTGGAAGCCTTACGACATCCGACCTTCTTTACCAGTCCCATCTGGCAACAACCGCGTCTCCAACCCCTCTATCAGCAGGTCACCGCAACCCTGGAACAGGATCTCAGCACCCTGCTCCAGGCCCATCCTGACTCACCAACTCTCCAGACCTATCTGCACCAGAGCCGAGGGGCGCTGCGTTGGTGGCTGAATGATTGGCAGGGGGCCGGCCAGGATTTTGCTCAAACTGGGGATCCGGTCAGTCAAATCGTTCTGGACCTGGCGATGGGCCACTCGGTACAAGCCAAGCTGGCCCCTTTGCTACCGACAGATGGTCGGTTGTTGCCGTATCATGCTGGACCACTGGCGATCGCTGCCTGGCTCGATCCACCCAACCGTCCCCAATTGCTTCAGCAGGCCTGGGTAGCCGTAAACCGGCAATTGCCACCGTCAGCAGTCCTGCAACAACTGGTAGCCAGCATGGGCCGCTCCAGTCGTTTTGACCAGTGGTTGAAACAAAATGCGCCGGTGCATCAGTATCGTCTGCAACGAGCCGGGTTTGGGGTGCTGAACCGCCATATTGATGGCCCAATCCCAGAAGACTTTCTGACCGTGGTGGACAACATCCCCATTACCCAGTTTTTCACCCAGCTAGTGCCCTCGCCGGTATCGTTCCTGCCCGACCTAGACCGGGCCTTGCAGCCACAGCGACTCACCCTCCTGCAACGAGCGGCGCAGCCACCTTCGACAGCCGCCCCTGATTCCTGAGGAGCCAATCGATATTACAATTCGTAAAGACCCTGTGTTGCGAAGGAAGTAAAATCTATGCCCCTATCTGTTGGTGACACCGCTCCCGCCTTTACCGTTAAAGATACAACTGGCAAGTCTGTTTCCCTGTCTGACTTTGCCGGTCAGACGGTGGTGCTTTACTTTTATCCTAAAGATGACACCCCTGGCTGCACCAAGGAAGCTTGCAGCTTCCGGGATAACTACGAGCAGTATCTCAGTAAAGGGATTCCTGTTCTGGGGGTCAGCATGGATGATGAAGCCTCTCACCAGGCGTTTACCAACAAATTTAATTTGCCCTTTCCGCTACTGGCTGACACAGAGGGTGCTCTGACCAAAGCCTACGATGTGGAAGGAGATATGAATGGCATCAAATATTCCAAGCGGGTTACCTATGTGATTGATAGCAGTGGCAAGATCAGCCAGGTCTACACCACGGTGAATACGGAAACCCACGCGAACGATATCCTGAGGGCGATCGGAGCCTGAGTCACGAAGTACGAACGAAAGGTTTTCAGAGAAGGGACGGGATTGACTCGTCCCTTTTTCATGGCCGTCTAGGAGGTAAAGGGGGATATCTTACGGATCCCCATTGGAGTTCCCTCACTAAAATGGAGTGTTGATTCAGCGAACCGACCCAATTCGGTTGGGTTCACCGGTCAACTATCCCCTAACCACTGGCTTTCTGCGCACTCCTATGACACAGGAGGTCAATCCCCCCAGGAGAACACCATGACGGTTACATCTGATCCAGGCTATACGGCCCTATTTGCCAACCCGGTTCAAACCAAAGGTTCCTCCGCCTTGACCTACAGCGGCCCACGAGAAGTCCTGGTTAATCAACCAATCATTCTGTCTGGCAGCTTCACCCCATCCGCGATCGCCACCGTGAAGCTAGTGGCTGAAGACAAATATCCTCTGCCAGTGACCACCGATCCCAAAGGCACCTGGCAGGTCAACCTGGCCAAGGGGCTACAAGCCGCTGGTCTTCGCTGGCTAAGGTTGCAGGGACTGGATGGTAGCGGCCAAGAGGTAAGCAATCAGGTAGTTTACATTACCGTCAGCACCAATCCCCTCAGCGTTGGTCAGGGATGGACTCTGAAAATTCTCAATGACACCCTATTCAAGTCGGCCCCCCTAGATTCCAGCTACTTAACCAACCAACAAACGGTGCTAGTCCGGGCTGGACAAAGTTTTGCAGTGGCCCGATACGGTTCAGTGGATGACCATCTGCAGGTCGAACTGGCCGACGAAATTACCCCAGTTGGCAAGTTTGGCTATTTCTATCAAGAGCATGTGCGGCTCCAAAAAGGCGCGGAAGTTCTGAACTTTGATGTCCCATCTGTGCCGACAACGCCCCTCAGCAGTCAACTGCTCATTACTACCACCACACTGATCAAAGCCCGTCTGGCTGATTCAACAACCCTGGTGGCTGATCAAAAGGTAACACTACGCCAAGGCCAGACCCTAGCCATTACCGGATATGCTTGCTTACAGGGCCATTATCGGGTGACCCTGGCAAAACCAATCCCTGGTTTTGGCAACATGGGCTATGTGTACTGGCAGCATGCACAGCTAAAAAAAGGCAATCAGATTATTCCCTTTGCCCCCAATGCGCTGACGATCACAGCCATCAGCAGCACGCTGATCAAAAAACGCCCCGTTGATGCCACCAAACTGGCCGCCAACGAGAAATATAACTTTCCAGCTCAGCAAGTGTATGGCGTTGCCAGCTATGCGATCGAAAGCGGTCACATTAAGGTATCCCTCACCGAGGAACTGCCTGGCTTTGGCAACACCGGTTACGTCTTCCCCAACTTTGTTCAGATGAAGCGGGGCAGCACAGTACTGAAAGTGCTGCCACCCCAAATTGAACTGGCCGTTCCCTATTTCTCCCAACGGGACAACCCCCGCTATTCCTGGGCTACCTGCAACGTCACCTCGATTGCGATGATTATGTATTACTATGGAGTTCGTTCCAAATCGGGCAGACAACTGGAGGATGAACTGTTGCAATGGTGTCTGCAGAAATATGGAGCCGGTTCCCAAACCGACCACTCGGTCCTGACCCGTCTGATTCAGAGCTATGGCTTTAAGACCAGTTTTTCCGCCACCCGTAAATGGGCCGATGTTAAAACAGAGCTGATGAATCGGCGGCCGGTAGTGTTGGCTGGCGACTTCACCGCCAGTGGGCATATTATCTGTGTGATTGGCTATAACGCTCAGGGCTATGTAGTCCACGATCCCTGGGGCAATGCTTTAACTGGCTACACCAATACCCAGGGAGGACATTTGCTATATTCCTATAGCTACATGGACCGAGTTTGCGGGCCGGATGGCAATGTCTGGGCTCACTTTATTGCCAAGTAGCCCATTCAGTCCGCAAAATGCGTTCCTCCTATGCCACCAGGAGATTTGCGATGCCTCGCTACAACCCCTACACGTTACAAATGCAGATTACCCGCATGTATGAGCAGGGCCAGTCCCTTTTTGCTCCCCTCAAGGTCCAGGAATGGCTCAAGGAAAGGAAGGAAGACCCAAGCAACTACGAGATCCTGTTTCATCAACGCCCAGCACCGCCCGGTTCGGGTGAAGTCATGGTCGTAGAAGTGGAACTCCGTCGCAAGGATGGGCAACCCGTTGATCAGTGGTTGCAACAAGACCTCAATGGTCACACCTGATACTAATTCTCTGTAATGATGAGCATTATCTGACCCCTCCCAACCTCCCCTTACCAAGGGGAGGTGCCGCAGGCGGTGGGGTAAATTCTATGCAGCATCAGATCAAATCGGTATGAGCCCCATTCATTGCAGTGGTGTATAACCAGCAAAAAGGGGACCGCTTGATCTGGTCCCCCATCCATCAACTATGAATCACAGATTAATTAAAAGTCTCTATTCCTGATGTTTGGTCGTATTGGGTGTGATGGCCTGTTGAGTTGAAGCCGTCGGCAAGGGAGATTTCTTAGCAACCTGTTGCAAAACCGACAAGGCACGAGCGTATTGGGGATCGTCCATGGTAGCAATCAGCTTGGGATTGGTCGCCAAATATTGCCGCTGGCTATCGGTCAGGTCAATCTTAACATTGGGTTCAATCCCCTTGTGGCTGATATCAGTGCCATTGGGGGTGTAATAGTGGGCAACCGTTACTGCCAGACCTGACCCATCGGACAGGGAATGCACCGATTGCACCAGAGCCTTACCAAAAGTCTGGCTACCAACAATGACCGCCCGTTTGTTATCTTTCAACGCACCGGTCAAAATTTCGCTAGAGCTGGCCGAATTGCCATCTACCAAAACAACCAAAGGCAGCTTGGTCATCGCAGTTTGGTTGGCTGCAATATCTTCGTTATGACCCTGGCGGTCTACTGTTTTCACAATTGGCCCCTGTTCCATCCACATGCGACTAATGTCGATGCTGGACTGCAACAGGCCGCCTGGGTTGCCCCGCAGATCGAGAATGAAACCTTCTACATTTTTGGCAGTCAGATCCTGAATTGCCCGCCGCATCTGTTCTGCTGCGTGGGCGCTGAACTCATTCAGACGGATATAACCAACCCGACTGGCGCCTTCTTGCTTGAGGCTGTAGCGCACAGTTGGCAATTCAATCCGAGCCCGCACCAGGTTCAGGCTGAGCAATTGGGCATTGCGATTAATCTTCAGGGTGATTTTAGTACCGGCCTCTCCCCGAATTAGATTGGAAGCATCTTCCACCGTCATTCCTTTGGTGGACTTACCATCAATTGCTAAAACTTCATCGCCCGAGCGAATCCCAGCTTTGGAAGCGGGTGAATTTTCAATCGGCTCCACAACGGTTAGACGCTTGGTTTGTTCGTTCACTTCTAAACGAACCCCAATCCCTGACAACTCACCGGAGGTTTGATTAGTCAATGCCTCAAATTGCTTAGGATCCATGAACCGAGTGTAAGGATCTTTCAGCTTTTCCAGGGCCGTTTTCAAAGCGGCGTATGCTTGTTCCCGAGTGGTGTAGTTTTTGCTCAGAAGCTCTTGGCGGATCGCCTGCCAATTATTGTTATTGAAGCTGCCGTCCACGTATTCGCGGTAGACAATCTGCCAGGCTTCATCAACCACATTCTTGGGGCTATCCTGCAATGCGGCCCGTACACGGGTCATACCAGGACCAAACAGGGTTAATGTAGCAGTTGCAATAACGGCTCCACCAAACAAAGCCAACTGACGAGAGGTACGGCGCTTCAAGGATAGTTTCATTGAGGTGTATTAGGCAGTAGATAACGTTATAACCGCTAAGGCAGCAGACAATGAGCTAAACAGCCCTCTACTGAGATACGACAAACACTTAATCGCTGATTACAGTCAAAGACTGTCACGGCGGGAAATTTAGCGAACTTTACTTTGAGTCTGCGTTCAAAATAACCGGGCAGTAGGGAGAGAATCTATTACATAGATGACAGTTTGAGCAGTGTCCCAGGGATCTTCGAGCGCGAAATTGCCAGACAGAACGCCCTTAGACCATCCCTGAGGGGGTATCGGCTCGGACGCATCCGCTAGTCTTTCCGACAATCTAACCGAATCCAGCCAGATTGGCATAGGGGGGAGAATGTAAATTTTGCTAAAGCTAATTTGGAGGATTTATGCTCAGTTTAACGAAGAAATGCTAAGACAGCCGAGCTTAGTCACCAGCCAGCAAATCGGGGTCTGGCAGATACAATGGAGCAGAAACTTACGGTACTCCGGGGATGGTCAGGCGTCACAAGGAATGGGGTAGGAAATGGCTGCCGACTGCCGCCAAAGTTGCGATCGCGGTAGCGGCCCTAGTTGGTGTGATCCAAATGCAGCGGACCCAACTGGCCCGCCCATCCATGTGGGTTACCAATCCCAAGGTGGCGGAGGAGCAGGAAGCAACCCGGCTCAGGTTTTTACAAAAGCTACCCACCTTTGGCTTTAATAATTTGCTGGCCGATTGGGTCTTTCTCAACTTTTTACAGTACGACGGGGATATGGATGTTCGGAGACAAACCGGCTATGGCTTGAGTCCGGCCTACTTCGATATCATTACTCGTCTAGATCCCCGCTTTTTAGGCATCTACTTGTTTCTATCCGGCAGTGTCTCTTACCAGGCCGGTCAGCCAGAAGCGGCCATTCAACTGATGAAACGGGGGACAGAAGCCCTGTCGCCCAAAATCAATCCACTCTCGTTTCAGATCTGGCGCTTAATGGGGATTGATCAACTGATTCTGTTGGGAGACATTCCGGGTTCCATCCACTCCCATGAAATGGCGGCTCAGTGGGTCCAGGGAACTCCCTATCAGAAATTGACCCCCGTCTTCCAGCAAGCTGCCGACTTTCTGCGCACCGATCCCAATAGTGTGCTGGTGCGATTGCAGGCATGGACCGATGTTTATGCCCAGGCGTTGGCCTTTAAGGACCAGGACACCCAGGCGCGAGCGAAGCGGGAAATTGCAGCCTTGGGGGGAGAACTGGTGGAAAAAGAGGGTCGGATTGGGTTTGTTCTGAAAGAGCCCATCCAGCAGAAAACCCTGCCAACAAAGCCAACGGCATCCCAGCCTAAATCGGGCGATCCAGAATGATGGCAAACCAGCCAGGTAACGTTTAGCCAGGGGACAGGCTGGCCCTTACCTTTTGCTTAAAACTAAACAACCTGTCTGCCTGGCTGCTTCGGTGATCCGCCAATGAGGCTGTCTAGGTCAGATGCAGCATAGATGGTAACCTTTCCGGAAACCCGGTCATAAAAATTCGTAGTCGGGTGAGTCTATTAGCAGGACTCGGAGTAGGATTAGGCTAAATTTTCTAGCGGACCGTTGATAGCTCCTGATTCGGTGGTCTTTCAGGCAAATACCAGGGAAGCAAGTAGGAGTTCAGTTTTTTCTGAATCAAGGTTCATCAGGTAAACGGTTGTTTTGGTGGTGTGAATCGAGGAGTGGGTGGTTATGTTGAGTTGGGATCAGAGTCCAAATCTTTCCTTGATGCGACGAGAACGGGCCTGGGTGGAGGTGAATCTGGCAGCGATCGCCCAGAATGTGCAACAGATCCGGACCCTGCTGGGGCCTAAAACGGACCTGATGGCGGTGGTGAAAGCGGATGCCTATGGTCATGGGGCGGTTCTGATCGCCCAAACTGTGCTGCAAGCAGGCGCTCGCTGGTTGGGGGTGGCCACCATTCCCGAAGGCATTGAACTGCGGGAAGCGGGCATCGAAGCGCCGATTCTGGTTTTGGGCGCCACCCATACCCCCGATCAGATCCGGGCGATCGCCCACTGGCAACTGCAACCCACCCTCTGCACCCCCAAGCAAGCCCTGGTGTTTGCCGAAACCCTGGCTGGCTGTTCTGTGCCTCTCCCTTTGCCAGTCCATCTGAAACTGGATACGGGCATGTCCCGGTTGGGCAGTCCCTGGCAGGAAGGAGCCGAGTTTGCCCAGTTGGTTCAGCGCTTGCCTCACCTGCAGATTGCCAGTATCTACTCCCATCTGGCCACGGCGGACAGTCCCGATCAAACAACCCTGCGCCAACAACAGCAGCGGTTTGAGCGGGCGATCGGCCAAATTCGGGCCGCGGGTGTGGCACCACCCAAACTGCATCTGGCCAACTCCGCCGCCACCCTGACCGACTCCAACCTACACTACGATCTAGTGCGAGTCGGCTTGGCCATTTATGGCCTCTATCCCTCCGACCCTCTGCGATCGGTGATCGCTCTGCAACCAGCCCTGCAGGTAAAAGCCCGCGTGACCCAGGTCAAAACTATTCCGGCTGGCACTGGAGTCAGCTATGGACATCAATTTGTGGCCGATCGAGCAATGCGGCTGGCCGTGATCGGCATCGGGTATGCCGATGGGGTGCCACGCAACCTTTCCAATCGGGTGAGCGTCTTGGTCAGGGGGCAGCGGGTGCCACAGATTGGTGCAATTACCATGGACCAACTGATGCTGGATGTCAGCACAGTGCCGGATTTGCAGGAAGGTGAAGTGGTGACCCTGCTGGGCCAGGATGGCCGCCACACGATTTCAGCCGACGATTGGGCCAGTAAGCTGGGAACCATTTCCTGGGAAATTTTGTGTGGTTTCAAACACCGATTGCCCCGACTGGCGATTAGTCAGCCCCGACTGGACAATGCCCGCAGCCAGAGTGTGCGATAGGCGAATGGGTAGAATGGGATGGAGCGAGCAAAATCGTATCACTATCCCTCCATCCAGTTTTTGTCGTGGATTCAACTGTTTCACCGCCGGTCGATCAACTGCCACCGTTAGGGGTGCGGCTGGATGGCGCCCAGATGGCGGATCCTCAAAGCAGGCTGGACTGTCAGGACTGGTTAAGTTTTCATCGGGTTTGGGGCCAGCTCCCGGAGGCTGTGTTGAGTGTCCTGGCTCAGTCCCTACAGCCCTTTCGTCTATCTGCTGGAACGCTGATCTATCAGGAAAAACAACCCCCAGCAGGTCTCTACTTACTCAAATGGGGCACGGTTGAGATTTATCGTCTCTCCCCCATTGGTCGATCGCTGATTCGTTACCGCAATGCCGGTGACCTGTTTGGCTATGCGGCCCTTATGACGGATCCAGGAACAGCCACCTATCAGACCACTGCCATCACCCTGACGGCCGGTGAACTCTGGTTTTTGCCCCAGGCTGACTTTCGCCAACTGGTGCAGCAGCATCCAGCCATTGAGCATGTGATTAATGCCTTACTGGCGGAGGATCTGGCTGCTTTTACGACTCGGATTGCTCGAGAAGAGCTACGGATTCAGGGCCTCCAACCCTATATTCGGCCAATGCCCAAGGGCGAACAGATCCTGGGTAGCAGTAAACCGGCCCAAAAGTTAGCACAGCAGGTGGAGCAGGCAGCCGGTCACCTGAAACCAGTGGTTTTGCAGGCTGCCGCTGGCACCGGCAAGACCTTTGTCGCAGGGTTAATCCACAGTCTATCTGGCCTGGCGGCCCAACCGTTTGCCGAATTGGACTGCGCCCGCTTACCCCACTTGCCAGACGGTCAATTGGATACCGATCCCCTGTTTGGCCGGGTAGGGGGACAACCGGGCATCCTGGATCTGCTGGAGCGCGGAACGTTGCTGCTGGACAATGTGCAGGTTCTGAGTGGCAACGATCGCGATCGGTTGATTCACTATCTCAAAACAGGTTGTGTCCTACCGAATCATGGAATTAATTCAGCCCAACGGTCATTACCAGCGCCGCCAGAACCGCTGCCCTCCTGGGTTCGGCTGATTCTGGCCTCCCCCCAGCCCCTGGACCTGCCAGAAGTGGATGCCATGGCAATCAAGTTGTTTCCCCTGACCCAACGGAAAGTGGATGTTCCAGAGTTCGCCCGCTTCTTCCTGAGTCGCTTTTGCCAGGAACAACAGCGAACGCAGTTGCACCTGGACCCCTCCGATGTCCGCCGGTTGCTGAGCTATGACTATCCCGGCAATCTGGCCGAACTGGCAGCCATTCTGCAACGAGCCGTAATCATGACCCCCGCCAGTCAGACTGTCATTCCAGAACAGGTATTGTGGTCCGTTCAGTCGGAAAAAAATGCCTTTCGCCTGGATCTGCTCACCCATGTTCCCTGGCTCCGACCCCTGTTCCTCAGCCGCTGGTTTCCGGAAGGCATCTGGGTGATCATGATGGCCGTGTTTGTCCCCGTCACGATCCTGGGCTTCATCGGTCCCCAATCGCGACAGGATAGCATCACCCTGAACCTATTTTGGGCCTGGTGGTGGCCGCTGACCCTGTTCCTGTTTGCCTTTGTGGGACGGTTCTGGTGCGCAGTCTGTCCCTTTATGGTTACCGGCGAATGGCTCCGTCGGCTCTCGCTGTGGGTGTGGCCACGCCAGCAACTGCCCTGGAACACCCGCTGGCTAAATCGTTGGGGCGGCTGGATTCTGTTTGCTGGCTTTTTGGTGATCTATCTATGGGAACAACTGTGGGACCTGCCCCACCGGGCCTATCTGTCGGCCTGGCTGCTGGTCATTATTACAGCCGGAGCCGTTATTTTTAGTCTGATTTACGAGCGGCGGCTATGGTGCCGCTACCTCTGTCCCATCGGCGGTATGAATGGCCTGTTTGCCAAGTTGGCAATGCTAGAGTTGCGATCGATGCAGCAGGTCTGTGGCAGTCAGTGCAGCACCTTTGGTTGTTTTAAGGGCGGTGCAGCGACTCCGGTTAATTTTGCCAATCCCCTGCCGATGGAGGGCCAAGCCACAGGTGGTTGTCCCCTCTATTCCCATCCAGCACAGTTGCAGGACAATCGGGACTGTATGTTCTGCATGACCTGTCTGAAAGCCTGTCCCAACCGATCGGCCCAACTCAACCTGCGCTTCCCAGCCTCAGATTTGTTGGACCATCACCGGGGCTTTTGGGCCGAAGCTGCATTGTTACTGCTCCTGTTTGGCGGCGTGTGGATGCACAACGCCAATACCTTTTTGGCGGCGCTGGGATTTGCCGCAGCGCCCCTGGACGCGGCTCATTTCTGGAGCAGCATGCCGATTGTAGTTGGGTTGCTCAGCATTCCACAGGTGTTGACCTACCTGACCCATGCGATCGCCCGTCTATTGGATCCAGAGTTGCCGGATTACCTCACCATCGTTTATGCCTACTTGCCCTTTACCCTGGCGGCCAATCTGACCCATTACATCCCAGCAGCAATCACAGAAGCGGGCAACCTGCTTCCCGTCTTGGCTCGTACCGTCGGTTTCGAGGCATCAGGTCTGCCCACCTTGACCTGGAGCCTGGATGTAGCCCAGTTTTTGCAAGGATTTACCCTCCTTACTGCTTTAGCCTTTTCGGTGTATCCCCTGTTGCGGATTACCAACCGTCCCTGGCTCAGTAATCTGCCCCACCTGCTGCTGCTGGGTGGGTTAACCATCTTCTGCTTCTGGCTGATGGTTTAGTGGCTGAATGGGTTGGTTCTATCGCGCGATCGCGCTATCCATATAGCTGCTCTGAGGACTTTTGCGATCGCCGTGATCAAACACACCTGATCTGCTACAACAGGGGCAGTTTTCTCGCAGTCCCCATGGTTGCCTCTACTTCTCGGTTGTCAGATATTCAGTCCCATTGGGCCCGGCCATTTATTGAAGGGCTGGCCCAAAAGAATGTGATTCGCGGTTTTCCAGATGGCACCTTCCAACCTGATCGCACCGTCAGTCGGGCGGAATTTGCCGCCATGCTGCAAGCCGCTTTTCCCCGTCCGACTAAGCGGCCCTATGTCCCTTTTGTGGACGTGCCCAACCAGTTTTGGGCCGCAACGGCGATCCGACAAGCCTATGAACGGGGATTTTTAAGTGGCTATCCGGGCCAGCAATTTCGGCCCCACGAAACAATTCCACGGGTACAGGCCCTGGCCGCCTTGTCCGGTGGGCTGGCACTACCCACGGCCCAGACTACAACCCTGCCGGATTTCTATCAGGACAGTGGAGAAATTCCTGATTGGGCCAGGGATGCGATCGCCAAAGCCACCACCGCAAGCCTGGTGGTTAACCATCCAGAACGCCAACGGTTACGCCCGAACCAACCAGCCAGCCGCGCCGAAGTGGCCGCGTTCATCTATCAGGGATTGGTCTATGAGGGACAGGCAGCAGCCGTTGCCTCCCCTGCGATCGTTCGCTGGCAACCAACGGTGCGAGTGAGTCACGGGCGGGAATTTCGAGCCGTTTGGATCACCTCCGTCTGGAATAAGGACTGGCCCTCCCAGTCGGGGTTATCGACGGCCCAGCAGCAGTCCGAGCTAGCCGCCCTGCTGGATCAGGCACAGGCGATGAATTTCAATGCCGTAATCCTGCAAATCCGACCGGAGGGGGATGCGCTGTATCAAACCGGTCTGGCCCCCTGGAGTCACTGGATCACAGGGACTCAGGGCAAAGCCCCCAATCCCTTCTATGACCCCCTAGAGTTTGCGATCGCCCAATGTCGGCGGCGCAACCTGGAACTGCACGCCTGGTTTAATCCCTACCGGGCCCGTACCACAAAAAGCACCGTCAACGTGCGTCCCCATCTGGCGGTTACCCATCCGGAGGTGGTCTATCCCTGGGGCAATCAATTGTGGATGGACCCTGGCGCCAAAGTCGTCCAGGACCATATCTACAACACAATTCTGGATGTGGTGCGCCGCTATGATGTAGACGGCATTCACCTGGATGATTATTTCTATCCCTATCCCATCGCTGGGCAGACCTTTCCAGACAGCAAGACCTATCAGGCCTATCGGGCCGCCGGTGGCAAGTTAGCCCTAGCGGATTGGCGACGAGAAAATGTCAACCAACTGATTCAACGCCTATCCACCGGCATTCGCTCGACCAAATCTACAGTCAAGTTTGGCATCAGTCCCTTCGGCATTTACCGACCGGGCCAACCACCCTCAGTGCGGGGGCTGGACGCCTACGAGCAACTGTATGCTGACTCGTTGAAATGGCTACAACAGGGCTGGGTAGATTATCTAGCCCCCCAACTTTACTGGCGCACCGATGCTCCAGCCCAGAGTTACCCAGATCTGTTGCAGTGGTGGATAGACAACAATCCCAAACAACGGCATGTGTACGCGGGCAACAATCTGGCCCAGTTGGATGGCCGCAGTTGGCAATTGTCGGAAATCGAACTCCAGGTGGAGCTAACCCGACAGCAGAATGCCAAACTAGCTCTGGGCAATATTTTCTTTAGCATGGATGCTTTTACCACTAACCGGCAGGGAGTGCGCGATCGCTTCAGCACCGTCACCTACCGCACCCCAGCCTTGGTCCCAGCCATGCCCTGGTTATCCGCATCCCCGCCGGTCATTCCTGGCCAGGTGCAGGCTAGTTCTGGAAAAATAACCTGGGGGCCAGCCACCGCGGAGATTCGAGCCTGGACCCTCTATCGTCAGCAGAATCAGCAGTGGATTTTGCAGCAAATCCTACCGACGACCGCTACCAGTGCGACTCTCCCACCTGGAACCTATGCCCTCTGTGCCGTCAATCGACTGGCCCAGGAAAGCGCTGGCGTCGTTGTTGCTGTCTAATCCAACATGCAAGAGCCATCTGCAAAATTGCAATAAGTTTTCACGCACATCAAACTGCCTTCTCAATTCTGCCTCATCCTCTAGATTGACGGTTTAGCTGTAAGGACAGACCATCAACTTGGGACTACTTGCCAACGGCAATATCCACAGAAACGCCGTAGGAGTTTAGCTGACGGCTGACGGCTGACAGCCATCAGCCGCTCACCTACTTCGTATTCGTTACCCACCCCGCAACCGACTTCTGCCCGTTGCGGGAAATCGGTGAGGCCATCTGCAAGACCTTCTCCATGAACCAGGGAGCCAGCCGGTTAGCCCAAACGGCCAGATGGCTTTGCCAGCCCACCAGGATCTCGGAGGATTCCCGCTCTAGGCCACGGACCAAGACCCTGGCGACCTGTTCCGGGGTCAGGGGCAGAATCCACCGGAACCAGTCCAGATTCCGCACCATGTCAGTATCCGTCAGGGAGGGCAACAAGGCCATGACCCGCACATTGTGGGGGGCCAGCTCGCCCCGTAGGGCCTGGGTAAAGCCCAGGATGGCAAACTTGGTGGCCGAGTAGGTCGCCATTGTGGGTGCGGCCAGTTTTCCCATCAAGCTAGACACATTGATGATTACACCATTTTGCTGCGCCACCATGCGACGAGCGACTAATCGGGTCACCGTGTACAGCCCCATCAGATTAATCGAAATTTCCTCCTGCACATGGGGCAGGCGAGCTTGCAAGAAGGGGGCCTGGTGAGCCACTCCAGCACAATTGACCAAGATATCAATCGGGCCATGATCCCGCCATGCTCGGGCGATCGCAATGTTCACCTCGACTGGCTGGGCCAGATCTAACACCAGGGGCACCGCATCCACACCCAGCGCTTTGATTTCGGTGGTGACAATGGCCAACTGTTGACGGTTGCGGGCAACCAACAGAAGACGGGTTGCCCCCTGACGGGCAAATTCCAGTGCGATCGCCCGCCCAATACCACGGGAAGCTCCGGTCACCAGAGCCACTTTACCTTGAATATTCATGACAAACACCTCCAGAGTGAAGGTCTCCACCACGCGGTTAAATCAGGCGGAGGCAACCAGCTTCAATCAACTGGCCCCTCCCCGCGAAGCGAGACACATAAGGACTCGTTGTTAAGAGGAAAAACTAAAAACAGGTGAAAACTCGAACGACTGGCGGAACGGAGATCAAGTCCAGTCGGACACCACGGGACAAACCCGGTTGGAATTCAGGGGGGTCAATAAACCCGGTGTCAGCTCAACCGATCTCCAATCGCGCCCACAGAGGCAGTGCATGATCAAGTGGAATCATCGGAGTCTGAACCATTAACAAAAAACTGAACCGGATAAAGGCAAACCAGGATGGTTCAAACCAGGGGAACTCATTGATTGAGAGTGGAAACACAAACTGGAAAGACCAACCCAGAAGATCAAGCAGTAAACGATGCGTGACGACAAGACGCTAGCCAACGAGGTCACGCAGGACACACAACGGCCATTGAGATGGGTGACATAGGGAATACCCTCCTTGATGCAAGCATCTACCGAAAATCGACACGTATGCACACGTTAACAACACAATCAAGCAACCGCAATATTTATTAGTGAAAAATCCAACTTTTTACATTTAGAAATATTTCTCTCATTTTGTCTACTGGGCTCAGACACGGTTTGAAACACCAAAATACGATCTCAAAGAGGATTTGCAGACTTGAAAGGAGATTTCTGATTTCCTGGAATATGAGAAGCTGGGGGATGATCCGGCATCAAATGAGGTTGTGCAACAATCTCGTTACTAATTAACTAGAGTGGGCCACCGGACCGTATAGGTAAAAACATCCGATGGCTGAATTTAAATCGGTTGTTGGTTTGCAATTGTTTCTCAATCACAGGCAACCCCAGAGGGATCAAAGAGAAAGGATAGGAAAGCGATGGCATGATGGGGTGAGCCAGATTTAGATCTGCGATCGCCTATGTTGTCGTCCCGCTTTTGCCAGTTCTTTCGCCATCTCAATCTGACCGTTTTGTCACAGTTCATTCGGGACTGTGGCGAATGTCGGTTGCCCGGATTGGCAGCAGAAATGGCTTATAGCAATGTGTTTGCCCTTTTCCCTACCTTGATTGGCCTGCTAGCAGCGATCGGTACCCTGGATATTGCTCCCGATACCGTTGACTTCGTTGTCCGTCAGTTGCTGCCGATCGCTCCAGTCGAAGTGGTGCGAGTGATTAAAGGGTTCGTCCAGTCCATTCAAATTCCAGAAGGACGGGTGGTGGTGGTGCTCAGCATCATCATTGCCGTTTGGTCCGCTTCCGGTGCGGTCAGCACGGCTATGGGGGCAATGGATCAGATTCATCAAATTCCACTCCGCTGGCGGCGCCCGTTCTGGCAGGCCAGACTGATATCGATCTTGCTGACTGGCTTTACCGTCGGCTTTATTTTCATGGCTTCATTTCTAGTCTTTATTAGCGACTGGCTGCTGAAATTTGGTCTGAAGTGGGTTCAAGTTCCAGGAACTGAGATTTTGCAAATCTGGTTTCAGTTGCGGTGGCTGCTGGCCTTTAGCTGTGTGGCCTTTGCTTTTATCGTGCTATATCGCTATGGGGTTAGTGTCTGGCGGTCAGAAACGCCATTGTTACCCGGTGCGATTCTGGCCGCGATCCTCTGGGCTGTTGTGTCCCAGTTCCTGCGGATCTATCTGGCCCATTTTGGCAACTTCAATGTTACCTATGGGACCTTAAGCGCCGGTATTGTCCTCCTGCTCTGGTTAAACTGGAGTTCTCTGGTAGTTCTGCTAGGTGCTCAACTCAATGTCACGGTTGGGGCAGCCATGCAACAGCAACTCCGAAGACGCTATATCAACCGTTGAACCCTTGTATGATGACAGGCATCATCAATGGAAGCGGCTTCTGAGTAGATCGCCACCCCAACCAGTTTCAAAGCAATCATGAGTGGTCCTGGAGTAAAAACCAGATTGCCAATGACACCCAATAAACTCAAATTGGCAACCAGAATGGCCACCCACACCATGCTCCACACCAGGAAGGGAACACTCCTCAATGGGGTTAATCGCTCCTTACGGACATTGCAACTGGGAATTCACTTGCTGCACAGCGGACTTCACGCCTACCACTTGCGGTTTGATGGATTGCAATGCTTGATTAATCGTCATCTTGTCCGAGACTTTGCCAATTTGTCGTTCCAGTTCATCCACCGAACTCTTTACCGTATCCACTTTGATCTGCTGATAATTGGCTGCAGCGGCCGAAACGCCTTCCTGAGCCTTCTTAACAGCCTTTTGAGCCTCTCTCAATTGGCCCACCGTTGAGCTGGGACCCAGGGCTTCCAGGCTGGCAACCGCCTGGTTATAGGTGGCCAGTGCGGTGCAGAGAGCCGTTTTAGACTGTTCAACGGTCGGTTGTTGCTGGGCGCAACCAACCAGAGTTGCGATCGTCAGAAGCGAAGTTATGACTGCCGGTTTATAAGCCAGTTTCATCTTCAAATCTCCAAATAGGACGATAAAGAACAATCGATTAGTTATTTTCTGTGGCTATTGATACAAAAACAGCCGATAGCCCATAGTATTCGATTTGTTGTACCGGCGGTGATTTTTTTGTCGTCTCACCTAGCTTCAGTCCGGTTTGACAGCTAACAGTTGCAGCGAAACCAACACCTGCCGGTACCTGACGGGGTGCTCCCCCTGCCTCACCGATAGGTGGAGGCATCCCCCACAGTGGCTGAGTTGAGAATCATCTCTTGGGTGAGAAACCCTAACACTTGAATCACACGAGCAATACAGCCAGTCCAGCCAGTCTGATGACTAGCGCCAATGCCAGCCCCGTTATCGCCATGGAAGTACTCGTAAAACTGGAGTAGTTCGCGCCAGTGGGGATCAGTTTGAAATTTCTCCGCTCCACCATAGACAGGCCGGCGACCCGACTCATCTCGGATAAAGATACGGGTCAACCGCTCCGAGATCTCGATCACCACTTCATACAGGGTCATATACTGACCGGAGCCAGTAGGACACTCAATCGTAAACGAGTCGCCATAATAGCCATACAGCATCACCAGCGCCCGCAGCAGCAGAAAGTTCACCGGCATCCAGATCGGGCCTCGCCAGTTGGAATTGCCACCGAACATGCCGGTGTTGGAATCTCCCGGCAGATATTGCACCTTGTACTCCTGACCGGCATGGTAAAAGACATAGGGGTGCTCCAGGTGATACCGTGATAGGGCCCGGATGCCGTAGGGGCTTAAAAACTCCGTCTCATCCAGCATTTTGGACAGAATGCGACGCAGTTTAGTCTCGTTGACAATCGACAGCATCAAACGGCCGTTGTAACCAGGAACATTGGGCAAATGGGTGCCGGCAGTCAGCTCCGGATAGCGCTCCAGGAAATTCAGAGCCCGTTCCCGGAATTTGGGCAGTTTTTCAAAGACTTCCCCCGGAAACACCGAGACCGCCATCAGGGGCAACAGACCGACCATCGATCGCACCTTCAGTCGGGTGGCCGATCCATCCGGCAATCGCAAAATGTCATAAAAGAAGCCATCTTCCTCATCCCACAGCTCATCCTGGTTATCGCCAATGCGATCCATGGCGCCAGCAATCCACAGGGTGTGTTCAAAAAACTTGACCGCCATGTCTTCATAGAGGGGATCGTGCAAAGCCAGTTCCAGGGAAATCTGGAACATGCGCTGGCTAAAGAACACCATCCAGGCAGTACCATCAGCCTGCTCGATGCGCCCCCCTGTCGGCAAAGGCGAACTGCGGTCAAACACACCGATATTATCCAGTCCTAAAAAGCCGCCTTCAAAGACGTTATTGCCCCCTTCATCCTTGCGATTGACCCACCAGGTAAAGTTGATCAGCAGCTTGGAATAGGCATATTTCAGGAAGTCGATGTCCCCTTTGCCCTTTCGTTCCCGGTCAATGGTGTAGGCTTCCCAGGTGGCCCAGGCATGCACCGGCGGGTTGACATCGCCAAAGTTCCACTCATAGGCTGGGATCTGGCCATTGGGGTGAAAATAGTCTTCCCGCAGCATCAGGTCCAGTTGCTGTTTGGCAAAGTCCGGATCCACCAGACTGAGCGGAACCATATGAAACGCCAGGTCCCAGGCCGCATACCAGGGATACTCCCACTTGTCCGGCATGGAAATCACGTCGTCGTTATACATGTGGAACCATTCGCTGTTGCGCACCTGCCGCTTTTTCTCCGGTGAATCCCAGGGAGTCAGACCATGTTCATTCAGCCAAACTTCCAGGTCGTAGTAGAAATATTGCTTGGTCCACAACATGCCAGCCAGAGCCTGACGCATGACATTGTAGCGATCGCGGTCAGCTTTGACGGCAGCAGGGGCGATCGCATCATACAGTTCATCCGTCTCTGCCAGACGGGCTGCCAGAATGGCATCAAATTCCCCAAATGGCTGGCTCATCTGGCCAGGAGCAACGTTTGACAACCGCAACCGGATGACGCGGGTTTCGCCGGGCCCCACCGTCAGTTGATAGTGAGGCGCTGCTTTGGTCCCCCGCTGCTGGGGATTCACCGCCGCCGTTTGTCCATCCACCACATAGGCATGGAAGGCATCTTTGACATAGGGACTGGCATTGGCCGTGCCAAACAGCCGTTCATTGTTCGTCTCGTTTTCGGTAAACAGCAGCGGCACCGGCCCCTCGGCATACAGATAGTAATCCCCCAGAGCTTGAAACAGGGGATTGGTGTGAACCGCATGGATCACACTATTGCTACCCCCTTCCACTTGCTCCATCAATGGCTTGGGCCCGCAATTTGCCCAGGACCAGGTGTTGCGGAACCAGAGGGTCGGCAATACATGCAGCGGAGCAGCCTCTGGCCCCCGATTGCACACACTGATCTTGATACAGATATCAGTGGGCGAGGCCTTGGCATACTCCAGAAAGACATCAAAGTAGCGGTCCTGATCAAAAATGCCCGTGTCTAATAACTCATATTCCAGTTCCTCCCGGCTGCGGCTACGGTTGGTGGTGACCAGATCCTCGTAGGGATAGGCTGCCTGTGGGTACTTGTAGAGATACTTCAGGTAGGAGTGGGTGGATGAACTGTCGAGGTAGAAGTAGTATTCCTTGACATCTTCACCGTGGTTGCCTTCGCTATTGGTCAGGCCAAACAGTCGCTCCTTTAAAATGGGGTCATTGCCATTCCATAAGGCCAGAGCAAAACAAAGCAATTGTCGATCGTCACTGATGCCGCCCAGACCATCTTCCCCCCAATGGTATGCCCGCGATCGCGACTGGTCATGGGAAAAGTAGTCCCAGGCATTGCCATCACTGGAGTAGTCTTCCCGCACAGTACCCCACTGGCGTTCACTCAGGTAAGGGCCCCACAGTTTCCAGGCTGCTTTTCCCTCACGGGCTTCTTGTAATCGCTGCTGTTCTGCAATCATGGCGACAGATCTCTCTCAATCTAAAGATGGATGAAAAACACTGGAATTTCTGACTGATGTACCCAACCGGAATGCACTTCACCCTCACCGTAAAAAAATAGAGTAGGACCAAAAGATAAGAAACCCATAAGGACGCATCAACGCAGGGCAAAAGCAGCAAGAATTTATGGACCTGTTTGAACAACACCGTTTGCAAGTAATCGACTCGGAAGCCCCCCTGGCCGCCCGGATGCGTCCCCGCAGCCTGGATGAATTTGTCGGGCAGGATGCCATTGTGGGACCGGGGCGGTTATTGCGCCGAGCCATTCAGGCGGATCAACTCTCCTCGCTGATCTTCTATGGACCACCGGGCACTGGCAAAACCACCCTGGCCAGAGTGATCGCCAATACCACCAAGGCCCATTTCATTGCCATCAATGCGGTGCTGGCCGGAGTCAAGGAAATTCGGGAGGCGATCGCCGCTGCCCAGGAAAAGCGGGGCCTTTACAACCAGCGCACCATTCTGTTTGTAGATGAAGTGCATCGGTTCAACAAGGCGCAACAGGATGCCCTGCTGCCCTGGGTGGAAAATGGCACTGTGATTTTGATCGGGGCCACCACCGAGAACCCCTACTTCGAGGTTAACAAAGCCCTGGTCAGTCGATCCCGCATTTTCCAACTCAAACCCCTGGAAACAGAGGATTTGCGGCGAGTGGTGCAGCAGGCTCTGACGGATTGCGATCGGGGCTATGGTCAGCTCAAGGTGCATCTGGACGACGACGCCCTGGCCCATCTAATCAACGTGGCCAATGGGGATGCTCGAGCGCTGTTAAACGCCCTGGAACTGGCAGTGGAAACCACCTCCCCCGATCGCGATGGCCTGATCCGAATTCCCCTGGCCGTGGCCGAGGAGTCGATCCAGCGGCGGGCCGTCCTCTACGACAAGGAAGGGGATGCCCACTTTGATATCATCAGCGCTTTCATTAAAAGTGTGCGCGGATCTGATCCGGACGCAGCGCTGTACTGGCTGGCCCGCATGGTCTACGCCGGTGAAGATCCCCGGTTCATTTTTCGCCGCTTGCTGATCCTGGCCAGTGAGGATGTGGGGATGGCGGATCCCCATGCTGTGGCGGTGGTTCATGCCTGCGCCCAGTCTTTTGATTACGTGGGTATGCCGGAGGGTCGCTATCCCTTGGCCCAGGCCACCCTCTATCTGGCCACCACCGCCAAGTCGAACAGTGTAATGGCCTTTTTTGAAGCCCTGGCAACGGTTGAAAAGGAACGGGAAGGGGATGTGCCCACCCATCTCAAAGACGGCAGCCGGGATAAAAAAGGCTTTGGTCATGGTTCCGGCTATCTCTATCCCCATTCCTATCGGGAACACTGGGTAGCCCAGCAATACTTGCCGACCAGCCTGCAGGGGCAGGTCTTTTACCAACCATCGGATCAGGGGTTTGAGACTAACATCCGGACCCAGGTACTGCAACGACGGGAAGCCCAACTGGCAGCCCTGGTGGAAGGGGTAGGGGTGGCTCTGCCGGAAGGATTGACCTTTAGCACGCTCGATTCGGCCCAGGAGCGTTGGCTGCAACGAACCCTGAGTCAGACGGGAGACCGCTTGGGCCATTTGCGCGATCGCCTGTTTACCCTGGCCCAACCCCAACGGCACCACTTGATCCTGAATTTGAATGCGGGCAGTGGGCTACTGACTTGGGAAGCGGTGCGCCAGGCGCCAGAGGGTGGGGTGTACGCCGTTGCTTGGACAGCAACCGATGCCGCCGCTTTACGGGAACAGGCTGCCGCCCTGCCAGACTTATGCCGCCCGGTGATTCTCCAAACAGCCCTAACTGAGTTGCCACAGCAACTGCGATCGCAGGCCGCCGATCTGCGCTTTGATCGCATCCTGGGCAGAAATGTTCTGTTACGGGAACCAAACCGATCGCATATCCTTTGTGAACTCCGCCCGTGGTTGCGATCGGATGGGCGACTGGTTTTAGCTGAAACGATTCCCCGCCACACCCAGCGGCTCTATCACCTGATCGAGTCGGATGGGATCAATCCCCGACTGTTGAAAAAATGGATCCAGGCCGAGGAAGCCATCTATGCCCGCTGGGATGACCCCATGGTGAACTGGGACGAAACAGATATCCCCGACTGGTTGATCACGGCCGGACTGACAGCCTCAGTGCAAGTCGAACCCAGCCAGAGCGAAATTCTGATCACAGCCTCTCTGCTCGATCGCTGGTTTAGCCCAGCCACTTCCGCCCAACCAAGCTACGCCGACCATCTGGCCCAACAGTTGACCGCCAAAGAAATTGAAACGATTCGCCACTTATTCAGCCGCCGGTTGAATCAAGTCGTCTCCTGGCAAAGCCGCATCGCCCTGATCACGGCCCACCCTGCTTAGCCCGCTGCAACTGCTGATCCGCCTTGGTGGCCCACAGGGTATTGCCCTGACTGGCATACAGATCCTTGGCATAGGTCAACACTTGCTGGGCATCGGCCCATTTACCCTGCTTCAAAAAAACCAGTCCAGCACCGTAGTAAGCGTTGGCGTAATTGGAATTGGACTCTGCCGACTGACGAAAGGCTTTCAGAGCCCCCTCCCCATCCCCCTGGGTGAACAGGATGGTGCCAATGTTGTAATAGGCTTCGGCGTACTTCGGATTGAGCTTGATTGCCTGTTCGAAGGCAGTCCTGGCATTCGGCATCTGACGCTGTTGCAGGTAGATCATACCCATGTAGTAGTAGGGCTCCGGCGACTTGGGACTCAGTTCGCTGGCTTTGCGGAGGGATGCGAACGCTCCGGTATAGTCCTGCTGTTGCAGCAAGACCAGGCCCAGATTGTAGTGGGCCAACCCCAAATTAGGGTTCAACTGCACTGCCCGCTGCAAATAATCTTTCGCCTGCGGGAAATTCCCTCCCTCCAGTAAGGCAGCGCCCAGATTGGCGTAGGCCAACGCAAAATTCGGATCAACCTGGGTCGCTTGATAAAAGGCAGTAGCCGCTGGCTGCAGATCCCCTTTTTGTCGCAGCGCCAAGCCCAGGTTGTAGTAACCAGCAGCCATGCGGGGATTCAATTGCACTGCTTGCTGGAACGCCGCGATCGCGGAATCGAGCTTGTCTTGCTGGATGTATTGCAATCCCTGGCTAAGGGCCGCCTCCGCAGATTGGGCCGCTGGGGTAACCGGGGAAGCGGGCGCGGTTTGAGCGAACACCACCCCTGGTGCTACTCCCACACCCAGGGCAACCACTCCCATTAGTCCTGTAATCTGACAGCGCAGCCTCTGTGTACCCATAGGAATCTAACGATGAGGTATCCGCAATAGTGTAAAACAACAGCGAAAATTGATGCCGCTATTCTACAAGAAGCCGATTAAATTCAACCCATCCGGAAATCCACCCGCATCATTCGCATGCTGTAAGCAGGCCTGTCATACCTGGATCGGGTAACGGATGGAGGGATTGACTAGCAATCAGTAGGCGGAACTGTGATGCTGAGGCAAGATAGGAAAAGAAAGCAGCGAGCCGGATCGGGCCAGAATCCTGCTGAAAACCGCTAATAAGAGGTTCCTATGGAAATTGGTGTACCGAAAGAGACGAAGGACCAGGAGTACCGGGTTGGCTTGAGTCCGGTTAATGTCAGAGTACTGTCCGATCAGGGACATCAGGTTTTTGTAGAAACCCAGGCCGGCTTTGGCTCTGGCTTCAGTGATGACGATTACACCCAGGCTGGAGCCACCATTGTTCCAACTGCCAAAGATGCCTGGGATCGGGAATTGGTGGTAAAAGTGAAGGAACCGCTGGCTGCCGAATATCCCTATTTGCGCTCCGGTCAAGTGTTATTTACCTATCTGCATCTGGCCGCCAGTCGGACTTTGACTGAACATCTACTCAGCACCGGGGTAACCGCGATCGCCTATGAAACGGTCGAACTACCCGATAAGCGCCTGCCCCTCCTGGCGCCCATGAGCATCATTGCTGGCCGTCTGGCCGTCCAGTTTGGAGCCCACTTTTTAGAACGGCAACAGGGTGGTCGGGGAGTCCTGCTGGGTGGCGTTCCAGGCGTGACACCGGGAACCGTGGTGATTTTGGGGGGTGGTGTGGTTGGCACCGAAGCCGCCCGCATGGCAGTGGGTCTAGGGGCTCGGGTACAAATCCTGGATGTGAATGTGGACCGCCTCTCCTATCTGGAATCCCTCTTTGGCTCCCGGGTTGAACTGCTCTACAGCACCAGCGCTCAGATCGAAGCGGTAGTTCCCAGTGCCGACTTATTAATTGGCGCAGTGCTGCTACTGGCTCGCAAAGCACCCATTTTGGTTTCCCGTGAATTGGTCCGCCGGATCCGCCCAGGCTCCGTGATTGTCGATGTGGCCGTAGATCAAGGAGGATGCATCGAAACCGTGCGCCCCACTTCCCACAGCGCCCCCACCTACCTGGAGGAGGGCATTGTCCATTATGGGGTGCCCAATATGCCAGGAGCCGTTCCCTGGACAGCGACCCAGGCTCTGAACAACAGCACGCTGCCCTATGTCCTCCAGTTAGCCAACTATGGCGTGGCAGCCCTGGATCGAGATCCGGCCCTGGCCAAAGGACTGAACGTTCATAACCATCACCTGATCCACCCGGCGGTACAGGAGGTCTTTCCTGATCTGGTGTGAGGAATAGTTACAAAATATTGGGCACCAGATCCAGAACAATTTTGGTCGCTGGATCCAATAACACCAGATTCGAGCCAATCACCAGCAGATCATAGCGAGGAGACAGATTGAGATAGGTATTCACCGCTTTCGACAGTGGCACTTTCTTGGCGATACCTGGCGGTAAGCCCTTACCCCGACACAACTGTTTTTGAATGCCCGGCGGCAAGGCGGCCACCTGGTTCAAAATCTGGGTACGGGTTGCCAGATCCAACACCTGACCGGCATCGTTGCTGCCACGAATTAAATCGATCACTAACAACCGCTGCAAGTTACTCAGAATCAGGGTTTGCGGCACACTGGCGGCAGTAGGCAGGGTCACACTAACAGGCAGGCTGACACCAGTTGGCACGGTCAGAGTGGTTGGCGAGGCATTGGATTGATTCCCACGACCTTTGGCCTGGGGTGGTTTAGCACTGGCCGCTTCTATCCAAGCACTACTGCCAACCAGCACCAGACCCAGACAAACAGCAGCACCACTCTTCCACTTGCTCATAGCTTTTCCTTTATTCAGGTGAGTATAGATTTAACATGGGTTTGTTTAACTCCCGTTTGATCCCGGCAGCACCCAGAACCCTTAAGATGCCTGCTAGTGTTCTGTCAAACCCTAATTTTAAGGTGAACCCATTGGCTCGTAGTCGGCGCTTTAGCGCTGAAGCGCTGATTACAAACCCTAATTTCTAGAGTTGACGCTGCACTAGTGTTCCCCCAGCAAGAAGTCGATCAACAGTTTTTGACTCCGATAAAGCAACTCTTTAAGAAAAATGGATATTAGTGCATCTGAGGAACCCGCTAACTCCATCTGCCATCCTGATCTTGGCGGTCGCGGTTGTATCCGGATGGAGATTGCCCGCTTTACCTAATCTTGAAGGAGCACCCAGTGACCAGATGGAACGGTTCTGGATCTCAACTGCCTGCAAATGGGCTGCTGCTCTTAGCCGCCTTAACCGCCAGTTCCCTTGCACTGGCTGCGCCACCCCTACCCCAACCGGATCGCCAGGGAGATTACTACAGCAACGAAGCCCCCGTAAAAGGTCAAGCACCACCACCACTGATGGCAGGTTCTCTCTGGCAAGTGGTGGCTCTGCAACTGAATTGCCGCCGCGACCCTGGCCTCAATCAACCCATTGTGCGGCAATTCATCCAGGGCGATTGGTTGCAAGCAGAAGTCTACCGAGGCGGCTCGGATGAAGTGTTGCTCAATGCCCTGGATGGAACAGGCAAACCCTGGATGCCGGTGAGAGGAAAAACGTGGCGCGATCGCTGTTTTGTCAGGGCCAACCATCGTTTTATCCAACCAGTTTCGACTGCACCGAGATAACCAGTTGCCACTCTGGTCAAGCCTGAATCAGGGTATCCGCTTCAAGCGGGACAGATTAAAGGATGCAACACAGAACTGCATTCCTTTTTGCCCCACTTTGCAGTGATAACCCCAAACACAGGTCAAAGGCTTACTCTTCAATAAATTGTATTACTGGTTACCTGAAAGCCTCTTTTTGTCTAGAAAAACACACTATAAAACCAACAGGAATGTGATCATTTGTTGATGTGGACACACTTGTGTTATAGCAGCTACATCCATTCCAGAAATCCCGTCATAGGATCTAATTAACAAACAAGAATTCCCAACCAAAACAATTATTTAATGTACTATTTCAAGGGAAACATGGATACTAGGACAAGTTGAAATTCTGAGGAGAATCCTCCCATGGACTATCGATTTCGCAAACATGAAATGGTCAGAGTTGTGGACAGTAACTCTCGCTACTTTAACTGTTGTGGCATGGTTGAGTTACGGGATATTTGCCAATCTCATCAAGCGCCGATGTATCAGCTATTTGGCTCTACTTGGTTCGGAGAGCATCAGTTAGAGCGAGAAAGCTGGTTTGCTGATAAGCATGAGCCAGAAGTTGCCTGACAGGTTTAACCATCAATCAATGGCGTAGTCGTAGGAAATGACCGGAAAATTTA
>CAZBTL010000003.1:22634-44047 GCA_964494755.1 uncultured bacterium | reverse complement strand
ACTATTCTGATCCGTGCGATGACTAATGATGAGGCACAGTGGTCTAAACAAGCTGGCTCTAGCCTGAGTTGAGCTCAATTGTCTGAGGGATTGCAAATGGGTGATGTGCAGATGCCAGAAAAAGGATCTTTGTCTTCAGGCAAAAGAAATCTATTTTTCATCACGCTTGGGTTTATAGCCACCAATTCCGTCTTTATTCTATTTGTCACCCTTTATCCATTCAGATTTTCTGTTAACCAAAGTCATTGGTTACAGCAATTAAGCAGCGCTCTATTTCAAGGTAGTTCTCCTCTGGATCAGGTTGCCAATGTAGTGCTTTTCATTCCGTTAGGAGTAGGTTTGACCTGTTTCACCCATTTTTTCTTGGCCAGGGCCGATCATCGAGTCAAACTTAAATGGAAGGTGGTTCAACTTGTTACGGTTTTGCTGTTTAGTTTAAGTCTTTCCTTAACTGTAGAAGTGTTGCAGGTTTTCCTGCCTGGCCGTACTTCTTCTATCAGTGATGTTGTGACCAACACGATGGGTGGGGTTTTAGGATTTAGCCTATTCCAGATCTGGACAACTATCAGCCCTAAATTGAGGGTATGCATTCAAACACAATGGCATCAACTGTCGATTCAAAAAATGGCGCTGGGGTTCATTGCTTATGTCACCTTAATGATCCTGGCAACTACCCTTTTGCAGGGTAATGTGAGTTTAAATAACTGGGAAGAGACTTTCCCCCTGTTAATTGGGAATGAACAGACTGGAGATAGACCCTGGAGTGGTTCGGTTACCCAGTTGGAGATAGCGGACAAAGCAATTGCACCAGCATCCGTTGCAAAAATTTTTGCTGGAGAAGATCGTTCTAAAATTTGGGCTGATTCTTTAGTTGCCGACTATCCGCTGATTACCCCATCGAATCAGCGGACTTTTCCTGAGAGCACCGGCCAATCGCCTGTCTTCCGATGGCGGGGAGAACGTGAAATCAATCCACCTCAAGCAGCGATTGTCTCTCCTCAAGGCTGGCTTGAAACCAAGCAGCCAATGCAGAGGTTAACTCAACGATTGCAAGCTACGTCACAATTTACTATCAATTTGGTAGCATCCACTGGCAATACTAACCAGGCTGGACCAGCCCGAATTCTCTCCGTGTCTCGTGATCCCTATCACCGTAATTTGACTCTGGGGCAAGACGGTCAGGATTTAGTCATTCGACTAAGAACTTCTTTGTCAGGACAGAATGGAACATATCCAACCATTCTGATCCAACGGGTATTTGCTGATACTACTCCCCACCATTTGGTTTTAACTTATGGTCAATCCGTGCTCAGGGTCTACATTGACAGCCTGAAGTCTGTTCATCGCTTTGAAATCACCCCTGCTTCGATTGTGATGAGCTATGTCTTTCCCTTAATGCTTCATAATCTGCAAGGCTTTCGGCTTGTCTACTATGGATTGATCTATATCCCCCTCGGGTGCTTACTGGCCATCATTGCCAGTCGGCTCAAGGGTGGCCTCCGCTTTCAACTGTTTTTGTTTCTGGGTGGGGCCATTTTACCCGTGCTTTTATTAGAACTCACCCTCTGGAGCATTACAGATAGACCCCTTCAGTCTGATATCTTTCTGATTAGTTTCGGACTGTTGTTAAGTACATTTGTGGTTTGCCAGGCTATTTTCAAGCATCTACTGCGTAGGAAGCTGAAAACGCTGGCACTGGTAGCAAATAGATAGGCTAACTCGTAATTATTGGCTCGACCCATTGACGCAGATTGCGCAGGGCTGTCATCAGACCCAGTGAATCACTTTCCTCAATAAAGCCCAAAACCCGGCTGGCAGGGAGGAAAGGAAAAGCCAGACCATGGGGCACCTCTTGATAGGGGCGATCGCGTTTGGGCTGCTGGCCACCTGGGACTCCATCTGCTAGACAGAAAATTTGAAATTGTCCCTTCCAGAACTCCTCACCGGCTTTGCTGGTATAGCGCCAGATCTCAGGAATGCCTAATTCAGCGTAGATCGGCAGCTTATCCAGCGTACTTTTGTTCAGGGCAACTTCTAGCACCAAGTCTGGAGGGGGATCAGCCATCAGATCAATGCGAGAAGCCTGACGCATCTGCGCCTCATGCTGAATGTAGTAGGCCGTATCCAGTTCCACACCGAGTTGCAGGTCAGCGCGTTTCAAGGTAGGCGACTTAAAGCCAGCCACCCGCAAGCCCGTCTCATCTGCCAACACCAAAATCAAGGACTCGATCAACTTATGACACCGCTCATGCTCCTCCAGTGGCGTCATCATTTCCAGTCGGCCTCGGACATAGGTGAATCGAGAGGTTCGCTGCGGCTCCATTTCAGCCAGCAGTTCCTCGTATTTGCGCCAACTCACCTTTTCCAGCACAATCCGCTGTTCACTGGGGGGTGGTCCCTTCGGCATAGGTCGTCCTCGATCAATTCAGCCTACCTCCATTAACGCACTTTGGGTCGCAGCGTAACCGCAGGGAGGACAAGTTATTCAGGAGAACCAAGGGGACAAGCTGTCAGCCTAGAGATCAAGGGCAACCCTTGCAGAAGAGCGCCTGTGCTACCCAGAGGATCGAGTTGTTGCCAGGGGGCGATGGGATTGCTCCAGCGGTTGACTGGGCTTGTGCGAGTAAAAAGAGGCAGATTGCCGCCCCTTTGCGCATTCTTGGGCAAAGGTAATCAGATGATGGCTGACTAGGCCGATATGAATCAGATTTTCAATCTTGCCCGCTTTCAGTTTGGGCCAGGCCATTTTCCAGAAGGTACGCCGATAGTTACTGAGCAGGCCGATCCGGAGGATCAGGTTGGACAGGATCCACAAGCCTTTACGGATATTCTTTTTAGATACTCTGGCCGGACTCAGCGGCGGTTTGATCCGGTTGGGATAGGTATGCTCCAGGTTATAAGCAAATCGCTGATAGAGGAACTCCGGTTCATAGGCAGTGGTGATCACGGTCCGCCACATAGCTAATACTTGTTCGTAGGGCAAGAGAAACTCGACATTCGATTCCCGATTTTGGTCAAAATTCAATCGCCCTTCTTGCTCTAACCGTCGCCAGAGAGGAGTTTTGGGCAGAGCATGGAGCAAATTGATGGTCAACATGGGCAAATTGGAGAGCCGAATGAATTCCAAAATGCGATCGCCCGTGTCAGGGGTGTCGGTGTCCAGTCCCATAATGATCCCAGACACTACTTCGATGCCGTACCGATTCAGGGTTTGGATGGCCTCCAGAATCGACAGACCACCCATCAGGTTCTGTTGCTTAGAAATCGATTTCAGCGCATCCGCTTCCGGGGTTTCAATGCCACAGAAAACCGTACAGAAATAGGCTTCCCGCATCATTTCCAACAGTTGGGTGTGCTGGGCCAGATTCAGGGTGGCTTCGCAGGCAAACTGCACCGGATAGCCGTGGCGCTTCTGCCAATCAATCAGATAGGGCAACAACTTGAGCGCAGCCCGGCGATCGCCGATAAAGTTGTCATCCACAAAGTAAACCGCCCGCAAATTGCCAGATTGCAACATGGCATCTAGCTCAGCAATAATCTGTTCCGGTTCCTTCAGGCGGGGATTGCGCCCATACAATTCGGGGATGTCACAAAACTCGCAGCGATAGGGACAGCCACTGGAATATTGGACATTGGCAATAAAATATTGATCCAGGTTAATCAGGTGATAGGCCGGAATCGGAAATTCGCTTAGAGGCAACCGCTCTTGGGTCTCAAAGCGAATTTGTTGGGCTGGCCGTTCAGTGTGCTGATCGAGATATTCGATCAAACGTTCCATGGCATCCCCTAATTCGCCGATATGCAACAGGTCAAAGTCGGGGTAGTACTCAGGACAACCAGAGACGGAAGGACCGCCCAGCACAGTCAATTTGCCATAGCGGTGGGCACTAGCATTGATTCGCTGAATTTGGGGCCGCTGGATATGCATGCCGCTAACAATTACCGCATCGGCCCAGCGATAGTCCGCCGGTTTTGCCGGTCGAATATTTTCATCAATAAAACGAATTTCCCACTGCTGGGGCAGGTAAGCAGCAGCCACCAGAATTCCCTGGGGTGGCATAAAGGCCTTGACCTTGCCTAATAAGGGGTAGGCGTTGTTGAATGTACCAAAGGAGGGACTGTATCTGGGAAATAAACAGAGAATGCGGCGATGATTTTTGGGAATGTATCGGGACTTTCCCAGCATACTCTCGGGGATCACCGTTTCAAATGCCTTCTCCTTCACCGTCATCCGAACTCCTCTTCAACGACAGGCTTTTGCATGTCACTTTATGAGGTCTGTGGATGAAATGCAAGCCAGGAGCGGGCTTGGGTTGTCATTCCAGATTAACTTTTCTGAAAATATGTTTGGGAATGCTGAAATTCCTACTGATCTGGATTTAGTAAAAATTAATTTTTTTAGGGTATAGTTAGGGCGAACTTGGTGTGGTGGCTTCTGAGGAGTAGCTGGATGAAGCTGTTTGATAATGCGCTAGAAATTCTGGAAAGAACCAGCCGGACGTTTTTTATCCCGATCAGCTTATTGCCTTCGGGTTTGCAAGAAGCAGTTGCTTCGGCCTATTTATGCATGAGGGCAATTGATGAAATTGAAGACCACCCCGACCTGGATCGGGCTCTTAAAGCAAAATTGCTGCAGACCATTAGCCTGACTCTGCAATCAGGTAGTGAAGAGTTGTCCGTCGAAGACTTTTCCCAGTTCCTCAGTCCTTACGGGCATTTGCTGCCGGAGGTCTCCGTTCGAATTGGCGAATGGGCCCTGTTAGCCCCTAGAGACATTGCCCCTCGCATCTGGGATGGCACGGCCGCCATGTCCGATCGCATGGCTTACTGGGCCACCGTGAATTGGATGATTCAAACCAAGGCCGACCTGGATCAATACACTTTCAGTGTGGCCGGAGCGGTGGGACTACTGCTCTCGGATTTATGGGCCTGGTACGATGGCACCAAAACGGATCGCATGCAGGCGATCGGGTTTGGTCGGGGGCTACAGGCGGTCAACATCCTGCGCAATCATACCGATGACCTAAGTCGTGGGGTCAATTTTTATCCCACCGGCTGGGACAACGAATTGATGCACGATTACGCCCGTCGCAATTTGGCCTATGCCGATGCTTACACCCATTCCCTGCCGGATGGTCCCGCCCTGGATTTCTGTCAGATCCCACTCGCTCTGGCCCATGCCACCCTGGATGCCCTGTCTCATGGAGAGGCCAAGCTGAGTCGGACAACCGTCATGGCGCTGGTCGAGCAACTCACTGGCAGCAAGCGCTAGCCCAGTGTGGCGGCAATCTGTCCGGTAGAGCGAGCCGCACGCACAGCCGACTCGGATTCAGATAACCGGATTCAGACAAGTCGGACTGCGCAATTCTTGTTTGGCACAACCGGCCTCAACAAAATTGAGCGAGATAGCTGGAGCGCGCTTTAATCTTTGAGTCGTCCTTAGCTCAATGACGAATTTCCAGCATCAGCACGTAATGTCCCAGAACCAGACTTGCGGACCACAGCTCGTAGTCTATTCGCAGAAGTCGGGGTAGGGGGCTGGCCTCCAGGGTGAGGTTACGGGTAAAGTTTCTCAGCCGTAACTGATCGCCCTGGCCAAACTGACTGGATTGCAGCCAGTAGCGGCTGAGGCCGTAAACGCCCCGTTCCCAAAAATGACGATAGCTAAACTGCCCATTGCCTTGCATGCTCAAGGTCACCCGGTAAGGCGATAACTCCAACCACAGCAACCGGGGAGTAGCATCCCAGGGCAACCGTTGTTCCTGTCGGTCGGCCAGCAGCAGGGTGCGATCGCAGATGGACGGTTCCGTCATCAGCAGATGGAAACGAGACTCATCCTTCTGATACAGAGTGGCGACCGTCTCCAGTTCCGAGCAGATGGGCAGGTCGGTCGAGAGGAAGGAGAGGCAAACCGGGTAGCGGTAATGGGTCAGCATGGAAGCAGCAGCAGCAGGGAGAACAGGTAATACTCCATAACATCAGCCTGGTTCCAGACGAAACCCGGCCCGGTTATTAAAGGCTTGGAATAAAGCGGTAGGATAGCTAACGCAGTGTCATGCCAAGTCTATCCGATCCCCATGCCAGTTCCGAGCACCATTTCATTGAATCTTTCTGAACATCAGCAGGACTTAACCATTAGCCAACCGGCTGCGGGCCTTTCGCTTCAAGGTCGGCTGCAGGTGCCAGGGGACAAATCTATTTCCCATCGAGCCTTGATGTTGGGCGCTCTGGCGGCCGGGGAAACCGTGATTCATGGTCTGTTGCTGGGAGAGGATCCGCGCAGTACAGCCAACTGTTTTCGGGCGCTGGGGGCGCAAATTTCCGAGTTGAACACGGCGGCAGTCCAAGTCCGGGGCATTGGTCTGGGTCAGTTGTTAGAACCGATCGATGTGCTGGATGCGGGCAACTCTGGCACCACAATGCGACTGATGTTGGGCGTGTTGGCGTCCCATGCGGGTCGGTTCTTCGCCGTGACAGGGGATGCATCCCTGCGATCGCGGCCCATGTCGCGCGTCGTCAAACCCTTGCAGGAGATGGGGGCAGCCATCTGGGGTCGGAAAGATGGCTCTCTGGCCCCACTGGCCATTCAGGGGCAAAACCTGCGGCCCATCCATTATCAGTCTCCGGTGGCCTCAGCTCAGGTCAAATCCTGCCTACTGCTGGCCGGACTGATGACCGAGGGGCTCACTACCGTCACAGAACCGGCCCTTTCCCGCGACCACAGCGAGCGCATGCTACGAGCCTTTGGCGCAGAAGTGCGGGTTGATCCGGAAACCTGCAGCGCCACCGTAGTCGGACCAACTCGCCTCACTGGACAGACCGTGGTGGTGCCAGGAGATATCAGTTCAGCCGCATTCTGGTTAGTGGCCGGGGCCATTGTGCCGGAGTCAGACCTGCTGATTGAAAACGTCGGCGTCAATCCCACCCGAACTGGCGTGCTGGAAGTTCTGGAGCAAATGGGCGCTAACATCACCCAGGAAAATGCCCGGATCGTGGCTGGAGAACCCGTGGCCGACCTGCATGTGCGCTATGGTGGACCGCTGCAAGCCTGTACCATCGGTGGGGCTGTCATTCCCCGCTTAATTGATGAAATTCCCATTCTGGCGGTGGCCGCCGCCTTTGCCCAAGGCACAACCGTTATCCAGGATGCGGAAGAACTGCGGGTCAAGGAGAGCGATCGCATTGCCGTCATGGCCAGTCAACTGAGCCGCCTAGGCGCGCACATTGTGGAACGGCCAGATGGCCTGGAAATTAGGGGCGGCAACTCCCTGGTGGGTACGGATCTGGATAGTTTTACCGATCATCGGATTGCCATGAGTCTGGCGATCGCGGCCCTCAACGCCACTGGCACCACCACGATTCACCGGGCTGATGCGGTGATGATTTCCTACCCCAACTTTGTCGCCACCCTGGAACAGGTGGTGCAGCCGGGATAAGCTGCCATCAGCCGACCAACGGATAGGCAGCCCGACTGGAACGAGGCGACTGTATAGGCCCGGTTGCACCTGCAACCGGAGATTCCCTGGCGAACTGCTAAAATCCAAACAGCCTCAGGAAATCCACGCTCCAAGGCTCTTGTCAAGCGGGGGGCGTTTGCCCTCTCCTCAGGTTGGCGTTGTCTGGCTAAGATGCCAGGGCAAGTGTGCGACAATCCTGCTACGAGTCCATTGTGCCCCTGTGTCAGTTTGCCTCCTAGGGCCTGCGAAAAGGACCGCTATTCCCCACCAGAAACATTTTTCTTCTCTGATGGGTTGCCTGAGTTCCGATCGGTTTGAACCATCTGTGTCTCTACTCGGACTGACTCAAGACTCAACCACAATGCTGGTTTCCACCGCAGACCTGCGGTGCATGTTTGATCAGCTAGCCGTTGCGATCGCCCTGTTTAATGCCGATCAGCGATTAGTTCTGTGCAACCAAAAATTTGCCGATCTATGGGAAATCACCCCCGAACAGCAGGCCACCCAGCCAACCTGGCAAACCCTGGTCTCAGCCTTTAGCGCCCACAGTTCTCACCCCCATGCCCCATTGCCAGAATTCGATCAGTCGCTAGCGGATCTGGCGGCTTCTGGTGCGCTGCTGCGACTGCCACAGCCCGAAAGTCGTTGCCTGGAAATTACCTGCAAGCCCACTCCCAGCGGCTATATCCTATTGACCGCCCAACTCATCGATCTGGACTGGCAAGCCTGGCAGGATACGCTGCAACGGTTAACCTTCCATGTAGAAAATTCTCCCGTCGGGGTGGTGGAATGGAACACCAAATTGCGGGTCACCCGCTGGTCGCGCGAAGCCGAAAATATTTTTGGCTGGCGAGCTGAGGAAGTATTGGGCAAACGTCCAGGAGGAGACTGGAAATTTCTCTACGAAGAGGACCGAGTTGCCACCCTTAGGCGGGTGGTGGAGTTGTTTTCTGGCCAGCATCAGCGCAATGTCAACTACAGTCGCCACTATGGCAAAGACGGGTCGGTGCGCCACTGCGAATGGTACAACTCTGTCCTGTTTGATCGGGCTGGCAAGGTGGTGTCAATTCTGTCGCTGGTGCTGGATGTGACAGAACGGAAGCAGGCAGAAGAGTTGCTGAAACAACAAAGTCAGCGATCGCAGCTGCTCGCAGAAACCACCCTGAAAATTCGCCAGTCGTTGCAGCTCAGCACCATCCTGCAAACCACCGTTGATGAAGTGCGTCACCTGCTGCAGGCAGACCGGGTTCTGATCTATCAGGTCTTTGCCGATGGCAGTGGCCAGGTTTCAACGGAAGCAGTTGTACCAGGAGTTGCCAGCCTACTCAATCAAACTTTTCCGGCAGAAACCTTTTCCGCCAGTAGCCAAATCTACTTCCAGCAGGGCAACGTCCAGGTCATCGAAGATGTCGCCACTGCTAACTTGTCGGCTAGCCACGCCACCTTCCTGACCGATTTAGGCATTCAAGCTCAGTTGGTGGTTTCCCTACAGCAGGGTCACCGCTTATGGGGACTGATGTTGATTCACCAGTGTCAGGCCGGACGACACTGGTCTGAGTTGGAAATTGACCTGTTGCAGCAGTTGGCCAACCAGGTCAGCATCGCCTTGGCCCAGGCCCAACTTCTGGAAGCCCAACGGGAAAGCGAAGAACGATTTCACCAGCTAACGGAGAATATTCAGGGAATTTTTTGGATTCGCCAGACGAATCCGGAGCGGGTCATCTATGTCAGCCCAGCCTACGAGCAAATCTGGGGTTGTTCTTGCGAAACCCTCTACCAGGACCCTGACACCTGGATGGCACGGATCCATCCCGATGACCGGCGCTATGTTCTGGCCTCTCTAGACAAACAATTGGTGGGCCAGTTCGATCAGGAATATCGCATCCTCAGACCCAATGGCGAAATTCGCTGGATTCGCGATCGCGCCTTCCCCATTAAAGACAGCAGCGGTCAGGTTTACCGGATCACCGGCCTAGCGGAAGACATCACCGAACGCAAGCAACAGGAAGAACGACTGCGGTTATTGGAATCAGTGGTAGTCAATGCCAACGACTCCGTGGTGATTACCTCTGCTGAGCCCATTAACCGACCCGGCCCCAACATTCTGTATGTCAATGAGGCCTTTACCCGCATGACGGGTTGGCAAGCGGAAGAAGTGATTGGCAAAAATCCTCGCATTCTCCAGGGGCCGAAAACCGACCGGCCAACCCTGAACCGAATCCGGCAAGCCTTAGAAAGTCGACAGCCGATTGTTGTCGAGCTGCTCAATTATCGGAAAGATCGATCGGAATTCTGGGTCGAGTTAAGCATTGTGCCCGTCCTCAACCGCAATGGGCAATACACCCACTGGGTGGCGATTCAGCGGGAAGTGACCCACCGCAAACAACTGGAAGCAGAACTGATCAAAACCCTGGAAAAGGAACGGGAACTAAATGAACTCAAGTCGCGCTTTGTGACGATGGCTTCCCATGAGTTTCGCACCCCCCTCAGTACCATTCTGTCAGCATCAGAACTGTTGGAATATTATGGCCATTCCTGGCCGCGGGACGAACAACTGGAACAACTGCACCTGATCCAGGACACGGTGCAGCACATGACCGATTTACTAGAAGACGTTCTGATTCTGGGACGGATCCAGTCAGAGCGGCTCGAGTTTACCCCAACCGACCTGGACTTACCCCGATTTTGCAGCGATCTGGTGACTCAAATCCAAGCCAGCATTGGTCGAGAACATGTGATTCAGTTTCACTGCAGCGAAACAACCGCGATCGCTCAAGTCGACGAGAAACTGTTGCGGCAAATTCTCAGCAATTTGCTCTCCAATGCCGTCAAATATTCCCCGATCGGCAGCCGAATTGACTTCGACCTGCAACGAGACCCCAAACAATGGGTTTTCCAAATCCGAGATCGGGGGATTGGCATTCCAGCCACCGATCTGCCCCACCTGTTTGCAGCCTTTTTTCGAGCCAAAAATGTCGGCTCAACTCCCGGAACTGGTCTGGGTCTAGCAATTGTCAAACACTGTGTTGATGCGCATAATGGTCGGATTACAGTTGCCAGTGAAATTGGTATTGGCACCACCTTCCGCATCACCTTACCACGGCTCGATCATCAGTCAGCCTGAGCCAGACCCATGGAAATCTTGATCGTCGAAGATGAAGCTGAAATCGCCCAATTGATCCAGATTTATCTGGAAAAAGAAGGCTTTTTTTGCCGCACCTGTCGGGATGGCTTAACCGCCCTCAATCTAGTTCAAGAACACCAACCCGATCTGATTATTCTGGACTTAATGATTCCCAGCCTAGACGGACTGGAGGTCTGTGCCCGGATTCGACAAAAACCAGGATCGAAGGATCCCTATATCCTGATGCTGACGGCCAAGGGGGAGGAAATAGACCGCATCATTGGCCTCTCTACCGGAGCCGACGACTATCTGGTCAAACCCTTCAGTCCCAAGGAGTTGGTGGCTCGCGTGCGGGCCCTATTGCGCCGCACCCTGCGTCAGGGGGGCCAGCAAAGCCAGATCAACCGCACCCAACACTTTTCTATAGACAAAGAACAACGCATTGCCCAACGATGGTTGCAACCCAATCAGCCAGAAACGCTCGATTTGACCACTCTGGAGTTTGACCTGCTGAGTACCTTCATGAGTTATCCAGGTCGGGTCTGGAATCGCACCCAACTGATCGATAAATTGTGGGGCAGTGACTTCTTCGGCGATGAACGGGTCGTCGATACCCACATTGCCCGACTACGGAAAAAAATTGAACCCGATCCGGCCAACCCCACCTTTGTTAAAACGGTGATCGGAGTGGGCTACAAGTTTGAGGATCCAACCATCAGTTAATCCATGGCTAAATGGGGCCTGCGGACACGATTATTTTGGTCTCACCTCACGGTCATGATTGTGGGGTTGAGTACGTTGTTGGTTGTTGGCAAGATCTACTCGCCCCGGTTGTTTATCCTGCATCTGCAACGGCTGGAAGGCAGCGGATTTAACCTCTATTTCATTCGCCGTCAACTGGTCGAGGGGTTTGAGTTTGCCTGGAGTCGGGGGGCTTTCTGGTCGGTGGTGGTGGGTGGTTCAGCGGCTGGAGGACTCAGCTACCTGGTTTCTCGGAGAATCATTGAACCCTTGCTACAAATGGAGAGCGTCACCCAAAAAATGGCGTCTGGACATCTAGAAGAACGGTTGCCGAGCAGCGAAATTCCAGAGTTGAACCAATTGGCCACCAGTTTTAACCACATGGCAGCCAACCTGGAAGGAGTGGAACAACGGCGGCGGGAACTGATCACCGATTTGACCCACGAATTGCGCACTCCCCTCACTGTTTTGGAGGGCTATCTGGAAGGGTTGGCAGATGGCACAATTGACCCATCCACGGATATTTACCATCGGCTGGCGCGCGAAACCGCTCGGTTACGCCGTCTGGTAAATGACTTGCAGGAACTGTCCCAGGCCGAAGCGGGCTATCTACCCATTCACACGCAAGCATTTGACCTGCGACCCTTGCTGGAAGCCCTGCTGCGTAAATTTGCCGATCAGTTGCTGGATGAAGGACCAATGTTACGGCTGGCCTGTCCGCCTGATTTGCCGAAAGTACTGGCGGATCCAGAGCGCACCGAGCAGGTATTGGTTAATTTGCTGGGTAATGCGTTGCGCTTCACCCAAGAGGGTTCAATTACTTTACAAACCTGGGTTGAATCGAATGATCTCTGGGTAGCTGTCATAGACACAGGGCTGGGCATCGCGCCGGAAGACTTACCCCATGTATTTGAGCGATTCTGGCGATCGGACCGATCGCGCGATCGCACCTCTGGAGGCACCGGCATTGGCCTGGCCATCTCGCGTCGTCTAGTAGAGTTGCAAGGAGGCAGAATTGAGGTGGCCAGCCAGTTAGGGGTAGGCAGTCGGTTTCAGTTTTCCTTACCCCTGGCATAATTCGACCCAGAGGTAACCTCTCAGTGGCCTGAGAAGAGGAGCATCACCCAATACCCGTGCAAACGTTAAACTGCTGACAACCGGAATGAGGGTCGCGATCGATGGACAGCTTGAACTTACATATTGGTGGCAACCAGGCTCATAGTGATTGGAAAATTCTGGACATTGAAGACCGACCGGAAGTTGACTATGTCGGGGATGCCGCCAATCTGAGCCAATTCGCCGACAATTCGGTGGATCAGATTTATGCCAGCCACGTCCTGGAGCATTTTTATTACGGCATTGAAGATGAACTGCTGCAAACGCTCAGAGAATGGCATCGGGTCTTAAAACCGGGGGGTTACCTGTATATCAGCGTTCCGGACTTAAAAACCCTCTGCTGGCTCTTTCTCCATCCCAACCTTGAACCGATGGATCGCTTCCATCTGATGCGAATCATCTTCGGCGGCCAAACCAACCGCTATGACGTGCACAAGGTCGGCTTTGACTTGGATATTTTGGGCCTGTATTTGCAGGAAGCGGGTTTTCAGGAATTTCAACAAATCTCTGAATTTGGCTGGTTTGAAGACTGTAGCCAGTTAAAAATTCTGGATACGCCGATCAGTCTCAATGTGGTTGCTCGGAAGGATGACAATGGCGAGAGGAGGGACTCCCAACCACAGTGACAACCAGCTTTGCTGGCTCAAGGAAATGGCCCAGTGGATGCAACTGTCGCTGCCAGATAGGCCAGTTAACGATGGATAAAGTTGCCCCCAGCCCGTTCTTCCAGGTGATAGAATGCCATCACTTCGTTTACCCATCCAAGTAAGTTACTGAGAGCATTGAAGGTGGTTCAAGCATTGTCTGTAACGTCTTCCGTTCAGTCACAACCCAGCGCTGGTATTGAGTCTGACTCCGATTTAGCAAGCTGGTTGCGGGATCTGGCTGACCAAATCATTGCAGGAAAGCGCCTCACGCGGGATGAGGCATTGGCGCTAAGCCAGATTGAAGGTGAGGAAAAGATTCTGCTTCTCTGCCAAACGGCGGATCAGGTTCGTCAGGCTTGCTGTGGCAATACGGTTGACCTGTGCAGCATTGTCAATGTGAAGTCAGGGGCTTGCTCCGAAAATTGTTCCTTCTGCGCCCAGTCGGCCCATCATCCGGGGGAAGGATCGCCCATTTACGACTTGAGGTCGCCTCAAGAAATATTAGAGCAAGCCAAGGCGGCAGAAGCGGCTGGAGCCCGTCGGTTTTGTCTGGTCAGCCAGGGACGGGGACCGAAATACGCGGGACCCAAGTCAACTGAGTTCGAGCGGATTCTGGAAACCGTAAACCTGTTGCTTCAGGAAACCAACATCAAACCCTGTTGCGCCTTGGGAGAGTTAACGCTGGAACAAGCAGAAGCCCTAAGGGATGCGGGCGTCACCCGCTACAACCACAATCTGGAAGCATCCGAAAACTTTTTCCCTCAGGTGGCCACCACCCATAGCTGGCAAGATCGGGTGCAGACTATTCGGAACCTGAAGGCAGTTGGAATTCAGGCCTGTACCGGAGGAATTCTGGGCATGGGCGAAAGTTGGGAAGACCGGGTGGATCTGGCGATCGCCCTGCGAGAGTTGGAAGTGGAATCGGTGCCCTTAAACTTGCTGAACCCCCGGTCGGGAACTCCCATGGGAGATCGCCCCAAGCTGGATCCCTACGAAGCACTGAAGGCGATCGCAATTTTCCGCCTTATCCTACCCGAGCAGATCATTCGCTATGCCGGTGGGCGGGAGGTGGTCATGGGTGACCTGCAAGCCCTGGGATTGAAATCTGGAATTAACGCCATGTTAATTGGCCATTATCTAACCACCCTGGGTCAGCCGCCGGAACAGGATCATGCCATGCTGGAAAAGTTAGGGCTTCAGGGGGGAGAAGCACCCATTCCAGGAAATAAAGAGTAAAAAGTAACAGGGAAAAGACACCATGACCGGTTGGCTTTTCCGCCTACTTTTTACTGGGTACTGCAAATCATGGTGATTGCTGACCTGTTGTGGGCACTCTTTGGTCTGGTTCTGACCATCGGCGGCACCTTTATGGAAGCCTTTGTGGCTGCCCCCAATTGGTCCAACGGGTTCCAGAATCTACAGACCTACTCTTTGGGTGTCACCTACCAGATTGGGGCAGTCCTCCTGGTAGGGTGCTTGGGCGGCAAGAATGCGGCAGTTCTATCCCAAATCGCTTACTTATTACTGGGATTGACCTGGTTTCCCGTGTTTGCCTTGGGCGGTGGCCCTGGCTATCTGCGAGAACCCAGTTTTGGCTACCTCCTGGGGTTCGTTCCAGGAGCCCTAGTCTGTGGTCACCTGGCCTTCAAAGCCCTGCCTCGCCTTGAGTCCCTAACCTTCAGTTGTCTCACAGGTCTGCTGGCCATCCATGCCACGGGGCTGTTGTACTTGATTCTGGCCGTTAATTGGGGCTGGGTCAAAACCAGTGGGCTAACGCTCCAACAGTTGATCTGGAAATACTCGATTTATCCCCTTCCTGGCCAGTTTGCGATCGTCTGTGCAGTGACCGTCATTGCTTTTACCCTCCGGCACCTGATGCTGTATTAACCAACTCGTCCCTGGCCTCTGCCATGTTCGCAAAGAACCGCTTGTTCTGGATATCTGCTCTCTTGGGACTCGTGCTTGACCGGCTGACCAAGTTTTGGGTGGTCTATACCTTTCCCTTGACTATTCCCCCAGCCAGTTGGCCGTTAGTGCCAGGGATATTTCACTTTACCTACGTGGTCAATACCGGCGCAGCCTTTAGTCTATTCAACCAGGGAGCTGGGTGGTTACGCTGGTTATCTCTGTTGGTCAGTGCAGGGTTAATGGTCTGGGCCTGGTTTGGGCCCAATTGGAGTCGTTGGCAACAGGCTGGGTACGGGTTCATTCTGGCCGGAGCCTTGGGTAATGGCATCGATCGCTTTATTCTGGGACAGGTGGTGGACTTCCTGGACTTTCGCCTGATCCGGTTTCCGGTATTCAATATGGCCGATGTGTTCATCAATGTGGGAATTGTCTGCCTGTTGATTGGTAGCTTTCAACCCCCATCCAAACAGCCGTCTGACTGAAACCCTTTTCCCAAGCAAAGACCAGCAGTCACTGGTGAACAGTCTGGCGGACCGAGTGGTGTGACTGGCATGATGGGGAGTACCAATTTTTCTGAGAAAAGTAGGCAAGAATCCAAAGATTCCCCCATAACTCTGCTGCAAGTGAACCGATGTCGCGTATTTTGTTGATGTGAGTAGGGGGACTGTCAGCTTACAACCATTGTCACGGGGCTTTGATACCGTTGTCGCACCCCTGCCACCCTGATTCGACCTGGGGTTGGCTGATCTGCAGATTGCTGTAACCCGTCACCCCGCCTATTTGTCTCCTTTTCGTTTCGATCGCCCGAAGGACGCCGCTGATGAACCCTTTACTCAACGCGATTTCCTTTTTTGGTATCTTTGGCCTTTGCCTGGTTGCCTGGTTGTTTTCAGAAAATCGCCGAGTCATTCCCTGGCGCGTAATTATTGGTGGCATTGGGTTACAACTGGTTATAGGCTTTTTCGTGTTTCAGTTTTCCCTAACACGAGAGCTATTCCAGATCTTTAGTACGCTACTGGACGGCGTGTTTGCCGCCGCCGATGCGGGTGCCCGGTTTGTGTTTGGCCCCAATCTGGTGCCGCTGCCGGGACAGGAACCCTTTATCTTGCGCCCCCTGCCCAACGGCGTGGACACCTGTACGCCCCCTAATCTGCCCTTCACCCCCGGTTACTGCGGCACCGATAAACTGAACTATGTGCTGGCGTTTCGGGCCTTGCCAGCCGTCATCTTTTTCTCTGGCCTGATGGCCTTATTAGACAACCTGGGCATCCTCCAGAAAATTACGGCCCTGTTTGCCAAAATTTTCTACTCGACCATGCGACTGAGTGGGGCAGAGTCCCTCAGTGGGGCCGCCAACATTTTTGTTGGCATCGAGGCCGCGATCGCGGTTAAACCTTTCATCCCCAAAATGACCCGCAGTGAAATCTGTGCCATCCTGGCCTGTTGCTTTGGCACTGCGGCATCCTCCACCCTGGCCATCTATGTCAGCTTCCTGCGGCCCATTTTTCCCAATATCCTGGGCCACCTCGTATCTGCATCCATCATGGCGATTCCGGCCTGTTTCGTGCTGTCCAAGATTTTGGTGCCGGAAACGGAAACACCCCTGACCATCAGCGGCATTCCCGTGGAGAAACCAGCCGATCCACCGACTGGACCCAACCAAACCGCAGAAACACAGACCGCCTTTCCCCGCACCCGAATCCAGAATGACGACGGTGACGTGATAGACGATCCGGTGGCTGACAAGCCCCTGGAAACCATTGCTGGCGAACCCATTGAGCGAGTCAGTCCCATGGATGCGGTGATTATTGGCGCCCTGGATGGCGTCAAGATGGCTGTTTCCATCGCCGCCGTGCTGATCATGGTGGTTGGGCTAGTAGCCCTAATTAACCAGATCTTCGCCGGACTGGCCACCTTTCCTGGTTTGATTGGAGCCATCTTTAAAGTCATCACGCTGCAAAATATTTTGGGCGTGTTGTTTTTGCCGCTGACCTTCCTGACCGGAGTTTCCCTGGACTGGAACGAACTCTGGCTGTCATCGGTGATTATTGGGCGGCGTTTGTTGGAAACGGCAATCCCCCCCTATCAGGCTCTAGCCAAAGCTGGGGCGGCGGGTGAACTGGGCGATCGGGCAATTTTGATTGTCAGCTACGCCCTGTCTGGGTTTGCCCACATCGCCTCGTTGGGCATCTTTGTAGGCGGCACGATTGCCCTGGCCCCTTCCCGCCGCAAAGACATTGCCCAATTGGGATGGAAAGCCCTCTTTGTTGGCACCCTGGCCACCCTGATGATTGCCTGCGTCGCCGGTTTCTACGATACGGGCAACCCCAGCATTTTGGGTGAAAAGCCAGCCCCCGCTCCCCGCCCCTCGTCTGTCTTGCCGAGACCACCTAAATTAGCCCCGACCACCGCCCCACCACCGCCTGCCTCTCCGGCAGTTCCCTCGCCACCCCCTTTGCCGTCTCCCACACCGACCACCGCCCCCTTGCCAACCGCCACAGTAACACCCCCCGCCCCATCTCCCGCTCCGGCCGGCCGGTAGCCCATCTATGGCTCAAGATACACGCTCGGTGTTCCATCTGTTACACCTCTAGCAGGGGGATGCGCTTGCCTGAGGAACCTCACAAGTTCCTCAAATTGTTGGGATATTTTCAGGATCACATCCCAGGTTGTCAGACCAGCCAGACGGTTCCCAATCCCAGAAATCAACCCTCTGGCGCCCGATCATTTTCAACAGGAAGCGGCTATGCCATCATCCAAAACTAATCCCTATCTCACCCTCCTGGAAATTCCGCCCGGATACCTCAACATCATGGGCTATGTGGATGAGTCAGAGGTCAACGGCCCCGGCTGTCGGGCTGTGGTCTGGGTCCAGGGCTGTATGCGGGAGTGTGCTGGCTGTTTTAACCCGGAATCCTGGTCCTTTGAGATTAAGGAACTGATTTCGGTAGAGGCCCTGGCAGAGAAAATTCTGGAAAATCCACGCAACGAAGGGGTGACTTTTTCGGGTGGCGAACCCTTCTGGCAGGCGCCAGCACTGGCCCAACTGGCCCAAAAGCTCAAGGCTTCTGGGTTGAATGTCATGTCCTTTACGGGCTTCACCCTGGAACAACTCCAGTCGGAGTATGCACCGGCAGGAGCCCAGGAGCTGCTCGACCAACTGGATATCTTGGTGGATGGGCCGTTTGTCCAATCCCTGGCCACCCACTCGCCAGATTGTCCAGTGTCCTCCAGTAACCAGCGGCTGCATGTGCTCAATCCGGAGTTTAAGGATCGGATTAGCTGGGCCAGCGACCAGATGGAGATCCACATTTTGAAGGACGGCAGCCGCATTATTACCGGCTACCGGGGACAAATGAACTTGTCGGAAGACTGAAGATATTTCTGAACTAGAATATCCCTCCACACGGGCGAAGCATGGGATCATCAATTTCTATGTGAATCGACCAATCAGCCCCTAAAGGCCTTGCTGCCACAGCAGAGAAACCTTTGCTGGTAGTTTTATCTCCTGAAACTCTCCTGAAACTCTCCTGAAACTCTCCTGAACTGCAGAGTGGCTGCTGCGCCTTGCTCCACAGTTAAAACCCGACAGGTCAATCATCCCGCTTCAAAGCATTTGTGCATTTTGAAACGAGGCAACAAAACCCCATCCCGGCTGACCACCTCCCTGACTAGAATTTGATAGCCATGCTTTTCAAAAAAAGGACGGGCAATCAGGCTGGCGTCCGTGAAAATTTCCGAAATCGGCGATCGCAACGCTTCCCTTTCCAGGGCGGCCAGAATGGCGGCGGCAAAGCCCTTGCCTCGCCCTCGAACACCGCAGTAAAGATAGTTGATGTGGTCTGAGGGATAAAGCTGGCCAAAGGCTACGATGCCCTGTGGATCAGCGACAACCAGGGTGAGGCCCACACTTAGCGAGGCAAGAAAGCGATCGCGATCGTAGCCAACCTTGGCCCAGACCCGCACCTGCTCTTCACTGTAAATTTCTGATGCAATATTCAGGATGGCGTCCTGAAAAACAGCAATGACCTGGGACAGGTCATCCTGACGGAACGGACGAGGAAGGATGGTGCTCATGGATCGGACAGCTAGTATTGTTTCAGATTGTTGCGAGTGAGGGCTTGAACCGCCGATGCTCCGTCACTCCGTAGTAAAGTGAAGAGCAACCAAAGCTCTATGAGTTGCAACTTAATAAGAAAAGGAAAACACACTCATGGCGAATGAAATTGCACGCGGAGCAACAGTCCAAGTTCTTCGCAAAGAGTCCTACTGGTATCAGGATGTTGGCACAGTTGCCTCGGTTGACCAAAGCGGTATCAAATATTCTGTCATCGTCCGGTTCGACAAGGTTAACTATTCCGGCATTAATACCAATAACTTTGCTCCATCTGAGTTAAAGGTTCTGGCAGCCCCTGCGAAGAAGGCTGCTAAGTAGTCGATAGACCGATTAAGGGTGCGATTTTAGCGGTTTTCCCCTTGAGTTGCCCAAAGTCGTATTCAACCGTTCATCGTCTAACTAATCTGGGTAGAAGGTAGTTGCAATTGCACTGGCTTCTGCCCAATTTTTATGGAGGGGCTTTTGTGCCTGAGCTGCCTGAAGTTGAGACAGTCCGCCGCGGCTTAAACCAGACCACCTTAAACCAACCGATTTGGGGAGGAGAAGTGCTGCTGGAGCGGACAATCGCGTCTCCGCCTTCGAGTCAGGCCTTTCTCCAGGGTGTCACGGGCACGACCATTCACCACTGGCACCGACGGGGTAAATATCTGCTGGCAGCACTAGGGAGTAGGGCAGGCGAGCCGGAACCGGCGACAGACACCCCCTCTGGCGGTTGGTTAGGTGTGCACCTGCGCATGACCGGCCAACTCCTCTGGCTCCATCCCAACTCGCCGCTCCAGACCCACACCCGCCTCCGCCTCTGGCTGGGAGAGCAGGAACTCCGCTTTGTCGATTCGCGCACCTTTGGGCGGCTGTGGTGGGTGCCGCCGGGTCAACCGCCAGAAGCCATCATTCAAGGACTAAAGACTCTGGGCCCCGAACCCTTTTCTGATGCCTTTTCCCTGACCTACCTGGTGCAACAGTTTGACCATCGCCGCCGGCCAGTGAAAAATGCCCTGCTGGATCAGGCGATCGCGGCTGGAGTTGGCAACATCTATGCCGATGAAGCCCTGTTTCTCAGTGGCATTCGCCCCGAAACCCTCTGTGCAGACCTAAGCCGAAAGCGGATAGCACGACTACATGCTGCCATTTTGCAGGTCTTAAAGGCCAGTATTGACGCCCGTGGCACGACCCTGCGCGACTTCCGGGATGTGGAAGGCATCAACGGCAATTATGGCGGCCAGACCTGGGTGTACGATCGCGACGGGCAACCCTGCCGTCAGTGTGGAACGGTGATCCAACGGCTGAAGTTAGCTGGGCGATCGGCGCACTTCTGTCCCAAGTGTCAGAAATGAGGGTTTTGGGTTTTGGGTTTTAGCTGGTGAGTCATGCGCTACACTTGGCACCTGATACCTAACACCTACCCCCTCCTCTTCCCGATCCTCCCCATCTGCCCAACCACGCACCCGACATCTGGCACTCCACACCCTATTTAGCATCAGTGGCATAAGGCATGACTGCAAATGGATCTTGTAACTCAGACCCGTAGAATGTATCAGACCAGTTGCCCCTACTGGAGCAGGCACCGCTTTCCAATTGGATTTGCAGGTTGGTTTCTGCTGGCTTTCTGGGCGATCGCCCCTGCCTTGGCAGACCCGACGGCGAGTGAGTATCGCCAACAGGGCTTGATGCTGCGGGATCAGGAGCGCTATGGGGCGGCGATCGGGGTCCTGCAAAAAGCCATGGAACTGGAACCGGAGAATTTGGATGGGCGGGTTTTGTTGGGCTGGACGCAACACAAAGCTGGCCAGGATCCAGAGGCTATTCGGACTTTGACCCAGACGCTTTCCTACAATCCCTTCTTTGTGCCAGCTTTGAATGCTTTGGGCATTGTTTACCTGGTTCGGGGAAACTTGACCCAGGCAGCCCTGACCCACACCTGGGCTGCGTTTCTGCAAGCCAATAACGAAATTGCCTACTACAACCTCAGTCTGACCTATCAGGGCTTGCAAGATTACGAACAGGCCATCTCAACTGCAAAACAGGCGGCACGACTGGAACCCGACAATCCCCATCCTCTGGTTGCACTGGCCATTGCCCACTGGAGTCAGGGAGACCCAGCGTTGGCCAGGACTACCTATGCTCAGGCCATCCAACTGGATCCGCGCTATCAGGACCCAGCATTCCTGCTCTATCTCAATGAAGCAGGGTTCAGTTCAGCGCAGATTGCCCTGGCCCAACAGATCGCCCAAACCCTCCGCCACCCCTAACGATGACAGCACAATTTGGCGTCATAGCGTTGGGATCAAGGCTGGCCACTCTAT
>CAZBTL010000003.1:0-22534 GCA_964494755.1 uncultured bacterium | reverse complement strand
ACGATGACAGCACAATTTGGCGTCATAGCGTTGGGATCAAGGCTGGCCACTCTATCTGGCCAATCTATTAAGATTGTCCACTCAGTTGTTGAAAGGCCTCGGCAACCGCATGCGCCGTGGGATAACGTTCTTCGGCTAACGGGTTGGTCAGTTTACGGACAATAGGCACTAATTCGGTCGGCAACCCAGGAACGGATTCGGGATAGAAACGATAACCCTGCTCTCCCTGAGCATAAAACAGTTCGGGCGACTGACCCGTCACTAAATAGACCAGCGTCGGCCCCAGGGCGAATAGGTCGGAAGCGGTTAAGGCCTCTCCTTGCTGCACCTCTGGCGCCAGATATCCAGTGGGAGCGGTTGAAGCATGCGGCTCCAGGCAATGGAACGATAACAACCCGGTGAGCAAGACGGTCTGGGGATCCCCAACTGACCGAACCAGATTTTCTGGCTGAATATCCTGGTGCACCAGAGGAGGCGATTGCTGATGCAAATACTCTAGGACCTGACAGATCTGCTGCATCAGGGCGATCGCCGCTGCTGCTGACAGAGGCCCCTGGCTAGCAACCAACTGTTTCAGATTTTGGCCTCTCACCTCCTCCAGAACCAACCAGAACTGGTCATCCGCCTGAACAACCTCCACAAATTTCGGCAGACTGGCATGGTGCAGGGTCAATAGCTGACTGGCCTCTTGCCGAAAGAGCTCGGCAGCAACGGCTTGCTTGGCCCATTCTGCAGCCAACCCCTGTAAAAGATAACGCTGTCCCTGACTCCAGGCCAGATAGGTTGCGCCGATGCCGACCTGCTTGATCTGTTTCACCACCGCATAGGGCCCAACCGTCTGTAAAACTTGTAATGGCTGCCCACAGTCAATGCAAAACAGCATTCCGGCTCTGGCCCGTGGATGGGTGCAGGCTGACTCCGCCCACGGTTGGGGTTGCGGGGTTGCGGGGGGTTGGCTGGCGGGCCGGTCTGTTGCCCGCCGACCATCGGGGAGTTGTTCTTCAGCAACGGGACTGGCCTCAGCAGATACTGCTGCTGGCGATGTGGGGGAAACAGCCCCCCTGACTGGACTGGCTTCGACGGGTGGCGCAGGCGCCGCAGGCGCTTCTAGCTCCGATTGCAACTCCACTGGAGCTTTGACATCAGTGGGCTGATCCAGGTCAGTACGGGGTTGGCTGGTAATCGGTTTATGAACCACCGCCGGTTGCTCAGCCTGAGCCACTGGCGACCCACTGGGAGCTTCCGGCAGAGTGGGTTTGTTGCGGATGTTCGATGAACTGCCAGTGGTGGATTGGCCACCAGGTTTTCCTAGAAACACACGCAGATTGGGTCCCGATCGGGCCAGACGAATAATCACCCCATCTTCTACAGAAACCTGATTGATCCGCTTACCCTCCAGATAGGTGCCGTTTGCTCCTAAATTGACGATCTCCCATCCTTTGTCGTCGTGGCGCAACTCCACATGGTGACGGGAAACGACGGCGCTATACAGAATGACATGGTTATCCGTGGCCCGACCAATGCGAATCACAGGCTGATCTTCAAAGGTCCAACTTTGAACCGGGTTGGACTGGATGGGATGCAATAGGGTGATAGTAATCACTCTGGCGCACAAAACCTGGAAAATGAACTGGAAAGACGGCTGAAACCATTCAGTCAACTTGTCTCTATCCTACGCTGCTTTCCTGAAGTTGGTTCATCCGACTTGGAAAAGGAAGGTTACCTTGTCGCCTTTGCCCAACGAGATGCGATCGCCCGCCCGCAAGCGGTGACGGTTGCCAGGCGGCAGCGGCACATTGTTGATATAGGTGCCGTTAGAGCTACCAACATCTTCGATAAAGTAAGAACCGGCTTCCACCCGAATGTCCGCGTGGATGCGGGAAACGATTTCCGAATCGGGAAAACCTGAGACATCCAGATCCGGGGGCACCCGGTCATTCGGCTTGCCAATGTGAATCAAGGAGAGACTGAGGGGCAATTCCAGCGTGGCATTGGTCTGAATGTGCAATAAGCGGGCAGGCAATTGTTGCAGCAGCGTTTGTGGACTGCCCGCCCCAGGCGCAGCAGCAGACGTCGGACTCGCCGCTGGGCTGGCTGATGCAACCTGGGGAGAACTAACGGGTGCACTAGCCGGTTCCACAATCCCTGGAGTTTCAGGCAAGGGAATTTCAGGCAAGCTGACCGGGGGTGGACTAGCCACCAGCGGATCGGGAGAAACCAGCGGCTCTGGCTGGACCAGGGGGGGAACACCAGGGGCCGCCGCAGCGGGCGCAACCACGGGCTGAACCGGACTGCCAACTGAGCGCAAATCAAAGCCACACTGTCCACAAAAACTGGCGTCGGTCTGGACAGCAGCGCCACAACTGGGACAGGTCGTCATTGCTGGCAGCGGCGTATAGCAAGCTTCACATTGAACCGCCCCTTCGGGGTTCTGGTGATTGCAATTTGGGCAAATAATCATGGCTGCTCTCTGGTTTTCAGCAACGATCATAGGCGAAGTTTAAAGGAGTGCAAGAGTCTCTACGATAGCAAGGGGATTTATTCCGGTTTTAGGAGGCCGAACCTGATCGCCAGATGGTCTCGCTTTAGAGTTGCAAGTCCTCACCAGCAGCCTGATCCAGAAGCCACCACAGTTCTCCGGTTGGTTGAATCAGCCGGGATGGATAGGCGGCCGCATTCCCACTGGAGGCAAACACCTGGGCCAAGGCTGGCCGCTTGCTGGCCCCAGCAACGATGAACACGACACAGCGGGCGTGGTTAATCAGGGGGGCGGTGAAGGTAAGGCGGGGCTGGCCATCCTTATTGCCCACGGTCACCAGGCGATCGCTGACTTGCAAGGCTGGCGTGTGGGGGAACAGGGAAGCCGTATGACCGTCATCTCCCATGCCCAGCAGAATGATATCAAAAACCGGCCAGTCTCCTGGCGCGACCTGAAAGAACTCCTGCAACTCAGCTTCATGTTGACTGGCGGCGATCGCCGGATCGGCTGCATCCGTCGCCATAGGGTGAATATTGGTCGGCGGAATGGGGATATGGTCCAACCAAGCCTGCCGCGCCATCCGCTGATTGCTGTCAGGATGATCGGCCGGGACGTAGCGTTCATCACCCCAAAATACATGCACCATCGACCAGGGCAACGCCTGTTGGGCCAGTTGCTGATACAGGGGTTTGGGAGTATTGCCGCCAGCCAAGGCGATGGAGCATTTGCCCCGTTGCGCGATCGCCCGCTGCAAATGCTCCAGCACAATCTCCAAAGCCCGCTGGGTTAAGGCCACCTGATCCGGCAAGATTTCGATCGTTCGATTCATGAAGATTTCAGTTTGTAAAACTGTTCCACTTTCCCCACTATGCCAGGGGATCTTCCAGAGCAGGATTTCACCCACCGGAATTTAATCTTTGCCTAAACGAAATAATCTCCAGAGGGATTGATTGGCGATCTCTTGGTTTACTATAGGGGTCTTGCAAGTGGAGTCTTGTAATTTGCAACCCATTTAACGCTCAACGGTCTTGTTTTCATGCAATCACGCACCTTGTCCCCTCTGGCAGCCCAGATTCTTAAACTGGTTGGCTTCTTACTGATTCTGGCCTTCCTGTTAGATCTGCTGGTTCTCTTAACCACAGCCAAATTTCAGGATCCGCAATGGCTGGTCACCTTCACCACCCAATTGGTCGATCGGGGGTTTGTTTGTCTAATTGGTCTGGCCTTCTTATTTACCGGCCTGTGGATTGACAACCCTAACAATTCACCCAACACGGCTCGTGAACTGAAGTTGGCAGCACTGCTGATGTCCAGCATTTTAGGTCTGGTTTTCGTGGTGATGATTCCGCTCAATATCACCAGCACCCGGGCCGCCGTCGATGCCCAAGTTCAGCAGGTCAACCAGGATGCAGACAATGCCCTGAAACAGTTGGACGCCCAAGTTCAGCAGCAGTTGGATGCTCGTTTAACCATGGTTGAACAAGCACTGAAAAGTGGCCAACTGTCAGACGAACAGGCCACCCAGGCCAAACAACAGTTAGAACAACTAAAGAAACTCAAGTCGGATCCCAAAGCCCTGGAAGCCCAAGTTGGGCCCGATCGCAAGCGAGAAATTGAACGAATTAACCGGCGTAAACAAGAGGTCGTGGATCAGGCTCAGCAAAATGCCATGCGCGCTGGCATGAGGACGGGACTGAACAGCCTCCTACTGGCGATCGGCTTTGCCTTTATTGGCTGGACCGGTCTGCGCCAACTCCTGGGAGACAATTCACGCGGCGCCCGATCTTACTGACTCAGGAATTTTTGAACAGGAACAACCCCCACAAGGGCAAAGCATTCGGCCATCCGCCTCTGCATGCAGCAAAAAGGAAGGATCCAAATGCATGACTGCAACAGCGGATCAATTTTTTACCAGTCACGTTTTCCCTGAAACCTCCTAAACACCCATATAACAATCCTATTTGATTTGTGAATGCCTGGATGGTGCAAGGGCTTTGTGAGAAGGATTTCCTGCGGAAGCCTTTCACAATCCTGCTCGGATCGCTATAGACTCAGCTTGCAAGCTAGTGTTCTGTCAAACCCTAATTTTAAGGTGAACCCATTGGCTCGTAGTCGGCGCTTTAGCGCTGAAGCGCTGACTACAAACCCTAATTTCTAGAGTTGACGCTGCACTAGTCCCCTTCTACTGAAATTGTGGAAAGGGACTTTTTCTACTCGGGCAGAAAATCTGGCATTCACCCCAACCCTCTACAGGGAAAACCTGGGCAGACTTCAACGCTGTCTCATGGGAACCACTTAACCGGCAGGAGATTAGATCAGCCATAAACACTAAACAATCCTTTACATATCCTGTTACAAGTTTTAAAAATAAGGAGGGAGGCAAATTCCGTATCGTTTTTTCCTCGGTGCTGGGACTGACTTGGTGCTGCGTGAGGGTGCCCAAAACAGGCAGGAAATTCCTTCATCCCAGCGATCCCCAGGGATGTAATCCCGCACCCAGAACTGACATAATCGCTATAACCTGGTTAAACATCCCCCATCCCCTGCAAGGAGATTGGTCAACCGTGCTGCATCGTTTGAAACAAGACCTCAAAAACGACCTGATTGCTGGTTTGCTAGTGGTTATTCCGCTGGCAACCACAATCTGGTTAACCATTACGGTTGCCAGTTGGGTGATCAGTTTTTTGACCCGTATTCCCAGCCAGCTCAATCCCTTTGACGGTTTACATCCGATCCTGATGAATCTGATGAACCTGCTGGTTGGTCTGGCAGTACCGCTGTTCTGCATCCTGGCGATCGGTCTGATGGCTCGCAATATTGCGGGTCGTTGGCTATTGGATGTAGGAGAGCAATTGCTGCAGGCGATCCCGCTGGCTGGAGCCGTTTACAAAACTCTGAAACAATTGCTAGAAACCCTATTCAAGGATTCCGGCAGTAAGTTTCGCCGGGTGGTGCTGGTGGAGTATCCCCGCCAGGGGGTATGGTCTTTGGGGTTCGTCACCGGCGTCATCAGTGGTGAGTTTCAATCCCATTTTCCTGGCCCCATGTTGAGTGTCTTCATCCCGACTACCCCCAATCCCACCACCGGCTGGTACGCTGTTGTTGCTGAAAATGACGTGATAAACCTGGCCATGCCGATTGAAGATGCCTTTAAGGTGATCATCTCCGGCGGCATTGTCAGTCCGGATATGGCGCCAGCGGCTTCCCTACCAGCTTCTGATCAACGCTTATTGGACCCATTCTGGAAACCGTCGCGACAGGCGATCTCCCTAGAGGAAGAGTAGGGCCACGGTCTTTCCCCCTGCTATCGTGCTTGACAACTCTGAACTGAGGTTTGGCGGATTCAAACCTCAGTCTTTACAATTGAAAGTTTGTAGGATTCATTGCGTCCCAACTGGTATCACCCATGCAACCTCGTCGAATTGCCCGAGAACTGGCCCTGCTCAGCATTAGCCAACTGCCTGCCAGTTCAGATAAATTGGAAGCTCAGCAGTTACAGGATGTCTTGGTTGCAGCAGTACGCACCCTGACCAGCGAAGCCCAGGATGCCCTGGAGTCGGCTTCGGCTGAACTGCAACAGGGCAATGCCAAGTTGCTGACCAGTGAAACCCGAGCAGCGAATGTGGAAAGCGCCAGAGCCATGGTATCTGAGGCCATCACCTTAGCCCAGACCGCCATCAACCGTTTGGGAATAGCCATGGAAGTGCCGGAGTTCATTCAACTGACGAACCAAAAGGAAGTCAGATCCTATGCGCTGGCCTTGATCCAGACGCTGAAAGCCAATCGAGAAGAAATTGACCAGATTTTATCCACCGCATTGGTAGACTGGCAGCTTTCCCGGTTAGCCTGGATAGATCGAGATATCCTGCGCCTGGCGGTAACCGAGATGCGCTTCATGGGCATTCCCGATCGCATCGCCATTAACGAGGCGGTTGAACTGGCTAAACGTTACAGTGAGGAAGAGGGACATCGATTTATCAATGGCGTCCTGCGGCGGGTTGTGGAGCAAGGCCAGTCAACCTACCACCACCCATCGGCTGAAACTGCGCCGGAACTTGCTGCACCAGAATCGTTATTCCAGGAGGATAACCCGGTGATCCAGTCTTAACCCTGATCTGGAAATAGTCGGATCGATCCACGCCCCTGTCGCTCGCATTGACCGACGGTTGATGTTGTAATCCAGCTTGAGCATTCGATTACCTGAATCAGGCCTGATCACTCTGGGCTTTTCGATCCTTTTTCTTTACAGTGATTACAGTTTACCTAGGCAGGATTTGAGTAGAGGCAATGGCGTTTGATTGGTTCCGGCGACGCTACGAGCAACAGACTGAGGCGGCAAAAACTGAAGCAGAACCACCTGAAGCGGAACCATCAGCCGTTGAATCAGCAGCCACGGCTGAGGAAGAAACCACCGCTGAGGATTACCTAAACTGGGCTAAAGCTGCCTATCAAAATATTCAGAAGCGACAGCAGCAGGATGTTGAGAAGGCGCAAGCGGGTGCAGGTACGGCAGAAACTGAAGCAGATGAAGTAGCTGTAGCGCCAGCGGCAGTCCCTCCTACTCCAGCAACAGAACTACCCACTGTTTCAGAGGCCGAGTCGGCCATCCCAAGCCCAGCCGCGATCGCAGAAGCAATCCCGGAGCCTGTGGCCGCCACGCCGGAAGTTCTGCCAGAACCTCTGGCAGCCGCAGCAGAACCGGAACCCCCTCCACCCACACCAGCAGAGCTGGAAACTGAGGTCGAATCCACCGGCGTTGTTACCGAATCTACGACCCGCCAGGAAGAAATAGAAGTCGAATCCGTTGCAGCGGTCAGCCGGGAGGAGCCAGTTGCCCCTGAAGCGACGCCCATCGTGGCTGGAGAGCCCGTTGTTGCCACGGTTGAACCTCCCCCAGCCGAAACCCCGCCAGCAGAACCGGCCACTCCCCTGCCCTTCTGGGCCCAGGCAGCAGCAGAATCACAGCAACGGTTAGAACGGCTGCGGGAAAGCGCGATCGCCGAACCGGAAACATCTGTGGTTAGCCCCACGGCCCCAATTTCAACAGCTACGACGGTTGCTCCCACCGAGGAAACAGAAGCAACCCCAGCCGATCTACTTTTTGACGAAGGATTTCTCTGGTCCGCAGAAATTCTGGCGGCCCAGGGGCGGCGGCCGGATGATATTTCCCTGGAGGAAATTACCTGGCTCAAACGCCTGCGCCAGGGATTGGATAAGACCCGTCGTGGACTGGTCAACCAATTGCGGGCAATTGTCGGTCAGGGGCCCCTGAATCAGGATGCGGTACTGGAGATTGAGACCGCACTCTTGCAAGCCGATGTAGGGGTTGAAGCCACCGATGCCATCATCACAGCCCTGCAACAAAAGGTGAAGGATGAAGTCCTGCCACCGGAAGCGGCCATTAACTACCTTAAGGAGATTCTGCGGGAGATGCTAGACAGCCCCCTGCAGAACAGCCAGGGCAAAACCTTTGCGCCAGAAAAAGAACGGCTGAACATCTGGCTCATGACGGGCGTGAACGGTGCCGGCAAGACCACAACCATTGGCAAACTAGCCCATATTGCCCAGAAGTCAGGTTACGAATGTCTGATTGCGGCGGCTGACACTTTTCGGGCGGCAGCAGTGGAGCAAGTCAAGGTTTGGGGTCAGCGCAGCAATGTGGACGTGATTGCCAATCCAGGCCAGAACACCGACCCAGCAGCAGTGGTGTTTGATGCCATCTCTTCGGCCCAGGCTCGCGGCACCGAACTCCTGCTGATTGATACGGCTGGACGGTTGCAAAACAAAAAAAACTTAATGGACGAACTGAGCAAGGTGCGTCGGATTATCGACAAAAAAGCACCGGACGCCGTTGTGGAATCCCTGCTGGTGCTGGATGCCACCCTGGGCCAGAATGGTCTGCGCCAAGCGCAGGTGTTCTCGGAAGCAGCAAAACTCAGTGGCGTTGTGCTGACCAAGTTGGATGGAACAGCAAAAGGAGGCATTGCCCTGGCGATCGTGCAGCAATTGGGTCTGCCGATCCGCTTTATTGGTGCTGGCGAAGGGATTGAAGATCTGCGGCCATTCTCCAGCTTTGAATTTGTGGAAGCTCTGCTGAATGGATAAGAAGATTCATCTTTCTTGTCCCAAGTAACTGTAATTCTGGCTGTCAAGATGGGCTATATCTGCTAACCTTGGTAAAACAAAACCGAAAACCCTTAGTGCAAATTGGCTGATAGGTGGGATAGGGTATTTCTTCCTCCTATCTATTTGTCAGGATCAGGCGCAAAAAAGCAGCGCCGTTCCACAGAGATCGGTTATCTTTACTTAGCTCTGCTGGTCTGAGAGAGAAATTGAGTTTCACAGCATCCTGAAAACGGGTTGCCCCTGGTTCTCTGTCAACAACTGGCAGCTATTGTCCTTGCTTTGCAGTTGCTAAACCCGATCCGATGACTGCTGTGCCTCTTTCTCGACAGCCATCCTCAAGTCCCGATCGCGCCAGTCCTGAGCGAACAGGCGCTGCAGCCGATATCACGCCTGTTTTTGCCCTGAAGGAACTGGTCGCTCGGTTAAATCGGGAACAGCGCAAAATTCAGGATCTGCTGAGTTCGCTGGGGTTTGCCCTGCGCAGTTTCAACAATCTGAATCAGTTTTTGGAACTGATTCCTTTGATGGCCAGCCGAGTCACAGACTGTGATGGCGGAGCCCTATTTCTTTTCAAACCCAATGGCCAGGTTCGTCTGGAACGCCTGCATTGTCAGGACAGCCAGTGGGGTCAAGATCTGCGCAAAGCAATGGAACTGGTGACTCGCCAGTTAAGCGCCTCCTTAGCTCCGACAGCAACCAATGGCAGCCTGGCCGTCTCACCAGGAACGATTTCAGCCCTGGATCATCAACTCAGTCATCAACTGGGCGAAGAGGTCCAGCTTTTTGGCACAGCCATTCTGGTCAAGAACACGGAACGAGGTCGCCTGTACGTCTTCAGCCGTGATCCCCAATACACCTGGACCGAAACCCGCCAAAAGCTGGTGCGCTTGGTGGCGGATCAAACCGCTGTCGCCATTGAAAATGACGAACTAACTGTTGAACTCCGGAAAAAGGAACGTCTGGACCGGGAACTGGAAATCGGTGCGGAAATCCAACTCCGTTTATTGCCGCGCCAGTGTCCCAAAATTCACGGTGTCGAACTGGCGGCCTGCTGTAAAACAGCGAATCGGGTCGGGGGCGATTACTACGACTTTATTCCGGCCAGTTACGATCAACTGCGCTCCAAAAAAGATGGCAGCAGTGAAATGGGCCGTTGGAGCATTGTAATCGGGGATGTGATGGGCAAAGGCGTCCCAGCAGGTTTGATTATGACCATGACTCGTGGCATGCTCCGGGCTGAAGTGTTGAATGCTCACTCTCCAGCTCGGATCCTGCAACATTTGAATCGGGTCATGTATGCCGACCTGGAAAACTCCAACCGCTTTGTGACCTTGTTTTACTCAGAGTACGACCCCACAACGCAAACCCTGTCCTACAGTAATGCTGCCCATAATCCACCGTTGCTGTGGCAGGCAGCTAGCCAGACCATCAAGCGACTGGATACTCCAGGCATGTTGGTAGGTTTGGACGCAGATACCCAATATCAGGATGCGCAAGTTCAGCTTCATAGCGGCGATATTCTGATCTATTACACCGACGGCTTTACCGATGCGGCCAATCAGAATGGGGAGCGCTTCGATGAGGAAAACTTCACCCAGGCGTTTGAGTGGGCCTGTCAACAGAAAAAGGGACCCCAGGAAATTCTGGACTATCTGTTTGGCCAGGTGCAGGCGTTTATTGGAGCTAGCAACCGTAATTTGGATGACATGACCCTGATTGTGATGCAGGTTCAGCCGCAATAAATGATTTCTCAGTTTTTCTGGTATGCTTTCAGTGCAATATCCAGTTGTTTTCCCTGGACGATCTCTATAAGCAACGGAGGGTAGGGGTAATGGTAATCGGCGCATTTCATGAGGCAGCTACCTGGATGGCAACCATGCATTGGGCTGATCTGCTTCAGACCACCCACTGGCACCTGCCACTTGATACAGCCGTATTGGATAATCCGATCCAGGTTGATTTGTTTGGAGATGTCCAGAGAGCTTTTAACCGATTTGTCAAAACTGGTCAAATTTGGGCCTTTTTGGTGGGGCTGATTTTGGGATACTTATTCAGAAGTTTTACTAGCTACGGTTGACCGCTACTGCTTGAGTCCTGCAAGGCAATCTATTCAGTCCCCTCAATCGGTTAGTGCTCCAGGTGGGCTGTAATCCTTCGGCTATCAAGTGAAAGTTTCTGCTGACTAGGCTTGTTATTCTTTGATCAGATTATTCATTCACCCAAACGTGGGGCAGGGAACCATTGCAATCAGAGTCGTCATCTCCTTCTGCTGCTAATCAGCCTTCCACCTGGAGCCAACGATTTGAAACGGCGCTCCATCCCGCGATCGCCCGGTTTAATGCCAGTATTGGGTTTGATATCCGACTGCTGGAGTATGACATTACGGGTTCCCAGGCCCATGCCCGCATGTTGGCCCATACAGGAATTATTAGCCCTGAAGAGGGCGAGACTCTGGTGAATGGCCTGGAACAGGTCCGGCAGGAATATCGCCAGGGGACTTTTAATCCCGGCATTGATGCTGAGGATGTGCATTTTGCTGTGGAACGTCGCCTAACTGAATTGGTGGGGGATGTCGGCAAAAAACTGCATACGGCGCGATCGCGCAATGATCAGGTTGGAACCGACACCCGTCTTTACCTGCGGGATCAAATCCAGCAGATCCGAGGTCAATTGCGCGACTTTCAACAGGTGCTACTAGACCTGGCTGAACACAATGTGGAAACTCTGATCCCCGGTTATACCCATCTACAGCGAGCGCAACCTCTCAGTCTGGCCCACCATCTGCTGGCCTATTTTGAAATGGCCCAGCGGGACTGGGAACGGTTAGGCGAAATTTATCGTCGGGTCAATATTTCCCCCCTCGGCTCAGGCGCCCTGGCTGGCACCACCTTCCCCATTGATCGACAGTACACCGCGGACTTGCTGGGGTTTGGCGGTGTGTATGCCAATAGTCTGGATGGGGTCAGCGATCGCGACTTTGCGATCGAGTTCCTTTGTGCTGCCAGCCTGATCATGGTGCACCTCAGTCGGCTGTCGGAAGAAGTAATTCTGTGGGCCTCAGAGGAATTTGCCTTCATTACCCTCAAAGACAGTTGCGCCACCGGCTCCAGCATCATGCCCCAGAAGAAAAACCCAGACGTGCCGGAGTTGGTGCGGGGCAAGACGGGACGAGTCTTTGGCCATTTGCAGGCGCTGCTGGTGCTCATGAAAGGGCTGCCCCTGGCCTACAACAAAGACCTGCAAGAAGACAAAGAAGCCCTGTTTGACGCGGTGATTACCGTCCAGTCCTGTCTGGAAGCAATGACGATTTTGATGCAGGAAGGGCTGGCTTTCCGCCCCTCCCGCCTGCAAGAAGCGGTAAATCAGGATTTTTCCAACGCCACCGACGTGGCGGATTATCTGGCCGCCAAAGGGGTGCCCTTTCGAGAGGCTTATAATCTGGTGGGGAAAGTGGTCAAAACCTCCCTGGCCCAGAGTAAGTTGCTCAAAGATCTAACCCTGGACGAATGGAAGAGCTTACACCCCGCCTTTGAAGCCGACATTTACGAAGCGATCGCCCCATCTCGTGTGGTTGCCGCCCGCAACAGTTTGGGTGGAACCGGGTTTCAGCAGGTCTATCAAGCGCTCCAGACCGCCAAAATTCGGATCAGCTCATAGTCCCTACCCATATAGTCCCCCCAGAAGAACTGTTGCAGTTTCCGGGGTTATTGCCTCTGGCGGTTTTAAGCCGGACAGCCGATCAGGTTCAGACGTTACAGGCCGTCGCTCAACGCATTGATAGGCTGCCCACTCGACGAGCACAAAGCAGCGTAGCCGCAGCCACCTCCATGAGGATTTGGTGAGTTGGTTGCAGGGGAATCAGCGTCAGGCATGACGAGTTCTATTTTGCCCATGGATCGCCTTCCTTGAGTTAGCAGTCGCAATGGGGCGCTTGGCCTATGATGGGTGAGTGAAGTACCCATCCGCTAGTCCGGTCATGCAATCTTACTCATTGTTGGCGCCTGCCAAGATTAATTTGTATCTGGAAATTCTGGGCGATCGCCCGGACGGTTTTCATGAACTGGTGATGGTCATGCAAAGTGTTGACCTAGCCGATCAAATTGACGTGCGGGCAAACGGCACGGACACCATCCATATCTCCTGCAATCATCCTCAAGTACCCCAGGACAAGAGCAATCTGGGTTATCGGGCCGCTGCTTTGATGGCGCAGAAGTTTCCTGACAGCTTTGCTCGTTATGGCGCCGTTGATATCACTATTCACAAACACATCCCAATTGGGGCAGGGCTGGCAGGCGGCTCCACCAATGCGGCAGCCGTCCTAGTGGGCATCGATATGTTATGGCGGTTGGGCTTGACCCAATCTGAATTACAGGAGTTGGGCGCAACCTTAGGCTCAGATGTCCCGTTTTGCATTTCAGGGGGCACGGCCCTGGCCACGGGGCGGGGGGAAAAGTTAGATACCCTACCCGACCTCCACTCACTCTACGTTGTGCTGGCCAAATATCGTAGCCTATCGGTCTCAACCCCCTGGGCCTACCAAACCTATCGTCAGCAGTTTGGTCATACCTATCGCTGGAACCCCCATCAGCCGGAGGCCTCCCGTCATGCGGGTCATGCGGGCTCCATCTTGACCGCGATCGCCCACCAGGATGAGACCAAGATTGGTCAACTGCTCCACAACGACCTGGAAAAGGTCGTCCTGCCCGCCTATCCCCAGGTGGCCGATGTGCGCCACCGTCTGCAACAGATGGATGTTCTAGGGGCCATGATGTCGGGTTCTGGTCCCACCGTGTTTGCCTTGCTGAACACTCAAGCAGACGCCCAGCGGGTCAAAGAAGATCTGCGCCAAGCCATTCCGGATCCCGATCTGGAGCTATGGGTTGCAAAATTTAATCCGGCTGGAATTCAATTCGCTCCGCAAACAGTGGATAGTAAATAAACAGCCAGTCGCCAACCGCGAACCACCAGTTCCGATCAGGCATGGCCACAGTTTAACCCCCCACAGGTAGATCTCACCCATGAGTGACCATCAGCCCTCAACTTCTGCCGTTACCGAGTCCCCTGACAAACCAGTCACACCGCTGCGGTGCTTGATTGGTGGAGCAGTGGCCCTAGCGATCGCCGTCCTGCTCTATCAGTTGACCCAGTCCATCGCCATTAGCTTTGCCGCCAAACCAATCCATACAGACAATCTCACCGTGCAGCGGCTCTCCTCTGCAATCCGGACGCTGGTGGTGGGCATGTCTGCCATGGGCACCGGCATCTTTGGCCTGGCAGCCTTTGGTCTGCTAGGGCTATCCATCCAACTGGTCATCCAGCGACTCAAAGGCATGGCCAGTCCCCCAGCCAACCCTTAATCCAGCTAGACAGCAGCAGCAACTAAGTTCAATTCCCAGGCAATCCAACCATTGCCCAGCCCCCATCTTCACTCCGGCGTGACATAAGCCGAGGTAATGCCACCATCTACCAGGAAAGTTGAACCGTTGACATAGGAAGACTCATCACTGGCCAGGAACAGGGCTGCCTGAGCCATTTCCTTGGCTTGCGCCAACCGTCCAAGCGGAATATGCACCAATCGTCGCTGACGGCGAGCCGGATCGGACATCAACTCAGCCAACAGAGGCGTTTCCACCGGACCGGGACAGAGGGCATTGACCCGAATATTCTGGCGAGCAAATTCAACCGAAATCTCCTTCGTCAGTGAAAGGACTCCCCCCTTACTGGCAGTATAGGCAACCTGGGAGGTAGCGGCTCCCAAAACAGCCACAAAGGAGGCGGTGTTAATGATCGAGCCGCCGCCAGCCCGCAGCAGGGCCGGAAGTCCATATTTGCAGCCCAGAAACACCCCTTTCAAATTGACATTCATGGTCAAGTCCCAAATGGCCTCATCGGTATCCAGGACCGACCCATCATCAGGATGGAAAATACCCGCATTATTGAACAGGATGTTTAATTTGCCATAGCTCGCCTCTGCCGCCCCAATCATTGCCTGGACATCAGCAGCCTTGGACACATCTGCCCGAATAAAAGTCGCCTTGCCAGATGCGGCAGTGACCAGGGCAACCGTCTCCTGCCCAGCCGCTTCATTCACATCACAAACAACAACTGCTGCCCCTTCTTTGGCAAATAACAAAGCGGATTCACGTCCGATTCCACTACCAGCCCCAGTAATCAGAGCAACCTTGTCCTGTAAGCGCATGGCAAACCCTTCTCGTCACAGTGCTTGTCCTAAGCTACCAGACGGATTGCAAAACAGATCAGTCATGCACCGTCCCATCCGGCATGATAGCTCCAGCCAGCCTTGCGCCCGTAAGCTTCACCATGACCCGATTAGGATAGCCGATGTTGGCCCCGCTAAGGTCTGCCCCCCGCAGGTCAGCGCCGCTGAAATCGGCCCCAATTAAATTGCTTTCCCGCAAATTAGCCTGATGCAAATTGGCCTCCAACAAATTCGCCCGAAATAGATTAGCCTTTTCCAGGTTCGCCCCTTGCAAATTCACCCGATGTAAAAAGGCGTCACTCAGGTTGGCGTTGCTGAGATTAGCATGGCTGAGGTTACGCCCCGACAGATCCTTTTCCTTCAGATTAGCGCCCCTCAGGTCAGCACCACTCAGATCCGGATGGGGCGATCGCGGTTGGTGGGAGGAAGCTGACTGGTGATGAGCGTGATGGGACTGCCCATTCTGGGCGTTCTGACTGGTGGTTTGACTGCTCTGGGCTGCCGTATGATGCTGTCCATTCTGGTTGCCCTGAGTCCCATGATTACGGCTAGTAGCATAACCCGAACCCGCATAGCCATAGGGATGGGTGGAATAGGAATAACTAGACTGGTTAGACCCAGCTTGATGGGTTCGGTTGGAGTGGGAATGGGAATGGGTTTGGGCTTGGGAATGGGACTGATGGTTGTGGTTATGGTGGGCAGAATGGGCCGTTGATTGATGACCGGTTGATTGATAGGACTCGTGCGGCCGGGGATAGGGCTGGTAGGGATGGGTTCGACGGCTAGCTTGGGCATGGGTGTGAGCGCGATTTGCCCGCAGGCGATCGCGCGCATCGTTCAGCTCCTTCAACTTATCCTGAGCTTTCTGCAGTAACCGCGGATTATCCTTCGGAATCCGATCCGGATGCCAGACAAACACAAGGTCTTTGTAAGCCTGGTTCACTTCTTCCATCGATGCACCAGACTTGAGTCCCAGTACTTGATAACACCACTCAAGATCATTCATGGCCACCACAATACCACCCTTTTCTATCTACGAAACCGCCTGTATAGACCAACCAGCCGTTATTCAGAGTGGTGCCGACAAGAGCGCAGGACAGAGAATGCTGCAATCAACCCTCAATCGATGCTCCCCTTTTAAGATCGATGCGGCTCTCGACCACTGATTATTTCACCAGTTTAACGATTGAGAGCCGCCGTCGATAGTCGGGTTTACCCAATAGGGCACTGAGGTGACAGCGTCAGGCTGCGGAAGTCCGGGTCAGTAGCACTGGGCAGTTGGCATAAACTCGAACATAGTCGGAAAGGGAGGTGCCAAGCAGGCGGTCCAGATCTGGCAGGCCACGGGCGATCGAGGGACGCCGATCGGGGGACCCCAACATCAGCAAGTCAGCATTCACCTCATCGGCAATGCTACAAATCTGTTCGCCGGGCTTGCCAGAACTGACAATACAACGATAGCCAACACCCATTCGTTTAGCCTCGGCTACGGCTGGAGCCAACACCGGATCGGCCTCGGCATGATCACTGGTGGAAGGAGTCGATTTACCGGTAAGGTCGGGATTCACGTGCACCAGAATCAGTTGACCGCCTTTGATATCTCTCAACAGGAACAACGCCAGCTTTAAACATTCCTTGGCGGCATCCGATTTATCCATTGCCACCATCACCCGGTTAATTTTTTTAACGTAGATATCATCTTTGACCAACAGCATAGGCCGGGACGATAGCTGAAACACATACTGGCTAACGGAATTTTCCAGAATCGAGACGAGGCGCTTCAACCCGCGAGATCCCATAATAATTAAATCTGCATTAATTTCCTCCGCCACATGACAGACTGTGTCTTTGGGATCTCCCTGGCGTAACATGGCCGTCACCTTCGACGGATCCAGGTTCAAAGACTGCACCGCATTCGCCAGAATTTTGCCTCCTTCTTCCAGCTTTTCAGTCATGGCATCGGTCGTAACCTGGGGCGGCACCACATGCAGCACCGTCACAGCGGCCCGCTGAATCGAGGGAATCTCCATCAGAGCTTTCAACATTTCTTCAGAATTCCCAGCCCCAGAGTCTGCCAGAAGGATTTTTTCTATCATTGTTTTGCCTCGAGAGTTCGTTAATATGTCCCTAACTTACCCTATCTAGACTCAGCCCCATTTAGCCTGAGTTGTTAACAGCTAGCTCCCAGAAGGTTGAGCCAACAAACGTTAAGAAAAGCTGTACAGGATCAGCTTATTTCATTAGGTGATTATACCCTCAAAACCGTCTGGCCTTTTGTTGTTTCCATGCCACTCTTTTGCATAAAATTGTTAAGGATGCTTTTAATTTAGGAAAGAACCCCAAGTTCTAACTGTTAGTTTAGAGCATCCTCTTTAATCATTTCTTCTGTTGGATGACGCACCAAGAGTCAACGATTCCTTTACTGAATGACCCGACTTCAAACAAAACTTAATGTCAACAAATGTTATTCCTAAAATGAGTTAAACCTATGACAAATGACACCCCTAACTTATCCCAGCCCACCGCTGCAATTGCCCTTGCGGATTCGTTGCACTCCCCCGACGGGCTCTGGTTTGAGTATCCAATTCGGGCTTATCCACACCACACAGATTATGCCGGAGTTGCATGGCATGGTTCCTATATCAACTGGATGGAGGAAGCACGGGTGGAATGTCTTCGCTCCATTGGCGTCGACTATGCCGAGTTGGTGGCGTTGGGGTGCGATCTACCAGTGGTGGAAATGTCGGTTCGCTATCATCAGGCGATTCGCATGGGAACGAATGCCATTGTTCGAACCCGCATGGCGGCCATAGAAGGGGTGCGGCTGAACTGGGATTATCAAATTCAGTCGGTTGATGGTCAGATCTTGTTTGTCACAGCCCGGGTTACCCTTGTTGCAGTGGATCGGGAGAAAGGCAAAATCATGCGCAATTTGCCACCCGCCGTTAAGGATGCTCTGACTAAGTTGGCAGCACTGGAGGAATGAGCGATCGGATTGTTCCCATCGTCTGCGGATAGGGGGCATGGGTTGCCCCCAACTCAGATCCAGATGCGATCGCAGCCAGCCAACCTTCTGTAGAGTGGTTGAATCGCAATATCGGGGTCAACGAGCCGAGGGATCGCGGCGGAAACTGGTCAAACGCTGGATCAACAGCAATTCTTCCGTCGGATCTTGAGCTGTCTGGGCAACCGCGATCGCCTGTTGGATATACAGGTCAACTATGGAATAATTGCCAATTTGCTGATGGAATTGGGCTAGTTTTTGCAATGACAAGAGTTCTTGATGGAAATTGCCAAGGGACTGAGCCAATTCCAACCGTTCATCAAGCAGCGGCAGCACCACGGCAACCCGTCCCAATTGCTCCGACGCTGCCACCAGCCCATCAATGGCCCGAAACTGATTGGGGCGATCGCTCAGGGAGCGGCTCATTGCCAGCGCTTGGGTGTAAGCCTGCCGGGCCGAGGGAAAATTCTCCCGCGCCAGGTACACATCCCCAACCCCATTTAGCAATGCAGGTTCCGTCATCCGATCCCCAGCCCTGCGGCTGATGGTCAAACCGGTTTGATAATTCTGCATCGCCCGGTCATAGTTCCCCTCTTGAAAGGCCAGCATACCCAGGCTCGTATACGTAACGACCAAAGCATGCGGACTGCCAATCTGACTGGCCAGGGAAAGCGACTCGGCCAGCAGGGCATCCACCCCCATCGCACTCCGGGGAATTAGCAACCGGCTCAGATTATTAGCCGCAAAAATCTGAGACAGCACATCCCCAGTTGTGCGGGAAATCGCCAGTTGTCGCCGGAAAGCCGCCTCAGCCTGCTTATCCTGTTCCAACCGTAAGTAAGCGGAGCCTAAATAACTCTGAACCAGAGCATTGGCTGGCACATCGCCAATCTCACGGTAAAGTTCCGCCGCCTTCTGCCAAGACTGGATGGCATCTGCCAGAGCCCCGCCAGTTTCCTGTACCTTACCGAGTTGCAGCAGGTCATCCGCCTGATTCCGAGCAGATCCCTGAGTCCCATTATTCAGACGAATCAATAACTGCTGGTTCAAACTGGGGGCCCGCAACGGGTCAACTACAGCCACCGGGGGACTGGGCGGTTTTGGGTTAGCCGCCTGTGCCTTAGCTGGCTGACCTTTTGTTGCTTTTGTGGATGGGGGCTGGCTCGCCTGCCCAGCCAACCCACCCGCTGCTAAAACCACGATCGCCAACAGACTGGGGATAACCCCCACCTTAGTGACATCACCATCTTTGACGCGATTCAGGAACATCCATTGCCAATTTTTCATTGCCCCATCTTCCTTGCCATAAGAGGCACACTTAAGTCAAGTTTACCGTGTTGGGCTCTCAACTCAATCAGCCGGGGCTTCCAACAACTCAGCCTCCGTACCAAAGAGAACTGCTTGCTGTTGATGATTCCCCGTCAGGTAAATGGTCCGTACATCTTCTGGCAAAACAGTTTCCAGGAGCTGATAGCCTTCCTGCAAGGTTGCCTGCACCTCGGCAGGCGAGAGACGCTCACCTTCGGCCTTCAAGTATGCCGAAATCCGAGTCTCACTCCAATTAAAGGTCTGAGCCATCAGGACAACCAAACGCGACACCGGCGGCAATTGATCCAACGCCCGCTCAAGGTAGCACTGAAGCGGAGGAGAGGTTGCCTCTAAGTTGTAATGAATCGATTCAACCGGAGGCAATTCGGCTTGATTAATGCAGTAGGCTGTGTTCTGAATCAACCAGCTTTGCAGTGTGGGAACTGGTTCTCCAGGTCGAGCCAGAGCCCGCAAATCCAATCCCCCCAACTCATAGAAAATGTGTCGCCAGACATTAGCAAACAGATAATCTGCTTGAACCGCCGACTTAGCCGAATGACGCACCAGCGTATAGAGCATGGGGCCATAGCGGCAGAACAAGGCGATAAAATACTGCCCAGAATCAGGATGACGCTGGAACAAGGTCAGCAGTTCCTGATCGCTGTAGTGGCTAAGCGACTTAATCAGCGGGTGACCGGATTCAGGAAAATAAGGAATAGACATGGTTGAAACACCAACGTCATCGCCTGGCGCAATAGCGATGATTCACTATACACGGGATTCAGCCCAAATGGCACGTTTTTTTCTATCCCTTCCACATTAAAACTTTACATTTCTGTGTAGCTCTTTGGGTTCCCTGCCCATCAGCGGAGGTGATTGATAGAATTAGATGAGAATACGGGATACAAATAATTGCGATATAGCGATCCGATCAGGATTGTGAAAGGTTTCCGTAGGAAATCCTTCTCACAAAGTCCTCTGCCCATCCAGGCATTCACAAATCAAATAGGATTGCTGTGGGTTTAGTTCGACTCTCTATAGTCACCGCTTGGCTTGATTGGGCGATGGGTGACAGGATTCCACCAATTCGGTAACTATAGCGATCCGATCAGGATTGTGAAAGGTTTCCGCAGGAAATCCTTCTCACAAAGCCCTCTGACCATCCAGTCGTTCACAAGTCATTTGGGATTGCTATATATAATTCGGTAACTATATTAATTGCGGTTATGGGATTTTTGAGTTTGAGTTTGCCACTATTGCCTCATGTCTCCTGGTTGGGAGCCGTCTTACCTGGCTTAGACAGCTTGCTATCCACTCAGGGCATCATGGTGATGTTGCTCATTGCCTATGCTGGGGCAATGTGGATGTTTCTTACCAGTGCGCCCAAGGTCTACACAATTATGGTCACGGATCTGGAATTGGCCCGTCAGCTTTATGAGGGGATGCTAGACCTGCCGGTGGCTGAGGTGCCGCTTCATTACTATTACAACTATGAGCAAACTCTGGGTGCAGCGGTCATGGATCCTGTTTATCTATCTCCCAGCCTGGGGCGCCCATCCAAGATGGCTGCTGCACCAGACGGCCTATGGTATCAGTTGAAGAAAAATTCCCAACTACATGTCATTCCAGGAGCCCGCATGGGCGATCGCAACCGTCAACGCCATGTTTGCTTTGATCGAGACTGTATGGAGCAAGTCCTCCTGCGGGTACAAACCCGGGGCATGAAATATAAGATCTTGGCGGAAAAACCGCTGAGTTTTCTGGTCAAAGACTACGACGGCAACATCTACGAAATGGCCGAGATCTCCAATTAGAGCGGACTCTACCCAAACCTCGGCAGGCTGCATGGTCGTCTATCGAGGTTCAGTCCTGGCCAACTCTTGCAGTTCTTGCCCTAAGCATTAAGCTTGACTAGAATCTCCGTCAGCTTTTGGCCCAATTGTTCAATAGAGGCTTGCTGTTTGGCATCCTTCAAACTGCCATCCGGATTAAACGCCTCATGAGCCTTTGGCACAGCGATCTGATCAGGCAACACCAGCACCTTGATATTGCCCAGAATCGAGCGCAGATGAACCAGACCCCGTAGTCCTCCTAAGGTCCCCGGAGAGGCACTCATAATTACGGCTACTTTATTGGTAAACCCGGCCAGCGGTGGTTCGCCCGCAGTCGGACGGGAAGCCCAATCGATCGCATTTTTCAGGACTGCGGCAATAGAGCTGTTGTATTCGGGCGAGGCAATTAACAGTCCCTGATGGGCCAGCAGCAGATCCTTAAACTGGCGGGCAGCAGGCGGCAGTCCATGGCTGGTTTCCAGGTCCTCATCAAATAGGGGCATCGGCAAGTCCCGTAGATCGACATACGTCACCTCTGCTCCAGCCGTCCTGGCTCCAGCCGCCGCAATCTGCACCAGTTTTTTATTGTAGGAATCGGTTCGCGTACTGCCGGCAAAGGCCAGAATTCTAGGGTTAGTAGCCATGTCATCCACCTTTTGCAAAAACATCCATCTACGGGTCGGGCAAGGCAGGGAGTAGATTCCCAGCGCAGAGACAATCAGAATCCTGAAAATCTGTCTTGGTGATACCGTCTGAAGCACTGGCTTGCTCCAGAAATACTGTATGGTATCTGCATTAGAAGCGCGAGCCGAGAGAATGCCTATTTTCAACCATCCCCGCTCAGAGCAGATACTTCAGACTGAACGGTTCAGCAGCTTCGCTTAGCCAGGAATCCCCAATAACCACGTTGCACCTGAGTCTGCCAGGAGATGATCCATGCCCACGCACCGAACCAACCTAGACGAGCTGCAAGTTGGTAACAAAACGGTCCGTATCCTGGAGGGAGATATCACGGCATTGCCTGTCGATGCCATCGTGAATGCGGCTAATCAGGAATTATTGGCCGGTGGCGGTGTGTGCGGAGCCATTCATGCTGCTGCTGGCGCCCAACTCCAACGGGAATGCCAGGCCGTGGCTCCCTGTCCGACCGGACAAGCCAGGATCACCCCAGGATGCAAACTACCGGCCAAATATGTCATCCATGCAGTCGGCCCTGTCTGGATGGGTGGGGAATCTGGGGAAGCGGAACAATTAGCCCGTGCCTATCGCAGCTCATTAGAACTTGCGGCACAACACCAGGTAAGGAACATTGCTTTCCCTGCCATCAGCACCGGAATTTTTGGCTTTCCCCTGGAACCGGCGACCCAGATTGCCCTGAATACCGTGGTGAAGTGGCTGCAGGAACACCTTGACTATCCAGAAGAAGTCATTTTTGTGACGCGATCGCAGACGACAGCAGCCTATCTGGCAGCCCTGCAAATTTTCCCCGTGGAATAGAACCAGACCCCACCTAGTGGTCTCCATCTAGTGGTCTGTCAAGACTGTTTTGAGGGGCACAGCCTGCT
>CAZBTL010000002.1:0-48690 GCA_964494755.1 uncultured bacterium | reverse complement strand
TTGCCATTCCAATTGCAAGCTGGCTATAGCGATCCGATTAGGATTGTGAAAGGTTGCCGCAGGAAATCCTTCTCACAAAGCCCTTTCACCATCCAGTCGTTCACCAGTCATTTAGGATTGCTATAGGTGACGAGTAGAGATTTGTACGGAAACTAGAATAACGAGATGTTCGGTAAGATACTTCAACAAATCCTGTAGTATATGATTGAAAGAAAAATAGATTTCGGCTTAATCAAAGCTTAAAATTTTTTCATCCTGCGATCGCTTCTCGTTGCTTTACGGGATGACTAAACCATAGGAGGTGTGATACTGACCCAGAGCCAATAGATGCTCCCTCCCCTTTCGTCCTTCCTTGGAACAGAAATCTCCTTCCCTCATCTCTATGTCTGACCCCAACATTGGACGAGTCCTAGCGAATCGTTACCGGCTAGTTGAGCTAGTGGGTAAAGGGGCAATGGGTCGGGTTTACCGGGCGGAAGATGATTTGTTGGGTGGGGTGATTGCGGTCAAGTTTTTGGCCCAAACTCTGCTCAATGCCAAAATGCGCGATCGCTTCTATTTGGAAGCCCGCACCTGCGCCCAATTGGGCCAAAAAAGCATTCACATTGTCCGGGTGACAGATTTTGGCGTTGATGAGGATGACATTCCCTTCTACGTCATGGAATATCTGCATGGAGAAAGCCTGAGCGAGTTGATCAACGCTGGGCCTCTTCCCCTGCCCCGCTTTCTGGCTATTACCCGCCAAATTGCCCTGGGCCTGCAATGCGCCCATCAGGGCATTTTAATTGATGACCAGCTCTGCCCCATCATTCATCGAGACATCAAACCCAGCAATATCCTGGTCACTAAGGACACCAGTCTGGGGGAGTTGGTCAAAATCCTTGACTTTGGCATTATCAAACTCTTGCAGTCTGATGCTGGCCAGACCAACTCCTACATGGGCACCCTGGCCTATTCCTCCCCTGAGCAAATGGAAGGTCGGGAACTGGATGCCCGCTCAGATATCTACAGTCTGGGTGTGATGATGTTCGAGATGCTGACGGGCCGGATGCCGCTGCAAGCGGAAACCCACTCCTTCGGCGGCTGGTACAAAACCCACCATTACCAGCAGCCTCGCACCATTGAGTCAGTCAACCCGACGCTGAAACTGCCAAAGGTTCTGGAAAATTTGGTCATGAGTTGTCTGTCCAAGTTACCGACTGATCGGCCTCAGTCGGCGGGCGACATCATTCGCACTCTGGAACCCTTGGAGCAGCGCTACAGTGCCAGCCGCCAGATCAGTTATCGGATTGGCGAAGCACTGGCTAAAAGTCTACCGACCCTGGAACCGGAGACAACACCGGTTGCCCCGGAGGATGAACTTCCCAAAATTGCCATCTGGCCGAAAGATAAACCGGTTGCCCAGATTGTCTTTCCCCATACCCTGGCCACCAGTTCCGAAACGGTGGTGACGCTATGGGCTATGCTGCCGGAGCAGGAAATTCAGAACCTCCAGATGCACAAACTGTATAACCGCATCTATAAGAATTTCCTTTGCACCATGTCTCCCCATCCAGTGGTGCTCTGGATTACGGCACTTTATAACCGTCTGTACAGTCAATCGGGGCCGCGCTGGTTGCGCTGCTTTTTGGATCTGAAAACCTCCCAGGGGGAGGAAATGCTGCGACTGCTAGCCGAACAGGGCAAGTATCAGGTGCTGCTGTTTTCCCTGGAAAATCCTAGCCAGTCGCCCCATTTGATTACGGTTAAACTCAACCCGAATCAGTGCTTGCAGTTGCAACAATGGATGATCACCAGCAAAACCTGGGTTTCCGTTGGCCAATCGGCTACCAGCAAGCAGGTGCTCCAAACGGAATTTGAACGGCTGAAACCGAAAATTACCGAAGACCTGGAACGGGGGTCGACCGGTTCCTCGCTCAATCTCCGCAGCGGCAACCAATCTGGATCGGCCTAGCAGGTTAATCATTGCAGGTTAATCATTAAGGAACAATGAGGCCATCCATCCTTCAGGTGATTCAGATTATTGCCTTTCAGGACATAGAACCCGTCGGTTGGCCGGTCCAAACATCCGATAATGGTCATCAAAGTGGGTTTGCCGGAACCCGAAACGCCCATGATGGCAACATACTCGCCTTCTTCCAGGGTGAGATCAATTCCCTTTAGACTATTAAACCGGAGAAAGGGTTCAAGGCGATTTTGCATGCGGGATCCCTGCCGACCCACTGCCAGGTTTTCAGCTATGGCTGGTAATTCACGGTGAAGTAAACGCCGTAGTCCTGGAGATTATTGCCGCGATCGCGCAGTTGCACAAACGGAATTGCACCATCCAACCGTAGACTGAATTTGGGCGTCGGTTGCAACAGCAAACCAACCCCGATATCACCCAAAAAGGTCTGGGGAGGTAACTGGTTGGGATTGTCGGGATTGTTCCAGACCCCACCTCCTTGCAGAAAGGGCGCCAGCAGCACCAGCGGCCGTCCGCCCTCATCACGGGTCAGGATAAATCGATTCTCCAGCGTGATTAGGAAGCCATTGTCCCCCGATCGCACATTTTGCCGATAGCCCAACAACGACTGTCCCCCACCCAGGACAAACTGATTAAACGGCAATAGACTGTCGGGCGTTAGTTGAATGTCGGCCTGGGCAATGAACAAGCTACTGCTGCCAAAGCGCTGCACCCGTTGTAGCTGCCCCTGCCAGCTAAAAAATTCGCCATCGGGAATGGGCGAGGGATTGGTAGTGGCATCCAAAATATTCAAGCCAAAATTGAACTGGGAACGAACCACCCAGGCCCCAAAGGGATCGCGCTTGACGTAGTCCTGGCTGAAGTTGAGGACACGGGTGCGGCTGTTGCCATCCTGACTAGGACCAAATCCGAAGGGAAAACCAATGTCATTGAACAAAAAGGTTTGACCGTTCTGGACGGTAAAGCCTAACGACAGGGCAAATTCTTCCCTGGGATTGCGGATAATTGGCTGGCGAAAGTTCAGGTCATACAGTTGGGAGTTGCCCTCAATCCCCAGGGCGCTGAAATCGTCATCAACAATCCGGCTGTTGCTGGGAGAGAAACGAAACCGCACTGCGCCATCCATGGCATTGACCGGCACCCGATAGACCAGATCAAAGATGTTACTGCCTCCAGCAGTGGTGCCGTAAAAGGAGGCCAGCAGATCATCCCCCAGGCCGGAGGGATTGCGCAGGTTGACAATTCCCCCTAACCGGATGGAACCAACGGCTGGCGGGGAATAGTTATCGACCCCAATCAGGCCCGTCAGAGCTGGCACTTCCGTTACCCGCACCACTAAAATGCTTTGTCCCAGTTCGCTGCCCGGTCGCAGACTAGCTTCCACATTGGAAAACAGGGGGTTCAGTTTCAGTAACCGCAACTGGTCTTCCAACTTGTCCCGGTTTAAGGGGGTTCCGCCCCCTAACATAATGCGATCGCGGATATAAGAGGGTCGTACCCGAAAGTTGCCGTCCAGTTCAATCCGCTCCAGGGATCCTTCAATCACCTGAAACTGGACCACTCCTTCTTTAACCGTTTGATCCACTAGGATGGCCCGAGAGGTGATGTAACCTCGGTCCAGGTAGAGTTGGGTAATGGCATCGGCTACCTGGCGCAGTTCTTCCAGGCTGACAGACTTGCCTTCCACCGACTGGACAATGGGCTGGAAATCCGCCGGGGTGAAGATGGTGCTTCCCAGCACTTCCACCTTCGTCACCGGCAGGGTGGGCGGCGGTGTTTCTGGGGGCGTTGTGGGTTCTGGCAAGGGCGCGGGGGCCAGGGGGGGAGCCAGTTTGGCTGGATCACCGGGCTGTTCCGGTTGCGACGGCGCTTGAGCAGTGGGAAGTGCCTCTGTTCCTGAAGAAATGGCGGGTGAAACAGGAGCCGCGATCGCGGAACAGGTGATACTCCACACCATTCCACTAATGCCAATGACCCTGTGCCAACGTCCGGAGGATAGTAGTGCCATGGAAACTGACTTTCGGTACAACACGAATTGCCAACACGGTGCATCTTGATTGACCAGGACAGGACACACTGGCTGGTTTGAAACCCACTCCATAGTCTTTCCTGGCCAAAAGCTGACCCATTTTAACCAGGGTGCTCGGTAAGCGTAACAAAACCGGAACAATCAGTCACGTCCCATCGCAATGCCACGACAAAAACTCACAAGAATGGACAGGTAAGGCTTTTCCACAGAGGGTTTCAGCCCTTGTTTGGCTCAAAGAACCAGTGGACGGTCTAGACGATCCGGCCATAAAAAAACAGGACCGACAGAAACTATCCTGTTCGTGCGAATCGCAATCCAATCGGAAACATACAAGTCAGTTTTTCAGTCTATAACTGAGGTCGGAGCCAGTCTGACCTTGACTGAAATCTTCCAGAATCTGGTTGGGAGAAGTTCTCAAGGGTCAGCATTGCTGATTCCAGCCATGAAAAGGATGCTGGGTGCTTGAAACCTCGTTTCAATTCATCCTGCTTTTCAACAACGTCCAAGGGCTGCCTGTCGTAATACTGTCGTCTCCTCGGATGCATAACGGTTATGTCTGAGTCTCCTTTCCGCTGCCGACGGCGGTTTCGATTCTGGCTGTATCCTCTGATTTCCCTGACGGTGATCTTGGGCCTGTGCTTCGGACGCCCGATGGTGGGGCAGGCCATTTCCTGGGCCGACCTGATTTTGAGAGGTCTGCAAGTGATCCAGCTTTCCACTCTGACCGATCAGCAAGAGGTGGCGATCGGCCAGCAAATTAACCAGCAACTGCATCAGCAGGTGCAAATTCTCCAAAGCCCGGAATTGCAACGGTATATCAGCCAAATCGGTCGTCGTTTGGCGGCTGAAAGTACCCGTCCGCAAATTCCCTACACGTTCCAGGTGGTGGCCGATAACAACATCAATGCCTTTGCCACGATGGGTGGCTTTGTTTATGTCAACAGCGGTCTGATTAAAGCCGCTGATAATGAAGCCGAGTTGGCCAGTGTGCTGGCCCATGAAATTGGTCATATTGCCGGTCGTCATTCGGTCAACCAGATGAAAGAGATGGCGATCGCTCGAGGACTGGTGGGAGCCGCCGGATTGAATCGGAATACGGCGGTCAACCTGGGGTTGGAACTGGCTCTGCGCCGTCCCAATAGCCGCAATGACGAGTTCCTGGCCGATCAAATGGGGATTACGACCCTAGGCAGATCTGGCTATGCCCAACGGGGCGCCATTACCTTTATGAGTAAGCTAATGCGCCGATCGCCCCTGCCAGCTTTCTTCAGCACCCACCCCTCCACCACTGACCGGGTGCAACGGATGCAGGCAATGACTACTCCAGGACAGGTAGATATGGGAAAAGGGCTGGATAGTGCAGCCTATCGAGCCACTGTTTTGCCCTTACTCCCATCCAACCCTGGCAGCCGACTCCGCCACAGAGCAATAGAGCCCTTCCCGTAACATCCTTACAGCCGCAAGGCCTGCCGATGGGACTGAATCTGAGTTGGGTCTATTTGAACACTGGCTTCTGTTAGGGGCAAGGTTCGCAGGGTGCGCTTAAACACATTGACCTGGTAAACGTTTTTCGTCGTCATGTCTAAGCCAGTCAGCCAACCACTCTTGGGATGATAGGCGCCGGTATCAATATCCAACCAGCCACATCCCCTAGCCAGGGAGCCAGGGGGCACATTGGGCAAGGTGAAGGTGATGGTATGCCCGGTGATGATCAGTTTATTCGAAAAATAGGGCGTATCAATGGTGTGAAAATCATCCCGGATCCAGCAAAATTCATGGGTGGTCTGGGCTGAAAGGGGAAGCTCCGGATCCACACCGGCATGCACCAGCCACAAATCCCCCAAGTCCAGATAGGTGGGTAGGGTTTTCATCCACTCCACGTGATCCAGCAGATGGTTGATGTCCTTATAGCTGGCAACGGTTGAGCGACCGCCGCTATACAACCAGGCTTGCAGCGCTGGGGTAAAGGTTCGGCCAGCCGGAAATGCATCCAGCATCAGTTGTTCGTGGTTACCCAGCAAACAGGTATGGGCGCTTTGCTGGACAAAGTTGACAACGCGGGCACTGTCAGGTCCCCGGTCGATTAAGTCTCCCAGGAAGTAGACCTCATCCTGCAGACCGGGCGAGATCGCATCCAATAGCATCATCAGCCCTTCATAGTGACCATGCACATCTCCGATAATGATGCGACGGGGCGTTACTTCACCCATGCGATCGACCTCTTAACACTCAAACACGGAACCGATTGCAGACCTCTGTCAGTTCATTCTTTCAGCTTGAAATAGGCTGAAATATCGCAAGCCAGAACTGACGAGCGGCAATTAGAATACCCTCATTATGCCCCTGATTTCTATAGGCTCACTACGTCAGCAAGAAACCTCATATTCCTTCGATCCAAATTAATTCAGGCTTTACTGTCCCAGGGCCCTTAGAAACTGCTGCAAGTTGCTCAGAAAGCTTCGCTGTGGCGTCTTTGCCGGTCCCAACGCATCCCGGACAATCTTCTCTAGGGTTTCCGAGTCGGGTTTTAATAGTTCTTCGGCAATCAGCCGATGGCTGCCATTGTCCTCCAGCCAAACCTGCCAGGGGGTGGGATAAAACCGCAAGAGGGTAATCAGTTCGAGCGGACGCAGAAAATAGCAGGGTTCAAACAGGCTGAGGAATCGGGTTCGTAGTTCACGGGCGGCGGAGCCAAGGCCCACCGTGCCGATATCCTCTAGACGGGGATTGAATAGGATGACCGGCCGCTCTCCGGCTGCGGTGCAAATTTTTTCCACCAGATAAACTTCGACGGCAGTTGGGGCGACAAACAGAAATGCCTGGTCTTCTGGCTCTATCAGCTCTTCGACTTCAGTAGTTTGGCGGGCTCCGGCAATGTCAATGCTGCTGATGGTATGGGGTAGGTTGGCCCAGTCCCGTCGGGCCAGGGCGGCTGTTCCGGCATCGGTGAAAAAGACCTTGAGGTGTGGTCCCATGTTTTCAAAGACCGACAGGTATTGCCGAGCCGGGGGCATGGGTTTTAGTTCCGGTATAAGCAGTTCTACGCTTAAGCGGGTATAACCAACTGCAAGGGCAGTCTGGGTTGCTTGCTGGGCCTGGGCGATCGCCATTTCCAGGCTAGTGGGAAAGTCAACCATGCGCATCCATCTGAAGAACTAACCTTTAACCTTAAACTAAAATCTGGCCGACTGCTTGCTAGTTCCTGGCAGATGCCCAGCAATCGGGTCAACACCCTGTGCTAGGCTCAACTTTAGTTCTGTACCGAGATTCGCGCATGGGCCGTCAATCTACTGCTAAGACCATCTTTTTGCTTGCCTCTATGGTGGGCTGGCTGATTGTGGGAGCAGCACTGATGTATCTTTCTCCGTTCCTTGCGGATCGGTTTTTGTCGTCCGACTTGACCCATCTCTGGATGGAGAACCTAGGTCGAGGTGGTTACAACCCGATGCTGGCCTGGGTTGGTGGTGGTATTACCCTGGTGGTTCTGGTGTTAGCCAACATCGTCTGGTACCAGCGGTTTGACGGTAAAGTTTAGAAATAATGCGATCGCCGCCATTAGCCATTCGACGATCGCTGTAAAAATTTTATAGAACACATGTTCTATTGTGTCAAGCCAGGTCATAAGGATTGTTCCTACCCTGAAGCGGTTGCTGGAAACCTTTCGGGTTCTGAAACTGCCTATTGTGTACACCCCATTGAGGGACCTCAGCCAGACCTTTCAGGCCGCCTGCCATTGAAACAAAGGCGGATGTGGGAGCCCTTAAACATTGGCGATCCGTCGTCTACGGGGCGATTGATGATTGTGGTATTGGACTGTCTGCTGGTTGAGGATGTAACGGAAAGCTACTTTCCAGAATTCAAGCTGGCTTGTCTGCAAATGATGCGATCACAGGGTGGAATTCTGGGTTGGACTGCCGGGGTTGACGATGTCCTGAAGGCATTGGCGAGGGGCAAGCAGGGAACTTCCCTGGCCGAATCAGGACATGCCTAAGGCTGGTCAGGGAGGGTAACTTTACGTCCCACAATGACCAGGTCTCTTGAGATGCTTCCAAACTCGGCAATCTCAGGCAAGTAACCCCATTGCTGAAAACCAAATTTCTCAAATAGCCGCAGGCTGGGTTGATTTTCGGCAAAGATCAACCCCACCAGCGTTTTAAGACCAAGAGATGGACTGCGGGCGATCGCCGCTTGTAGGAGAGCCTGGCCGATGCCCTGACGCTGATAGACCGGCGCTACATAGAGGCTCAATTCGGCCGTCGATTGGTAGGCCTGTCGCTTGCTATAAAACTGCTGAAATCCCAACCAACCAGCAATTTCCGCTTCCGCCTGCATGACCCAGAGGGGATATTGGCTGGGTAGGTGTTGGTGGAACCAGGCCAGGCGACTTTCCACTGAAATAGGTTCGATGTCCGCCGTTACGATCTGACAGGGAATGGCGGCATTGTAAATCGCAACGATGGCTGGCAAATCGGGTTCTACCGCCTCCCGAATGTACATGTTAGTTCCTGGGGGCAATCAGGGCTGGCGGGCGGTCTTCCAAACCTGCCAACTGGTAAAACTGAGCAACGCGGTGGCTGCGATCGCATATCCCAGACCGCTGGGCATTCCCGAAACTGCCAGGGCGATCGTTCCTACCCACAATGTCAGGGAATAGATAAACAGAACCGCTAACCGGTGGGACAAACCGGCATCCAGCAGGCGATGGTGTAGATGACGCTTATCGGCAATGAAGGGTGACTTTCCTCGCCGCAGCCGATCAATAATCACCGCCGACATATCCAGAATTGGCACCGCCAGAATGACATAGGGCAAAACGACCGCCACCGTAATTGTCACGGTGGTTACCCCTTTTACTAGCCCAATGATGCCCACCCCTGCCAGGGTAAAGCCCAGGAAATAAGCACCGCCATCCCCCATAAAAATCTGGGCCGGATTAAAGTTGTATCGCAGGAAACCCAGGGTTCCGCCAGCCAGGGCTGCAGCGATCAAAGCGGCGGCGGGTTGATTCATAAACAGACAAACAATCAACATCACCGTGGCTGCGATGCCGGAAACCCCTGCCGCCAGACCATCTAGCCCATCGATCCAGTTAATGGCATTGGCCATGCCGACCAACCAGATTACCGTAATTGGCAAACTAATCCAGTCTGCTAAGGGAACCAGACCTACCCCTGGAATTGTCAAAAAATCTATCTGTACCCCGGCCTTCCAGGCTAGTCCAGCAACCAGGCTTTGCAGGAGCAGACGGGTGATGGGAGACAAACCGAAGAGATCATCCGTCAGGCCAATCAGGAAAAAGGCAATTCCCCCCAGGGCCACGCCCCAAACTTCGTATTCCTTATCCGGAGGCAGAACGCCAAAACCACCAGCCCACCAGACAATCAGAAGTGCTATCAGCGTGCCAGCAAAGATTGAAACACCCCCCAACCGTACCATCGGTCGATTGTGAATCTTTCGACCACCCGGCTTATCGACCCGCCCGCTTTTGAGGCCAATTTTCCGCACTACTGGAGTAGCCCACAGGACGACCAGGGCAGCAACCAGGAACGCGATGAGGTAATAAATCTGGTAAGGCATTGAGAAGTGCAGGGGTGAAAACAGCGTCAGGCAGAGTGTACTACACTTCAGATGATAGTTGGCAAAGAATTGTTAATACAGTTCATTTTACTAATTAGGGGTAATTACAGGCCAAATTGTCCTGATCTGAAGCAGAAAACAGGCGTAGAGACACAATTGTAGCGCCTCTACAAAGATCATCCTCTGATTAGAACCAATCATCAGGATGAATTATCTGCCTTGCCTAGACTAGTGCTGGAACTGGGATGGTCAAATGGGGATACAGGGGAAACCGCTGACACAAATCGGCCACCCGACGGCGGCAGTTTTCGGCCACTGTTTCGTCTTCAGGGTTCAGGAGGCGATCAGCAATGATGTTGCCAATTTCGGTGAATTCCGCCACCCCCATACCCCGAGTGGTCATGGCAGGCGACCCCAACCGTAGTCCACTGGTGACAAACGGCGATTCCGGATCGAAGGGCACGGTGTTCTTATTGGCTGTGATATTAACCTGACTGACCAACTGATCCGCCAGCTTGCCGGTCATGCCAATAGAGCGTAAATCCACCAACATCAGGTGATTGTCCGTGCCGCCGGAAACGATCTTGAATCCTCTTGCTTGCAACTGAGTTGCCATGGTCTGGGCATTGGTGATTACCTGGGCCGAATAGGCTTTGAATTCCGGTTTCAGGGCTTCTCCAAAGGCAACGGCTTTGGCCGCAATGACATGCTCCAGGGGGCCCCCCTGCGTGCCAGGGAAGACGGCTTTGTCCAATTTCTTGCCCAGATCTGGATCACGGGTCATGATCAGGCCGCCTCTGGGGCCCCGCAGGGTTTTGTGGGTGGTGGTGGTGACGACGTCGCAATAGGGCAGGGGATTGGGGTGGTGTCCAGTGGCGACTAAACCAGCAATGTGGGCGATGTCTGCTAGTAAGTAAGCCCCGACTTCGTCGGCAATTTCGCGGAACTTGTCAAACTGGATGATGCGGGGATAGGCGGAATAGCCACAGATAATCAGCTTGGGGCGATGTTGCTGGGCCAGATCACGAACCTGGTCATAGTCCAACTGTTCTGTTTCCTGGCTGACTCCATAGTGTTGCACCTTGAACCACTTGCCGGAGACGTTGACCGGAGACCCGTGGGTCAGGTGTCCGCCGTGGGAAAGGTCCATGCCCATGATGGTGTCTCCCGGTTCTAGTAGGGCCAGGAATACGGCAAAGTTGGCCTGGGCTCCGGAGTGGGGTTGGACGTTGGCATGGGCTGCGCCAAATAGTTGTTTGACCCGGTCGATCGCCAATTGCTCTGCCCGATCAATAAATTCGCAACCGCCGTAGTAGCGTTTGCCAGGCAGTCCTTCGGCATATTTATTGGTCAGGACTGAACCCTGGGCCGCCATAACCGCTGCGGAGGTAAAGTTTTCGCTGGCAATTAGCTCCAGGTGGTCGCGCTGACGTTGTAGTTCCTGGGTAATTATTTCCGCGATCGCTGGATCGGTCTGGGCAAGGAAGTCAAGATTGGTCTGAGTCACACCTACAAACCCCTAAGCAATAATCATGTCAGAACAAATAAAGCCAGAGAGAATCGGTCATCCTAACACTCTGGACAGGGAAGGCAACTGTTCGAACTAAACAAGTACACCCTAACCTAAATTTATGCTACCGCGACAGCTTCCATCCTCTGATGGAATTCTCAGCAGTTCTGCTAGAGCTTTATCCAGTCTTCACAGTAACGGCCTAACTTTTAGGGGCACTGAGTTGCTGCTGAAAACATGATCGACTGGATCAAATTGAAACATTCGTCACGGTTGCTGCTCGCAGAGCATATTAAGCTGTGTGCAAGCGATCCCCAGTCCGGGGAAAGCTGACATAGAATAGTCTCAGGGAATTGGCAGTTCACTGGAGGTGCTTAATGCTCGTCATCCTGATGGACAATCAGCTCATCTCCCCCCAACACGTTTGTCAGACCTGTTTGTTAGCTGACCAAAGTGGGCAGCCGCGTTGGTCTGGTGGTCGGCTCCGGTGTGGTCATGCTTTGCATAAGATGGCGGAACAACAACCGGAACAGTATGAGTGCGAGATGGGTTTCCGGGTTGCCAACATCCAATAGGTGGGTTAGCTGGCTGACCCGTCGGCCACATTGGCCTGACCGGAAAATTCGGTTGCGGAGGCCGCAGCCCGATCGAGGATTACCTGGGCTGCCAACTCAGGAGCCATGGTGATGTATTCAAGGTTTCGCCTGCGATCGCCAGTTCCAGGCAGCGGGCCGCTATCTCCACAACCTTAGTAAAGAAGAGCTATTTTTCCGGTTGGCTGCCGACTCACCAGCAAAGGTCGCCGCTAGTTTCTGGGCGGTCTGAGCCTTAGCCAGATCCATGATGATAGCTCCTGAAGTTTAGGCTAATCCAGCGGTTGGGGCTGGTTCGCGGGTTGGCACCTTTTCCAGAATCAATTTCGATCGCTTGACCGGCTCTGGAACGGGAATGGGATAGTTACCCGTAAAGCAGGCAGAGCAAAAATGTTGGGGATCTTCCTGGGTGGCTTCTAGCATGCCTTGCCAACTGAGATAGGAGAGCGAGTCCACGCCAATTTGGGCCGCAATGTCAGCTACTGACTTAGTCGCAGCGATCAGTTGGTCCTGATTGTCGGTATCGATGCCATAAAAGCAGGGGTGAGTCACGGGTGGGGAGGAGATGCGCATGTGAACCTCGACAGCCCCTGCATCCCGCAGCGCTTTCACCAATTTTCGACTGGTTGTGCCCCGAACAATCGAGTCATCCACCAGAATCACCCGTTGCCCCTTCAAGACATCCTTGAGCGGGTTCAGTTTCATCTTGATTCCCGATTCCCGCATGCTTTGGGTGGGCTGGATGAAGGTGCGGCCGACATAGCGGTTTTTGATCAGACCTTCCGCATAGGGAATGCCCGAGGTTTGGGAGTACCCGATCGCCGCTGGCACTCCCGAATCGGGTACGGCAATAACAATATCCGCTTCCACTGGTGATTCCTCAGCCAGTTTCCGGCCAATCCGCAGCCGATAGCTATAAAGGCTTTCACTGTGCATGACGCTGTCGGGACGGGCAAAGTAAATCATTTCGAAGATGCAAAGCTTGGGTTCGGTTTGTTGTGCCCAATGGAAAGAGGCCATGCCGTCTTCCGTGATCCAGACCAGTTCACCTGGTTCCACCTCCCGCAGATAATCGGCTCCAATGATATCCAGTCCGCAGGTTTCGGACGCCAGAACATAGCGGATGGGTTCTGCGTCTGTGTGACGGGGCAGGGTGCCAATGACTAATGGGCGAATGCCATTGGGATCGCGGGTACCAATAACACCGGCGGGAGTTGCGATCGCTAAACTGAAGGCGCCCTGGCAGTGGCGAAAGGCGCTGATTGCCCCTTCTAGCCAATCCTTGCCGTTGTTGACTTCTTCTGCGATGGACAGAGCAATTAACTCAGAATCTGTGGTTGTCAGCAGGTTGTGGTTCCGCTGCAACAGTTCTTCCCGCAATGCTGCGGTGTTGACCAGGTTGCCATTGTGGGCCAGAGCCAGGGGGCCCAGACGGGTTTCCACTAGGGCTGGTTGGGCGTTAACCACTCGACTGGAGCCGGTTGTGGAGTAGCGGGTATGGCCAATGGCCAGATCACCAATTAGGTCTTTCAAAATGGATTCGTTGAAGACCTGGGAGACCAGCCCCATGTCCTTATAAAGACGAACCTGCTTGCCCTGAAAGGTGGCGATGCCAGCAGACTCCTGGCCGCGATGCTGCAGGGCGTACAGGCCAAAGTAGGTCAGCTTGGCGACATCCTGCCCAGGTGCATATATGCCAAAAACGCCGCAGGCTTCCTCGGGCTTATCCGGTCGTTCCAGAACGGTAGTTTCATCCAAGGACTGTTCCAGCGGCAAGGCGTCGTCAGGCATCATTATCGTGGGCTCCAGGTTACAAAACAGGCACATTGAACAAATTCCGGCTCCATCCCTCAGCTACTCTAGTTGTTGACAAGTTCCAGCACACTTCCGGAGAGGCGATGGCAGTAGGTTCTTGGGGGGCGGTTTGCCAATTATTCCAAACAACTAACTAGCTGGGATGCAGGATATTAACCCGACTTCTACCAGACGTTAATCTTTTCTTTATATTGTTCAACAAACAGTTACATCCTAGCAATTTCTTAAACCAAGCACTATTGAAAACCCGCCAGTTCATCTATTGGCCAGGGGATTGTGAGAGAGCTGACTCTATGGCACTTAACCAGCGATCGCCCATTGCGGCCAGGCTAGCCTCAATTAAGGTTTGGTTATCCCGCGTCACCATCTTCAATGGATCCGATGCCTCACCCACAGTTCCCAGGCGTTGCCAGTCATGGCCCAGGTGTTGGCTCAAATAGGACTCCCAGATGGCCTGGCGGGTAGGAGCGACTGACACCAGAATGCGGGGGCCGCCTTCGCCAAACAGCAAGGTATCCCAGCGAGCCAGGGGATGGGCTAGGGAGCCGGGTTGGAACTGATGCCGAATGGGTAAAACGATTTCCGCCCCCAGGCCACCGCTAAGGCAACATTCTGCCAGGGCAACAGCCAGACCTCCTTCGGCGCAATCGTGGGCTGACTGAATCCATCCCTGACGAATGCCCGCTCGACAAACGGCCTGCACCTGCCGTTCCAATTCAAAGTTGACCGTGGGTGGTTGTCCGGCCACCAGACCATGGATCAGGGCCAGATATTCTGACCCACCTAGTGTTACGGCTTTTGCCACATCCTGCTCCTGGCGGGCTTCTAGGTGCAGTCCCAGCAGGTAAATGCCATCGCCTGTAGATTGCCACCCCTGGCCACACACTTTGGTCAGGTCGGGAATCAGACCGACCATGCCAACCACCGGCGTGGGATAAATCGGTTGGGGATTGCCTTCACTATCCAGGGTTTCGTTGTAGAGCGAGACATTGCCCCCCGTGACCGGAGTCTGCAATTCCCGACAGGCTTCCGCCAGTCCCCGGCAGGCTTCCGCCAGTTGCCAGTAGCCAATGGGTTTTTCTGGACTGCCAAAATTCAGGTTGTCGGTGACCGCCAGGGGATCGGCTCCGACACAACTGAGGTTGCGGGCTGCCTCTGCCACTGCTGCTTTGGCCCCCTCGTAGGGGTTGAGATAGACATAGCGGGCATTGCAGTCTACCGTGGCGGCGACCCCCTTCTGGACCGCTGGCGCGGAGGGCAAGGCTTCCGTTACCGGCCGGATCCGTACCACCGCCGCATCTGCTCCGCCAGGAAGCAGGACTGTATTGTTCTGCACCTGATGATCGTATTGCCGATAGACCCAACGCTTACAGGCAATGGTGGGACTGGCCAGTAATTGCTGCAGGATCTCAGTCCAGGTGTGAGGGGCGCCAGCAACTTCGATGCCCGCGATCGCGCAGGGGGGCAGGGAGTCAGCTTGCCAGGCCCAGGCCTGTTGGGCATAGAGGGGGGGCTCGGCCAACAACTGTCGATGGTAAATAGGGGTATTGTCGGCTAGGGCGGTGGCAGGAATCTCTGCGGCTACCTGTCCCTGGAACAGGATGCGGACAAGCGGCTGTTCAATCACGGCGCCAGCCACCACTGCATGCAGACCCCAGCGTTCGAAGATCTCAATCAGTTCTGGTTCACGCCCTTTTTCTGCAACAAACAGCATGCGCTCCTGAGACTCGGACAGGAGGAATTCATAGGGCACCATACCATTTTCGCGCACTGGGATCCGATCCAGATCCAACTCGATGCCCACGCCGCCCTTGGCCGCCATCTCGGAAGTGGAGCAGGTGATGCCAGCAGCTCCCATATCCTGAGCTGCAACCACAGCCCCGGTCTTAAAGGCTTCCAGGCAGGCTTCAATTAACGATTTTTCCAGAAAGGGATCGCCCACCTGAACTGCGGGCCGGTCATCCATGGAGTCGTCACTCAATTCCGCACTGGCAAAGCTGGCTCCCCCCATGCCATCCCGACCGGTCGTAGAGCCGACGTACAACACCGGGTTGCCAATGCCCCTAGCGCCAGACTTAACAATTTCTGGCGTTTCCATCAGGCCCAGAGCCATGGCATTAACCAGCGGATTGCCGGAATAGGCTGGATCGAAATAAACCTCCCCGCCCACAGTGGGCACGCCTACACAATTGCCATAGTGGGCAATGCCGGCCACCACCCCATTGACTAGGCGGCGCGTGCGGGCATCCTCCAGGGAGCCAAACCGCAGGGAGTTCAGGATAGCAATGGGCCGGGCTCCCATGGTAAAAATATCTCGCAAAATGCCCCCCACCCCAGTTGCCGCGCCTTGAAACGGCTCTACGGCAGAGGGATGATTGTGGGATTCAATCTTGAAGGCCAGCCGCAACCCGTCGCCCAGATCCACTACGCCTGCGTTTTCGCCAGGACCGACCAGGATGCGATCGCCCTGGGTGGGAAATTGCTTCAACAGAGGACGCGAGTTCTTGTAGCAACAATGCTCGGACCACATCACCCCAAACATACCCAGTTCTGCTTGGTTGGGATGGCGGCCCAGGCGGTGCACAATTTCTTCGTACTCCTCTGGCTTAATTCCCTCTGCCGCAATTTCTTCAGCAGAGAACGGAGCAGATAAGAGGGCTGACATGGCAAGACTGCGCGAATGATCAGGCTCTATTCTATCGGTATTTCTGAGCCGAAAGGGGGGGGATTTACGCCGACTTGCCCATGCCCTCGGTCATCTTTGACATCCTTGATGCACTGGCTCTACCAACACAGACCGACATCGCATGCAACCACGGGGGTAAACCAAAAATGATTTAATGGATGTGCAAATAAAAATGTCTAAGCCTTCAAATAGGCTTAGACACAAAATTAACCTCAGCTAGTAGCTTTGGAGCTACTTCACTGACTATCTAGCATTCAATACCCCCAGGGGAATTCGAATCCCCGTCGCCTCCGTGAAAGGGAGGTGTCCTAGGCCTCTAGACGATGGGGGCGCATTGACTTGACCTTTCTTAGAGTAACGAATGGGGGGATCTGTGTCAACACAGATTGGAAGATTTTTCGCGAAATATTCCCCGCTTTCTAGAGACTGGGCTGGTAACCGAACCTCCGTCAAAATTTTTGGGTCACGAAGGGCGATAATTTGCGATCGCTAAATAATACAAATGTATTATTTACTCGTATAATGCTGACTGGAGTTGCTGGAGCTAGGGTTGGCCTGTGGGGGTGCGTCCCTACCTATACCTGGAAGTCCCCGGTGATTTTTCAATGTTTTGTGATTGGGATCTATGCCAGATTCGGAAGCTAGGCTAAACTTCTAGGCACCCATGTGGGATGTCGCCGTCCCCTGGTGGTTGTTTCTCGGCTTCTGGATAGATCGCCCAAATTTCTGTGCATCGCCCCATCCTTTGGAGGAAATTGCATGACGGTTGAGCAGACGACCCAATTAATCCAGCTCGTTCTGAATTCGGTGTTGATCAGCCTGGTCTGTGGGCTATTTTTGCATCGCCTGGGCAGTCGTCACCTGGCATTGGGCGATCGCTTACAGATGGCTGGCCAGCAATATGCCGAACGCTTTGAAGGGGAGACGGAGTTGCGGGGCGAACGGCTGGTGAGCCTGCGGAAATCCCTGCGCCAGCTTCAACGACGTCACATCCTGACCCATTACAGTGTGCTAACTGTCCAGTATGGGTTATTTTTCTCAGTGGCCAGCACATTGTTGCTGGCGCTGCGGGCCTTAGTTAACCTGCAATGGCTGATTCCTGCATCGCTGGCCTTGTTTGTCATGGCGGTGGTGGCTCTGTTGATGGGTGTAGGGTTGGCCCTGGTTGAACTCCACTCGGCTGATCGATCGCTTTGGGAAGAGGTGCAGTCCCTGCTGGATTTGTCCCGCCTGGAAGAACTGCCCCGCATTGGTTTGCCGGTTCGTCCCTTGGGCTCTAACCGAGTAACCCGCCCAAGCCAGGGCCGCTCCCGTCCTACCCCCAGAGCCAGGGTCAGTTAGGGGAATTAGGGCGATCAGTAGACTCTATACCAAACGAGGGTGAGTATAATCCAGCGCCCGCAGACCTTGTGGGTCTTGGGGCTACTAGTGCAGCGTCAACTCTAGAAATTAGGGTTTGTAGTCAGCACTTCAGCGCTAAAGCGCCGACTACGAGCCAATGGGTTCACCTTAAAATTAGGGTTTGACAGAACACTAGTCTGAGCCTTTATGTGACTTAGCAGGATAAACAACCCCGCATGACGCTGGCCCCAAAAGCCAACGCCGTCAATGGCTATAGGGAAACTGTGAATTTAAATCAAGCCTTAGCGACTCCCAAAGTGAACCCATCATCTAATTCGAATTTCCCAGCCCCTGCATCCTGGCAAGGTAGCTGTCTGTCAAGGTTGCTTTGAGTTCAATAACTGGCGCACATCGGTGACCTGGCCAGTAATGGCTGCCGCCGCCACCATCGCCGGACTCATCAGTAGGGTGCGGCCAGAAGCAGACCCCTGCCGGCCTTTGAAGTTGCGATTGGAAGAGGAGGCGCTGATCTGTCGTCCCACCAGTTTGTCCGGGTTCATGGCCAGACACATGGAGCAGCCCGGTTCGCGCCACTCAAAGCCAGCGGACAGGAACACCTCATGCAGCCCTTCCGCTTCGGCCTGTTGTTTGACTCGCTCGGAACCAGGCACTACAAAGGCTTTCACCCCTTTGGCGACATGTCGTCCCTGGGCGACCTTGGCGGCTTCCCGCAGGTCTGAAATGCGGCCATTGGTGCAACTGCCGATGAAGCATACGTCAATGGGGATGCCTTGAATTGGGTTGCCAGGTTGCAAATCCATATAGCGATAGGCTTCTTCTGCGAGCGCCCGTTCGTCTGGAGCCAGGTCTGCGGGTTGGGGCACCGATTCACTAACGCCAATTCCCTGGCCGGGGGTAATGCCCCAGGTGACTGTCGGTGTAATGTCGGCGGCATCGAATACGACTACATCGTCATATTCCGCATCCGGATCGCTGGCCATGCTTTTCCACCAACTGACGGCCCGCTCCCAGTCGACTCCTTGGGGGGCAAAGTCCCGTCCGTGTAGATAGTCGAAGGTAACCTGATCGGGGTTGACATAGCCACAACGGGCCCCTCCCTCAATGGCCATGTTGCAAACAGTCATCCGTTCTTCCATGTTCATCTGCTCAAAGGTGGTGCCAGCATACTCGTAGGCAAAGCCCACACCGCCTTTCACCCCTAACTTGCGGATAATGTGCAGCACTACATCTTTGGCATAAACGCCATCGGGTAAGGTGCCGTTAACTTCAATGCGGCGCACTTTCAATTTGGACAGAGCCAGCGTTTGGGATGCCAACACATCGCGAACTTGACTGGTGCCAATGCCAAAAGCGATCGCCCCAAAGGCGCCGTGGGTGGAGGTATGGCTATCGCCGCAGGCAATGGTCATGCCGGGTTGGGTTAGGCCTAGTTCCGGCGCAATGACATGCACGATCCCCTGGTTGCCAGAACCAATATTGTAGAAAGTGATGCCATAGTCCCGACAGTTCTGTTCCAGGGCCTGCATCATCTCTTCGGCTAGGTCATCGGCAAAGGGACGGGCCTGGTTTTCCGTTGGCACGATGTGGTCCACGGTGGCAATCGTCCGTTGCGGGAACAGCACTTTCAGCCCACGATCGCGCAGCATGGCAAAGGCCTGGGGACTGGTGACTTCATGGATCAGGTGCAGGCCGATAAATAGCTGGGTTTGTCCAGAGGGTAAAACGCCAACCGTGTGGGCATCCCAAACCTTGTCAAACAGTGTGCCTTTGCTCATAGTGGGTCAATGGTTTCCAGAAAGCTAGTCTCCCATTGTATCAAGACGATTTGGGCGATCGCAGCTTTCCAGTGCCATTGTGTTGTGTCCTCTTAACCGTTCAGCGTTTCCGGTCAGCAGTTTGGTGAATAGTCCAGGTAATGACAGCCCGGAGTGCCTGCAACCGATTTAAAAGGCATAGCGGTGTTAGGCTGCAACATCCCCATCCTCCCCATTGGCCCAACTCATCCCCAACTCTGCGCCTAGCTAGCCTGCCACCTGTGCTAACGCGGCAAGCTCGCAGTGGAACTGTTGCCCCGATGCAAGGAGGCCAGCCGATTCTGAATCTGGGGATCATTCACCAGATAAGCCTGGAACGTGGCTGATTGGGTACTGCGGACAAAGGGAAAGGGATTTTCCTTAGCTGGCCCAATAAAGACATCAATGTGATTGCCCCGGATGGCGCCTCCCACATCGGCGGCGTAGAAGTAGCCATCATGCACCACCCGTTCTCCTGATGGCAGGGTAATCGAGATGCCGCGGGCGGCTGGAATGTAGAGGACTGAACCGATGGGAATGAGGGATTCATCTACGGCAACTGTGCGATAAGGCACCAGTTGATAGCCGCGTACTCCTTCGCCAAAGGGGGTATTGGAGACCTGAAAGCGAGACCGACTGGTGGCAGCAACGGTACTCAGTCGGGGATAGTAGACGGAACAGTCCACCTGCAAATCTCTGCCGCGACCGGAGTAGTTAAAGGTGCCCACAATTCGAGAGCCGCTGACAATCTGGACGCTGCCCTGCAAAGCAGCAGCACACCAGTCCCGGTCCGATAATTCGGCCCCCAAGTGATTGCCCGCCATGTCATACAGAGGATTGCCGCCAGAGATGGTTTCAGCTCGATGGAGATAGTAATAGGTAGACCAGAGCGCAACGCCGGACAATTGGGAAATATCCGGCTCCATTAAGTTGAAGCCAGCCAAACTGGCTGTTGTTGGGGGTAGGGGACGGCTGCTTTGGCTGGGCAGAGCCGGAGGTGGGTTAACCGCTGAACTGGAGATGACAAAGGCTGGCAGGTTTTGCAGGCTCAGGCGTTGTTGCAAGGCGTCGGCAATGGCCCGATCGCGAAATACCCCAGCTTGCATCACCACCTGGCCATTAATTGTGGTTCGGAAAGCATCGGGCACCAGTTGGCGCACCTGTTCTTGCTGCTGTGGGCTGCTTGTCTGTACAACGACCCGATAACTCACACCTGTCACGGTTGGCCCAAAGCTGGGGGGAGCGGGTAACTGGTCGGTTGACAGAACTGGAATGGAACGGGGAGGGGCGGCGGTGGCGGCGGCGATCGGGGGTAAGGACGGCACCTGCAAGATTGTTGGGGCCACCACGACTGACGGTAAGTCAGAGGAGGGGGCAGACGGAACAGGACTGGTGGTAGACGGAACGGGGCTGGTGGGGACGATCGCGGATGGGGAACGGCGTGCAGTGAGGCCAGAGGTTTCGGGGGGTGGCACCGGAATGGTAATCACACTTTGGGAGCGGGGACGCTGGGTGGGGGGGAGCGCCTGGGACGGAGCCGAAATTACGATGGCTGCCTGTGCGGGTGGCTGAGTGGCTGGTTGGGAAATCGACGCTGTGGATGATTGGTTAGGGGTTTGGGTGGCGGCCGCGATCGCGGGCAAGCTCTGGGTATGGGTCAGGTAGATGTGATTAACCGGCTGCCCCTGATAGGTCCGGCGGGTCAGGGTCCAACCCGGATCCAGGTAAATCTTGGCAAAGCCGGTTGTTAGCCCTCGGGTTCGCCCCACTTCAATTTCTGGCAGACTGCGGTTCTGATTGGAAAAGGCAACCAGGACCAGGTCGTTACCTTTTTGGACGATCCGCAGACCGTAGCGCAAGCTCCAATCCTCACCGCCAACTCGGACGGAAAACTGATTACTGTCTGTGTTGCGGCCGCAGATGTTGGTAAAGTCAAAGTCCAACAGCAACGGGTCAATCATGGTTGGACTACCCGGACGTTCGCGCCAGCATTCACGGGCATCACTGAGTTGCTCCAGGATAATCAGTTTATGGGACCTACCGTTGCCAATCGGGGCCGCGATCGCCACGACCCGGTTCTGGTCAATTTCCATCTGGTCAAACTGCACGGCGATCGCGGGAGATGCCGTATGGGTAATCCCGCAACCCACCGCTGTCATCACAGCCAGTTTCCAAGCTTGTAACCCAGTTTTCATGATTGCCAGTCCTGATTGTCCATGTCACTGTTGAACGTACTTCACACTGATAAATTGCTGGTCAGGACGAATTGAATTCAGGCAATGGCTAATTTAGTCACCACAGGAGTAATTTGTAAACAGATCTGGAATTATTGACCTACAATGGAACTTTATTTTCTAAAGAACGTCTGAAACAAGTCCTCAACTCAAGTTAGCTTTCTTAAAGAGGAATGAAACAAGGCTGTTTAATCCCTTCCATCCAAGTTTTATAAAGTTTTCAATGATTTGGATGGACAACTGGAGTAATTTCAGAAAATAGCAGGGTTATCGTCAGTCAACTACAGCAATAGAACCTGGTGACAAGGATTTCCGGTACAAACCTTTCACAATTCTGATCAGATTACCATGTGCTGATTTGGCTGCTAAATTAGTTTGAGGAGCAAATTGATGATTGAACTCATTCGATCGATTGTGCGGAATGAGGAAAGAGTTGATCTGGAGCAATTTATACACTGGTTGCGACATCAGCAGGAAAAAATCTACTTGCTGCGAAATGACATTTTATCTGAATTTGCTAAATACTGTTTAGATCAGAAAAAGCCCGATTCATTCTTTTTTGCTTCTCAGTTAGGAAAACTCATCCATTACACTCAAGAAATCATTCTTGAAAAGGAAAGCTGCTGTCTGGTTGTACGACCTAAAATTGCTGAACAACAGGTCTTTCTGATTGCCGAAGATTTGTCCATTGAAACTATGACCGTTCAGGAATTGCTCGACCTGCGAGATCGTCTGGTGAACCGTTCCCATCCGGATGAAGGAGATTTGCTGGAAATTGATTTCTATCCCTTCTATGATTACACTCCGCGAATTCGCGACCCTAAGAATATTGGCAAAGGGGTGCAGTTCCTGAATCGCTACTTATCCAGCAAGCTTTTTCAAGATCCAGGCCAATGGCTTGAATCGCTCTTCCAATTTCTCAGTCTCCATACCTATGATGGAATCCAATTACTAATTAATGAGCGTATTCGTAACCAGGAGCAACTTTCTAATCAGATCAAGCAAGCCCTTGCTTGGGTTAGTGAACGACCAACTGATGAGCTTTTTGCTAATTTCCGTTTTGATTTCCAAAGCATGGGCTTTGAACCAGGATGGGGCAATACGGCTGGTCGAGTACGGGAATCTCTAGAATTATTAGATAGTCTGATGGACTCGCCAGACCACCAAACCTTGGAAGCATTTCTCTCGCGAATCCCCATGGTATTTCGGATTGTTTTGGTGTCACCCCATGGTTGGTTTGGTCAGGAAGGAGTACTGGGGCGACCTGACACTGGTGGTCAGGTGGTTTATGTCTTGGATCAGGCAAAAAGTCTGGAACAGCAACTCCAGGAAGACATTGCTTTAGCGGGTCTGGATGTGCTGAATGTTCATCCCAAAGTTGTTATTTTAACCCGGTTAATTCCCAATAGTGATGGAACTCGATGCAATCAACGGTTGGAGAAGATTTACGGCACAGTAGATGCTTGGATTTTGCGGGTTCCATTCCGAGAATGCAATCCTGCTATAACTCAGAACTGGATCTCTCGGTTTGAAATCTGGCCCTACTTAGAAACTTTTGCAATTGATGCGGAGCGCGAACTATTGGCGGAGTTGCAAGGGCGACCGGATTTGATTGTGGGTAATTATTCTGATGGCAATTTAGTGGCCTTTCTGCTGGCGCGCCATCTCAAAGTCATTTATTGTACGATTGCCCATGCCTTAGAGAAATCTAAATATCTGTTTAGTAATCTCTACTGGCAGGATCTGGAAGATAAATATCATTTCTCATTGCAGTTCACGGTTGATTTGCTGACGATGAATGCAGCCAATTTCATTGTCAGCAGCACTTATCAGGAGATTGTGGGAACTCCAGATAGTGTGGGTCAATACGAGTCTTATCAATGTTTCACCATGCCAGAGCTTTACCATGTGGTGAGTGGGATCGAATTGTACAGCCCTAAGTTTAATGTTGTACCTCCTGGAGTCAATGAGTCCTACTTTTTCCCTTTCTCCAAGACCCATGACAGGTTGTCAGGGGAGCAAGTTCGGTTAGAAGAGTTACTGTTTACCTTGGTTGATGACAATCAGGTATATGGTTCCCTGGATGATCTCCAGAAACGCCCCCTCTTTTCGATGGCCCGTCTGGATCGGATCAAAAATCTGACGGGCTTAGTGGAGTGTTTTGGTCGTAATACAGAATTGCAAGCCCGTTGTAACCTGATTTTAATTGCTGGTAAGTTGCGGGTTGAAGAAAGCAGCGATCGCGAGGAAGCTGACGAAATTGAAAAGATGTATCGCATGATTGAGCAATATAACCTACATGGCAAAGTTCGCTGGCTAGGTGTACGTTTGTCTAAAACTGAGTCTGGCGAAGTGTATCGCTTAATTGCAGATCGCCAAGGAATTTTTATCCAACCGGCCTTGTTTGAAGCCTTTGGTTTAACTATTTTGGAGGCCATGATCAGTGGGCTGCCTACTTTCGCGACTCGTTTTGGCGGCCCATTAGAAATCATTCAGGATGGCAGTAATGGCTTTTATATTAACCCCACACACTTAGAGGAGATGGCAGACAAGATCCTGGCATTTATTCACCAATGTGATCAGCATCCTCACTACTGGCAAGAGATTTCCAAACGGGCTATTGATCGGGTTTACAGTACCTATACCTGGAAAATTCATACCACCCGTTTGCTATCCTTAGCTCGCATTTATGGATTTTGGAATTACACCTCCCAGGAAAACCGTGAGGACATGCTGCGCTACATCGAGGCGCTATTTCATCTGTTAGTAAAGCCCAGAGCCCAACAGCTACTGGCAACCCACCATCAGCAGTAGCTATAATCATCCCCCTGAAATCTTTCTGAAATTCCCTTCAAAATCCTGATCGGGGGAAGGATAGAATAATTGAATCGATGAAGGAGGGTAATGATCCTAATTAATCATCGTCAGACCATTGCCTGTTAAAGTTGGCAGAATTTGCGATCTCGTTCCCATTGAGGAGTTTGCCAGCCAAAAGAAAAATGACTGGTTCCCTGAATCGGCGGCGAAAGGGATTTCAGGGCTTGCATTTGTCCCTCTAAGGAAGGCCGTTTGGCGGTTGACTGCCCCCAGTTGCCTACCAGAACAGGTATGACTTTGGTTCCGGTTGGAGCCTGAGTGAGCACTTTTTGCACCTGATTCACAATGCAACTGGCTTCTCCACAAATGCCATAGGCCATAGGGCGCCATTCCAGCGAAGCGGGGAAACGTTCCCAGCGTTGCAGGCGTGAGTCAAATCCCTTGCCGACGGCCTGATTTGCTTCTGGAAAGAACACGACTCCAGTTGCGATGCCCTGTTGCTGCACCAGCGTGGCGGCGGTTGTTAAAAAATAGGGGCGAGCGCATGACCGCCCCTATTTTTTTTTGCGGCTGGCCCGGGTTTCCCGTAATTCCTTATCCTGGCGGCGGCGATCGCGCCAATCAACCAGGGTGAGATAGCCAATCCCCCCAGTGACCAACACCAGCAGGAAAAACGTAACTAGGACCAGAACACTAAAGACAGAGGTTTCCACAATGATTCCTTATCTCTGGTCAATCGGGATGAAACGGAGCAAGCAATGGAATTTTAAGCTGAAACCCAGCTTGCAATCAGAACCCGTTGCGGCCCCAAACAACCAGCGCAATGGAAAACGTGAAAACTCCCAACAGGGCAACCCAACCAAATGTCAGAATATCCATGTTTATTGATCGAACCCGTGTTCAATGTGACTGCATGAACGATCATAATTCAAAGTGGCTGCAAGAAGAGGCATCAGACCGAAAGGAACGGCTGCCTGTTCGCAAACCGTCGGAGGGTCCAATGACATCACTGCTGGAACCAGAAGAAACCAACTCGTTCCTGAAACGGATTTTATCGGCAGATCTGGCAGAACGGTTGGAGTCTGCGAAGGCTGGTCTGATTGGTGCGATCGCGGCTGCGGCTGGATTTGCCCTGACTCTCTGGTTGCATCAGGTCTGGCTACGGCCAGCGTTTTCCTTGTCCGGGCCAAGGCAACTGGCAGTGGCCTATGCCCCTGGGGTGAGTCTGGCGATCGTGCTGCTGTCTGGCTTCCTGTTTGGCGTCACCTATCGCTATGTCATCCGTCGGGATGCCAATCCCCATCTCAAGTCTGGTGCTGTGCTGGCTTTTGGGTTGGTGCGTGGACTGGCCCAGATTGAACCGGGTTTGCAGACAGAACCGAACCTGCTATTGCTAGGACTGATGGGGCTCGAAAGTCTGCTGTTGTTTGTCTCGGCCCGCCTGGCGATCGATTGGGCTATTAGTCGAACCTGGCTCCATCCCTTCCCTCGCTTGCCTAGGGAGTAAGTCAAGGGCGGGGATGCCAGCTTGCCATCAGGCATTGCCTCACCTCGACAAACCCTGATAGAATCCCCCGATGTCCGTTCCATCTCACCCTCAGTCCAAACTTGGTTGGTCCCTTGACCAGCGCGATCCCCGCGTGATCCAGTCTTTGATGCCCCTCTGGGCGGGGTTATATCACTTCTATTTTCGGGTCCAGACCAGTGGTTGGCAGCATGTTTCACCGGAGCGGCCTGTGTTATTTGTCGGATCCCACAATGGTGGGCTGGCTGCACCGGATATGTTCATGATGATGTATGACTGGTTTCGCCGCTTTGGCTACAGCCATCCGGTCTATGGTCTGATGCACTCGCTGGTCTGGCAGCAAGCGCCTGCTGTGGCCCAACTGGCCGCCAAAGTTGGTGCGGTAGTGGCCCACCCCAAGATGGCGATCGCGGCTTTGCGGAAGGGCTGTAGCGTGCTGGTTTATCCGGGTGGCCCGCGGGATGTGTTTCGGCCTCATTCCCTGCGGCACCAGATTTATTTTCAGGAAAATCGGGCTTTTATCAAACTGGCGCTGCGGGAAAAGGTGCCGATTATTCCAGTCATTTCCCACGGAGCCCACGACACCCTGCTGGTTCTGGATGATCTGTATCCTCATCTGCAACAGCTCAATCAGATGGGCCTGCCTTGGCCCTTTGGCTTGGATCCCCAGGTCTTTCCCGTCTATCTGGGGTTGCCCTGGGGGTTAGCGATCGGCCCCCTGCCCCATATCCCTCTGCCAGTCCAACTCTATACGCACATTTGTCCCCCCATTCGCTTTGAATGGTACGGTCCTGCCGCTGCTGCCGACCGGGCTTATGTCCAGCAATGCTATCAGCAGGTATGTTCCAGCATGCAGCAAGAACTGGATCAGTTGGTCAAAAGCGTCGAATCCTAAACAGTGGCTATCCGTTCAAGCCGGAACATGAGGGCGAATAAGGGCCCAGATTCATTTATGTTGATTGGGTTTTCTGGTTGCCAGGGGTAGTTGCTCTGCGATCAGTAGGGCTACAGTCCTTAGCAGAAAGGCGATCGCTGATGAGGGAAGATTCTACAATCAGTCTATTGGGTTGGATCAATCAGATGTCCAGGACCGAAGCAAACCCACCACCAACGAATCAACCGATGCCAGTCTTGAACCTCTACGGGACTGACTTTTACACCTGGACCCAGGAACAGGCCTGCCTGCTGCGCAATCAACAGTGTCGAAATAGGCTTGTCTATGCACCTCACGCCAGCGAGAACTGCTATATTTCGATGCCCGATCTGGCTTGGGGCGTTGGATTTAATGCCTTAAGCAGATTGAGATCGCCCAGTAATTTATTTCCAGTTATTTTTTAAGTGGTGGCCCAATCTTCCCGCCAATCAGCCTTTCTTGCCCTGCGAGCCATTGAGCGGGGGGCGTTTGCCGATGTGGCGCTGGATAAGGTGCTACAGGCAACAGGTTTGACACCGCTAGATCGCCGATTAGTCACTGAATTGGTGTATGGCAGTGTACGGAGACAGCGAACCCTGGATGCATTGATCAATCAGTTAGCGACCAAACCCGCCAGTCAGCAGCCTGCCGATCTGCGTCTTTTGCTGCGTTTAGGACTGTATCAGTTACGCTATCTCCAGCAGATTCCAGCCGCTGCGGCTGTTGACACCACTGTGGAACTGGCCAAGCTGAATCAACTGGGCGGATTGGCCGCCGTCGTGAATGGCATTTTGCGGCAATATATCCGCCTGTCGGAACAGGATGCTGATCCGTTGCAACTGCCGGACGATCCCATTCAGCGATTAGGGTTGCGACACAGCTATCCCGACTGGATTGTGCGGATCTGGCTGGAGCAACTGGGGGCTGGAGAAACGGGCTATCAAGAAACGGAACGCCTCTGTCAGTGGCTGAACCAACCACCGGCGATCGACTTGCGAGTGAATCTTCTGCGGGCCACCGTGGAACAGGTGCAACAGGCGATGGAAGCGGCTGGTGTGAGGGTTCAACCCCTGCCACCTTTGCCGACAGCTCTGCGGTTGACTACCCACGGGGGGGCGGTGACCCAGTTACCTGGCTTTGACGAAGGCTGGTGGATGGTGCAGGATGCTAGTGCCCAATTGGTGGCTTATCTGGTGAATCCCCAGGCGGGTGAAGTGATTGCCGATGCCTGTGCTGCGCCCGGTGGCAAGACTCTGCATCTGGCTGAACTGATGCACGATCGCGGCACGGTCTGGGCTTGCGATCGCACTGCTTCCCGGTTAAAGAAATTGAAACAAAACCGCGATCGCCTGGGCCTGCAATCCATCCAGATCAGTCAGGGTGATAGTCGCCAGTTATCCCACCTGGCCCATCAGTGCGATCGGGTGTTATTGGATGTCCCTTGTTCTGGCTTGGGCACCCTGAATCGCCATGCCGATGCTCGCTGGCGACAGACCCCGGATTCGGTACAGGAATTGACCCAATTGCAGGCAGAATTGTTGGAGCAGTGTTCCACCTGGGTCAAGCCAGGCGGTTGTCTGGTCTACGCCACCTGCACCCTGCATCCGGCTGAAAACGAACAGCAAATCCAGCGGTTTTTGGCCCAACATCCCAACTGGCAGTTAGAACCGCCTGACCTCGGTTCCCCGGCGACGGCTTTTGTTACTCCAGAGGGTTGGGTCAAAATCTGGCCCCATCGTCATCAAATGGATGGCTTTTTTGTGGTTCGGTTACGCCAAGTTTAAGCAAGAGTGCAGATCGGAACTGAACGCGCTAAAGTGGCAACAGTCAGCAAGATCCTGTCAATGCGGCGGGTTTTGCCCTTAACCGGTAATTACGCCATGAAAGCAGAATTGAGTGTCAAAAACCTGGTCAAGATCTTGATTGGTACGGCCTGGATTGATGGCAAAATCCAGCCGGAGGAACGCCAGTATCTCCGCCAGATTGCGCAGGAAAAAGGGGTTGCCGACGACCCGGAAATTCAACCCCTATTAAATGAACTACGGTCAGTAAAGCCAGAAGAATGTTATCAATGGATGCATGAATATCTGGGCGATCGCCCCACTGCAGAAAGCTGTCAGCAACTACTGGAAGCGCTGAGTGGGTTAATCTACAGTGATGGCAATGTTGCCACTGAAGAGGCCAGACTGCTCAGCAACTTGCAGCAGCTAGAGGCAAGCAGTGGCTCCCCCCAGATGGGTGAGTCCCTATTACAAGCTGTTCGCAGCCTCTATCAAAGCTGGATTGCCAAGCTGAATGCCTGAGTCTAGGCGTTAGAGGAATCATCACCTGCTTTAACCTGCGGCACAATGGTGGGACGTTCCTTGTCTTCCCAGCCGACTGGTCGTTTGGAGTTATACCAGGCGATTGAACCGATGGTTACTGCTGCAATAAAGCCCACTACATAAACCGCTACAAAGGCCACTGGAAAATGGGGGCCGGCATGTTCAACAACACCCAAGAGTAGACTCATTTGCAATACCTCCATAAAACCAGTCTCGTATAACTGAGTATATCAAGATACCGATAGAACCAGATGGCAACAGCGTCCCATCTGGGAATGGCCTGCTCCTCAGATGGGGAAAACGGTAATTTATGCTGAGATTGAATAGGGGCTATTCCAAATGGCGCCTGGTTCAGTATAATGAAAAAGCTTAATCCGCGGGCGGATGGCGGAATTGGTAGACGCACCGCACTCAAAATGCGGCGACTTCGGTCATGCGAGTTCGAGTCTCGCTCTGCCCATGATGACATTGAATAGGTTTCGACTCTTGCTTGGGCGAACAATCATACTCCAAGCGTATCTGCTAGTTTGTTCCACCTGCTAGCAACAGGGGTTTGAATAGTCTGGCAAGATCAAGGGTGCCTGAAGATGGGCTCGACGCCTATCGGTGAAGGCAATTTGATATAGAGCGAGCCATTTTGTACCATATGGGGCTGTGTGAGTTGCACCACCGACGACAGCACACTTAATGACCCTATCGTCGTCTGGATCAACAGACACTACCTTCAATTTCGTAGTTATCTCAACCGCTTGTGAAAAGCTACATATCTCTTCAACTGCTGCTTGGGCCATCTCCTGGGAAAGTTTAAGTTTAATGACCAACTTCTCAGAAAACTCGTTCAAAATCTCCCCACAGGTCAAAGAATTGATTTGCCCAATCTTGGCTAGAGCTAAAGGTAGACATGCTTCACCTTTGGGGAGGTTGTAGAACTAATTCCATGTTAATCAGATTACCTATTGCTGGATACTGAGACATGCTAAAAAGCGGTGTCAAATTTTGGCGGATAGAAGACCGGAAATCCTGCTTTGTCCAGCTTGTCCGTATCATGGAGATCGGTCTCTCTATAGGGTATCCCTTAAGCATTCATGACGGCTGACCTGCAAACCCTGTCTAACTACTTAACTGGCTACCAGCTACCGGAACTGCTGGCTCCGGCGGGCAATTGGGAGTGTGCTCGGGCGGCGATCGAAAATGGAGCGGATGCTATTTACTTTGGGCTGGAACGATTTAATGCCCGCATGCGAGCCGAAAATTTTACTGAGGCCGACCTGCCGGAGCTGATGACGTTCTTGCATCGACGGGGCGTCAAGGGCTATGTCACGCTGAATACGCTGATCTTTACGGGGGAATTGGCAGCGGCGGAACAGTATCTGCGTAGCATTATTGCGGCTGGGGTGGATGCGGCGATCGTGCAGGATGTGGGGATTTGTCGGCTGATCCGCCATCTGTCGCCGGATTTTCCCATCCATGCTTCGACTCAGATGACCGTTACCAGTGCGGCTGGGGTGGCGTTTGCCCAATCTCTGGGTTGTCAGTTGGTGGTGTTGGCTCGGGAATGCTCCTTGAAGGAAATCCAGCGGATTCAACAGCAACTCCGGCAGCAGGTCATCTCCCTGCCCCTGGAGGTGTTTGTCCATGGGGCGCTCTGTGTGGCCTATTCTGGCCAGTGTTTAACCAGTGAGGCGCTGGGTGGGCGATCAGCCAACCGGGGTGAGTGTGCCCAGGCGTGTCGTATGCCCTATGACCTGATTGCGGATGGTCAGGCGGTCGATTTGGGCGATCGCCGCTATTTATTGAGTCCCCAGGATTTGGCGGGGCTGGCTGTCCTGCCAGAGTTGGTCAAAGTAGGGGTGCAGAGCCTCAAGATTGAAGGTCGGTTAAAGACGCCGGAGTATGTGGCCAATGTAACTCAGGTCTATCGGCAAGCTCTGGATCGGCTGCTGCCAGAGCAGACGAGTCACGGCAGACGGGGCACGCCCGGGTCGGTCAGCGCGCAGGAGCAGTACAACCTGGAGATGGCCTTTTCTCGGGGTCTCTACACCGGTTGGTTTGGCGGTATCAATAATCAAGAACTGGTGCATGCCCGCTTTGGCAAAAAACGGGGTGTTTACCTGGGGCAGGTGGTTCGGCTGCAGGGCGATCAGGTGAGGATTCGGCTGCAGGCACCTCTGAAGCCAGGGGATGGGGTGGTTTTCGATAACGGTCATCCAGACCAACGGGAGGAAGGGGGACGGGTTTATCAGGTAGAGCAACGGGGGAAGGAAACCTGGATCCGGTTTGGTCGGCGGGATGTGAACTTGCAGCGAGTGCGGGTGGGAGATCGGGTGTGGAAGACCAGTGATCCGGAGCTGGATCGGCAACTGCGACAAAGTTATGCGGGCGAAGCTCCCCGGTTTCAACGGCCGATTCAGATTGAGATTTACGGGCAGGTGGGGGAACTGCTGGTGGCGATCGCCCGCGATGAGCTGGGTCATGTCGTCCGTTGCCAGTCGGCATTGCCGTTACAGGAAGCCCATAGCCAACCGTTGACAACTGACCGACTGCAAGCCCAGATGGGGCGTTTGGGCAATACACCCTTCCGGTTGGCTCGGTTAACCAATCACTTGCAGGGAGCGGTCATGCTGCCTATAAGCGAATTGAATCAACTGCGGCGACAACTGGTGGCCCAACTGGAACACCTGCGGGCCCAGCCAAACCGCTGGCAGTTGAATTCCTCTGCCAGTTTTCACGATCTGATGCCAGGTCAGACCCCGACCCCGACTGCCCGGACGCCTCAATTGATTGTCCTGGTGCGCAGTCTGGGGCAATTGCAGGCCGCGCTGGACAGTGGCATTACGACCCTCTACTGCGAATTGGAAGACCCCCGCAAGTATCGGCAAGCGGTGCAGTTGGTCCGCAGTCACAGCCTGACGAAGGGGGCTCTGGAAACTGCGGACTCGACCCCAGCCCCCACCATCTGGGTGGCCCCACCGCGCATCACCAAACCCGGCGAAACCTGGATATTGCAACAGGTGCGCCGTTGCAATGCCGATGGCTATTTGGTGCGGAACTATGACCACCTGCAGTTTTTTGCTGGAGAACGCACCATTGGCGACTTTTCTCTTAACGTAGCCAATCCCCTTACTGCGGCTTACTTCCAGCAGTTTGGTCTGGAGCGGTTGACCGCCTCCTACGACCTGGACATTGACCAGTTAGAAGATTTGCTCACCGGCTGTTCGCCGGACTGGCTGGAAGTGACCATTCATCAACACATGCCCATGTTTCACATGGAGCATTGTGTCTTCTGTGCCTTTCTGTCTAGTGGCGCGGACTACACCAATTGTGGCCGCCCCTGTGAACAGCATCAAGTCAAGCTGCGAGACCGGACCGGCACCGAACATCTGTTACAAGCGGATGCCGGATGTCGCAATACGGTGTTTAATGGCACTGCCCAGACGGGAGCAGAATATGTTCAGCGACTGCTGGATCGGGGGTTGTCCCACTTCCGCCTGGAGTTTGTCCATGAGCCTGCCGAACAGGTGACCCAGACAATTCACCACTATCACCAACTATTGCAGGGGCAGATCAGCGGCAGCCAACTCTGGCGAGAGCTGCGACTGCAAAATCAACTGGGGGTGACTCGCGGTCCCCTGGCAGGTTCAACGCCAACCATTTCCCCTCGTCACGCCTTAGACTCGCCGCCTTTCGCTCCCTGACGTTTCTGGATTTCCTATGCTCGACCCCATTGATTCCCATTCCCTGTTTACCCAGCTTCAGGCCCGCTATCCCACTGGTAGTTTGATTACAGATCTGGTGCAGATCCAGCCGGACCAAATGATTGTGCGCGCTCAGGTGCTAGTTAGTGGCACGCCTTTGGTGACGGCGATGGCGGCAGCGGCTACGGTTGAGCAGGCGGAGGACCAGGCGCGCTTGCGAGTCCTGCAACTGTTGGGCATTGTTGCCGCGCCAGGGATGGTTAGCCCCTCTTTTGCTCCTTTTAACTATGACATGCCGCCCCTTGCCCCTATGTCTGGCCCGGAGTCCAATGGCAATTTGCCGGAAACAGTCAGCCCGATCGCCCCTGCGGCTGTCACTTCGGTTGACCCCCTGTCTGCTGCCGGAGTTGGTGCTGAGGTGCTTTCCCCCGCTGGCAATCCCGAGCCTCTGTCCAGCACTGATGGGTTGGCTCCCTTGCCATCTCTGCCAGAGGTGGTCCTGCCGCCGCCCTTACCCGATTCAATGCCAGAGCCGATGCCAGAGCCGATGCTGGAACCAGAGGTGACAGCTTTTCCTGAGGCGCCAGAGCCTTTCCTGCCGGAACCCGAATCGGCGTTGCCAGAGCTCGAATCCTTTTCTCCAGAGCCCAAATCCGTCCCGTCACCGCCGACTGCACCAGTCCCTGTGGTCAAGACGACATCCTCTGGCAAAGTTGGGCCAGTGCCGAAATCGACCCGCGATCGCAAATCAGGCCCAACCGCCATCGCCGAGACTGCGCCACAGGAGGAAGACCCGGAGGCTTTAGGAGCGTCCCCCATTGATCTGTCCGATTTGATTGTGCTGACGGATGTGGAAATGGAACGAGTAGGCTGGAGTAAGAAGCGGGGTCAAACCCATCTGAAGCAAACCTACAACAAACAAACCCGGGCGGAATTGGATGAGGAACAAATGATGGAGTTTCTCCATTTCCTGCGGGCCTTGCCTTCCAAGTCTTAGCAACCTGCAAAAGCTGGCTCAGCACTCAGAACAATCCACAGCAAAGCCAGGCCAATGATCAGCAGAATGGTGAACAATTTCAGTGCGATCGCTGTCAGGAAATCCACTGCGGCTTGATGCCTCCTAGTTGCTTGCTCCGCTGTTGCTAGTTGGTTTATCCCAATCTTGACCGACTCGAATGGTGAGATCGGAGTCCAGGTCTCCGGTTGATTCTGCTTCAATTTGTCCCCGACCCAGGACACTCCGTAGGCTTTTAGCACTGTCCAAATCACCTCGCTGGGGAATGATCTGGGTTGCCGGTTGTAGATCGGGCCAGTCATCTGTCAGATAGACATTGTAGAAGCCCAAATTGGCCAGGTATTTCTGCACCTCAGCGGCCGCATCGGGCCGACCGGAAGCATTCTGCACGGCAATTCGGAGTGCGGATGCAGCGGCTGGCGGTTCAGCCGTCAGAGAGGTTGGTTCAACCCCAAAATATTGTTGCATCACCCGATCGCGGCCCTGCGGGTCCATAATCCAGTAACTGGCCACAAACTCATCGGGTCTGCTAAAGCGACCCGGCAACATCACCATTTTAAAATTGCCCTGGCTCAGCTTGCGCCCGGCTCCGAGCAGCGCCATCATTTCCTCGGGGCTCAGGTTGGTGTCGATATATTTCCGCATGGAGGATAGTAAGACTGGCAACCGAGGAATGACAGCCGGACTGGTGGCCCGTTTCAGGAGGGCTTTGAGTAGCAGTTGCTGACGCTGCACTCGGCCAATGTCACCATTTTCATCGTGGCGAAAGCGGGCAAACTGCTCCGCCTGGTCCCCATTCAGAGTTTGCAGCCCCTGAGCCAGATCAATCTTCAGTTTTTGGGTTTGGTCGGTATAGGACATGGGTTTGGGCACATAGACCTCGACGCCGCCCAACAGATCGACCAGTTCTCGAAAAGCGCCGGTGCTGATCCGCACGTAGCGATCGACTTCTACCCCATTCAAGACGCTGCTGACTGTTTTAGCTGCCAGCGAGGCTCCGCCCACCACATTGGCATCATTAATTTTGGTTACCCCATAGCCCGGAATATCAACCTGGGTATCTCGGGGAATAGACATCAGTCGAACCGAGTCGTCGGTTGGGTCAACCCGGAGTAACAGTATCGTGTCACTGCGGCCATTGAAAACTTCCTTGGACTCTGCTGCGGCTTCAGGGACCCGATCAATACCCATGATCAGGATATTAACTGGTCGCCCGACCCGATACTGAAACCCAACTTGCCAGAGATCGGTCAGCGGCCGGTTGTTTTGATTGGAGGCAAGACCCGTGGGCAAGGGAACCATCATGGCGACAGCCAGACCCAAGGTAGCTGAAGCCATCGTTATGGAAGTGAATAGGAAACCCCGGAGTAACAACTGGGAGAATGAGGCGGAGCGAGACCGGGGTTGGGTATGCAGCGAGGCAGGAAAGCCACTCACGGGATAGGAATCAGGCAAATTTAAGGATTTAGCCTTTTTTGACTTTGCATCGCTGTCTGTTTGTGTCACTTCCTCTCACCCTAATGATTGAATGTTATTCACTACACTGGCACCCCTGCATTTTCCGGTTTTTTAGGTGATAGAGCGGGGTGGCAAAGAATTCCGACGACTAAACCGGACTAGAGTTTCGGCCTCAGCCTTTGAGACTCCATCGTCTCCTTTCTCCCAAGAGCCTCTAATGCAAGTAGAGCGCCATTTTGATGGAACCTGATGCTTGATTGACTTGAAATGTTAATTTACTTTTCGAGATTATAGCGCGAGGGGTTACCTATCCTGCAGTTGATGGGGGACGATCGGGAAACTGGCCGGACGATTCCAGGTTTCTCGACAGGTTTCCTGATTTGCTGGGCAATCTAGTGAAGATAGGGAACAGGAGTTGATTGAGACTCCGGCAAGTCCAGCCCCCGCTTCGATTGTTTGTTGGTACAGGGTGTTTCTTCATTTCAAAGCTTGGCAGCTTGAGGGCGCTGTGAAAAAAAATAAAAACTGGCTGAACATTGCAGAATATGTGCTTCTGATTGGCTCTGGTGTGGGGTCAGTGGCGACGATTGTTTCTCAGCAAATTGCCTTTACGGCTGCGCCCATGTCGGCGCTATTCCTGCTGAATCTGGTCAATCGTCGCCGCATTGAAGAATCTGGCCTGGAGAATACTGCGACTTCGGTTTCCCATCTGGATCGAAAATTGTCTGGTGACATTTCTTCCTTGCAACAGCAGGTTCAGGTGCTGCCCAATTATCTGGATCTGGCGAGTTTGCGAAAAACCTTAACGCGGCAGCAACAAGAGGCCCTGGAGCCTGTCTCCCGCGAAATTGCCCAACTGAAGCAGGAATTGAGTAAGCCAGAATGGCGCTTGCTGCGTCAGGAAGTGGCCCATTTACAGGGTCAGGTGAATAACCTGTCAGACTCGGTGGCTCAGGTAACGAGTGCTCTCAACAGTCTGAGCCGTTTTAGTTCGACCTCGGGCCTAGAAGGATTTGAGCAGGAGTTGGCCCAACTGAAATCCGATCTGTCTCAGGTGCGGATCAATCTTCATAGCTTGATTGAAGAGCAGACCTCGGTTAATCCAAGGGTGCTGCAGGACCAGATCAACCATCTGAACCGGCGGCTGAATATGCTGCCAACTCCGTTTGATGCCAGCTCGCTGAAGCAAGATGTGGAGTCGTTGCTGAAAGTGGTAGGTGAACTGGCGTCCCGGCGAGATTTGGCCCGGGTGGAAGGTCAGGTGGAAAAACTGAGTCAGCAGAATGCCTATCTGGAACAGTCACTCACACCATTAAAGGTGGCGACCGGCATCCTGCGTAAACAGGTGGAGACGGTCAACGCCAAGATCAATGCCAATGAGCATGTTTCGGATCAGTTGCTACAGGCAGCTCTGCAACGGTCGGGCTCCTCTGTGCTGGATGAACTGAAAACCTCGGTGACGGCTTTAGAGCAACGGCTGAATCAGTTACCGGCCAGTCCCGATCTGTCTCAGGTGCGGACTGAAGTGCAGGAACTGGTGTCCAGCCATTTGGGACCCTTGCAGCAGCAACTCGCGTCCATTCAGCAATATTCCCAGGTGCTGGACCGACAGCATAAGTCGCTGCGGGATTGGGTCAACCGTCTGCCCCAGGTGATGGATACCGCTGCGTTGCAGAATCAGGTGAAGTACCTGACGGCTCAGGTGGAGTGGGCTACTGGTCAAGGAATGGATGTGAAAGCAGAGGTGGAAGCTGCGGTAAATGCTCGGTTAGAGCAGTTAGGTGAAGTTGGATCTTCAGCCAAGGGTTCGTCTCCCCAATATGAGTTGGTTTTTGATGTCAAGAATGTGCGTCCCTTCCAGGACACTGCCATCCACGCCTGTGCCAGTCGAACGCTGCTGGAGAAGGCGCTGCAAGAGGCGGAAGCCCGGTTGATTGTGGTCTATCCCCATCCCCAGCCGGAAACACTGGACGAAGCGATGATTCAGCAGTTTCGGGACTTTTTGGATCGGAATGGCTGTTTGGATATTGGCTGGGGCCATTTGGGAGATGTGAGCAAGTCCAGAGTTCCTCGCTCGTTGGATCGGCGGCGGCGTTTGGATAGTACCGGAGATGGCTTTCTTTATGGCATTTTGAACCAGTTAACGGAGTTGAAGAAGCAGTACCCGGACCAGTTTCGCTTTAAGGTGCTGGGAACGGATGAGAACTTTTTGGTCTGCGATCGCAGCTTTGCCATCCTGGGGGCCCAATCGTTGCCGACAGCTAGTGTCCTGTTTCCCCAGGCGGCGGTTGGACTGCGGACCACTGACTCAGAGGTGATCCAAGGTTTGGTGGACCGCTTTGATGATCCGGTGCTGGATGAAACCGATGCCAATGCTTACTTTAACCGGGCCACTACTCGCTATGACTTGGGCGATCGTCAGGGGGCCATTGCCGATTATGGCGAAGTCTTGCGGATCAATGCCAACGACGATATTGCCCATAACAATCGGGGGGTTGTTCGCTATGATTTGGGCGATCGGGAAGGAGCGATGGCGGATTTCAGTCTGGCAATCCAGTTAAATCCCAACAACTTTGTGGCTTTCTTTAACCGCGGCTTTATTCGGGCTGAAATGGGAGACAAACTGGGGGCGATCGAGGACTATACTTGTGCCCTGCAAAGTAATCCAGACTATACCCCGGCCTACTTTTATCGCGGCCTGACCCGCACCCGCATGCAGAACAAACTGGGGGCGGTTGAGGATTACAGCGAGGTCATTCGGCTCAACCCCCATGATGCCAATGCTTACTTTTATCGGGGGCTGGCCCTGATCAAATTGGGGCACCGTCTGGATGCCTTGAAGGACCTGCGACAGGCGGCTCAACTTTGTTTGGAACAGGGTGACTCCACCGGATATGAACAGGCGGTGCAGACCCTGAAAAAACTCCATAAGTCACTGGTGATTGAGTCTCCAGAGCCGGCCTTGGCTTCTAACAGTTTGTGAGCAATCAGGACAGCAACCCAGCGAAATCACCCAATTGGATGACGCTATCCGGGGAGGAGGTTCGGTTGTGACTGGCCTAGAGTAGGGTTATCCCCATGTGGTGTCAGTGTGTCCTATGACTCTCCTGTCTGTTAACCGGCCAGACGCTCGCGACCCAGCCGTCAGCCAGCCATTATCGCTAGTTACTCAGGTTACCCGTGAATGGCTGTATCGGCCTGTCCTGCAAGTGGGCGATCGCGGCGACTCAGTGGTGGAATTGCAAAAATTACTGACACACTGGCAAATTCCCGTTAGTTTGGATGGCGTCTTTACGCCCCAACTGGAACTGGCGGTGCGTCAGTTTCAGCGGCGAGTTTTCTTGCCGGAAAACGGTCGAGTCGGTCCCCCTACCTGGCAGGCTCTCTATACGGGTGGGCCTTTGAATATGCCGGAGTTGCAACTGGGCGCGATGGGAACGGCCGTCCGGTTATTGCAGCAGGCTTTGCAAGCGGCAGGCGACTTTCGGGCAACGGTGCACGGTTGCTTTGACCACCAGACGGAACAGGCTGTCCGCTCATTTCAATGGCGGCAGGGATTAGTGGTGGATGGTCGGGTGGGTCCCTGTACCTGGCGGGCCTTGAGTAAGGTTCCCCGGTAAAATAGAGGAATTGGCAGCAAGATAGGCTGAAAAACTGATCGAATCGGCAAGGTAGGACGCATCTTTGGCTGTTATCCTGCATGCTTGAGGTCGGGCCATGCCAGATACCGACTGCCGCGGCTGAATGCTTATGCTTGTTTGCCATCCCTGCCATCGTCCATTGACCTTGCTGGTGGGAGGCCTGCTGACAGGACTGGTAGCCTGTACGACTGGTCCCACCGTTCAGCAACCGGAGCCGTCTGCTTCCCCTCCCGTTGTCTCTTCCGGTTCCCCTTCGCCCATCACCTCGGCTTCTCCTACAGCAACCGGAGCGGGCGGTTCAACGGTGGCAACGGTGGCCGAAATCCGCCGTACGCCGGTTTTTGTCCGGCCGCTACACCCTCCCCAGGAACAACCGGCCAGCGAAGGTATGGGTTTACAGATTGGGGAAACGGTGCGGACGCAGGGGCAGGCTCTGACTGAGATTGACCTGGCCAATGGGCTGGCCTTTCGATTAGGCGGCAACTCTATCCTGACGCTTCAGCCCAATAGCCGGTTGCAGCTGACGGCTGGTGAGATGATTACCTGGGTCCAGCCCAATCGCACCGTGCCCGCAGAGATTGTGACCCCTGCGGCAACGGCAGGCATTCGGGGTACAACCGTATATGTCAAAATCCCTGCTAATACTCAGGATGGCACCCTCTTTTTTGCCTGGGAAGGGGCTGTGGCGCTCCGCCTGCCGGGCCAGGCGGAAGAAATTATGCTGAAAACGGCGGAAGAACTGCGAATTCGACCCGGCGAACGGGATATTCGTCAACTGCGGCGGCGCATCCGGCGACTGAACCGGGCAGAGTGGCGACGGTTACGCCAGCAAGATCGCCTGGTGCATGGCTTCCGACGGCCCCTGCCAACCCTGGCGATTATTAACCGGATTCGTCCTGGACAGGTTACGCCCGATCCATTGCCCCGGCCCTAGCCCATCTATACCAGTCAAACCTCCAGCACCTTAGAGGGATCCACTTCTAAAGGCGAAGTCCCTAATTCTAGAGGCAGAAAGACAGTCATCACTTCTCCTTGCTGGGGCCGGTGTTTCACGATCAGCTTGCCGCCCAACGCCTGAAATAGATTCTTGGTTACGGCCAGATTCAGGCTGAGACTTCCAGTTTCTGGTTGGAATGTGAGCAGTTGACCCAGGGATTTGGGTCGCAGGTCAGCGCCACAATTGACGGAGGAGTCAACGCAGGCATCCTCTGGTTGAGACTGCAACTGAACCTTTAACTGGTTGCCAGCCGGTGCAACTTCCACCTGAATATGGCTACCGGCTGGCAACCGACGGGTAAACCGTTCGATCAGACTGGTGAGGGCCTGGTCGAGCATGGTGGGGTCGCTTACCACCATTGGCATTTGTTGGGGCAGGCTGACATCCAGGATCAGCTGGCGCTGATTGGCCTGTTGCTGCCAGCGGGGAATACTTTGGTGCAGAACGTCTGCCAGTGAGGTGCGGGTCAGAGGCATCGTGGTGTGATGACTGGCCGATGTTTCCAGTTCCACGGCACGGAAGAACAGGCCAAACCGATCAATTTGTTCGCTGCACTCCCGATCGATGGCTTGCAGGCGTTTGACCACAGTGGCGGGCAGATCGGTTCGTTTTAGCAGCGATCGCGTCAAGGTGCGGATGGTGGTTAAGGGGGTGCGGACTTCATGGGCGATCGCCTGCAACAGTTCCACGTCGGGACTGGTGGTTTCTGGCAGGGGACAGTTGGCGGCGACTAGCGGCGGTTCGAGATTGGTCTTGCGCTGGTTTTTGACTAACCGGGTGCGATCGCCCCTGGATTCTTCTGACAGAGAGGGTTCTGGCAGATGCTCCAGCAACAACCGACTGAACTGCATTACCGTCTGATAATCCGGCGCTACGGGAGGAACCTGACGTACCAGATGATCGAGGTAGTCGATGGCCTGAGGCGCCATTAGCAGGATGCGAGGCCGCAGGGTTTCCCAGGCCTGTTGCACTACCTCTGGCATGAAGGAGAACATAAAGGCGGGTTCCTGGGTCAAGTTTTCTCCCAGCACCAGTACCAGACTGAACCGATGCGTTAGTACTAGACAAAACTGTTCAACCGCCAGTGGGTCGCCTGGCAATAATGGCACCGTTGGCGTGGTTGGCTCATCGGCGATCAGGGTGGTTGGCTGGCTGGCTGGCAGCAAAAAGGGCATCCAGGCAGACTGATGGAAGGACTCAGCAGTCAGGGTCCAGGTTGAGAGCTGACCCAGCAGGTCTGGCTGGCTAAGGACGGGCAGCGGCCCCGACAGTAGCATGCCGTTTAGCTGTGAGGGAGGCTTGCCAGTGCTGGAACGGCAGGTTGGGAAGATCTCTTGTAGCATCAGGTTAAGGGCTGCGATCGCCCCGCTCCATTCCCGTTCGGCGCGCAACCGTTGACTGGCTAGCCGCTGGCTCAGCCGCTGACTGCTGTCGGCGTCCATCTGATTTGTTGAGGCCAGGTTGGCTGTCCTGATCCAGGTTGGATCATGAAGCGCCAAAACCTCACTCAATGTTGGCAATAACCACTTGGGCAACTGTTCCACCCCCTCATCCACTGCAACCTTTCTTGATTGTGTCAGTCAATCTCACTCCGAAGAATGGATGAATGGTTAGATGGACTGTTCCTTACACCCGAATACCGGCTGTAAGTATTAAACTCGCAGCTCCACCTTTGCTGACCCCTATTACGACAGTATCGGCATTTAACCGGAACAGCCAGCCGTGAAACCGAACTAATTTGTCGCAATCTCCGTTGCCAGCGGTTCTAACACATCAGGCCGACCGGACTGGCGAGCCGATGGATAGGTGATTCCAGCTTGTTTGAAGCGGCGCAACATTTCACCCAGGCGATCGCAGTCGGCAATCAGGCTGATCCGGACATATCCTTCGCCGCCGCTACCAAAGGCATTGCCGGGTGTTACGACGACGCCCGTCTGCTGCAAAACGGACAGAGCAAAATCCGTTGAGTTACTATCCGGCGGGCAGGGCACCCAAAGATACATGGTGGCCTTGGTTTTGGGAATCGTCCAGCCCAGTTCGGCCAGGCCCTCAATCAAAAAGTCCCGCCGGGTGCGATAGCGGGCTTGCACCTCATGCAAGTAAACGTCTGGCAGTTGTAAAGCGGTTTCCGCTGCGGTTTGCAGGGCTGCAAAAATGCCGTAGTCCAAATTGGTTTTGAGGGTGCGCAAACCCTGGATGATGTGGCGGTTGCCCACCACGAACCCGACTCGCCAACCGGCCATGTTATAGGTTTTGGAGAGGGTGTGGAACTCGACCCCAATGTCTCTGGCGCCGGGAATTTCCAGCAAACTGGTGGGTTGGTACCCGTCAAACGCCAGTTCGGCGTAGCACAGATCATGCACCAGCAGAATTTCGTATTTCCGGGCGAAGGCAACGATTTCCTCAAAGAATTCCCGGGGGGCGGTGGCTGCGGTGGGATTACTGGGGTAGTTAAAATACAACATCTTGGCCCGCTTCGCCACCGCATCGGGAATAGCGGCCAGATCAATCAGCCAATCATTTTCGGGTTTCAGGATCAGACTGTGGATCTGTCCCCCAGCAATCAGGGGGCCACGAAAGTGGGCCGGATAGGCCGGACTGGGAACCAGCACTAGATCACCAGGGTTGACATAGGCGATCGCTAGATGGGCCAGTCCTTCTTTGGAACCCAATAGGGGAAGTGCTTCTCCGTCCGGGTCTAGTTTGACGCCATAGCGTCGTTGATACCAATCGGTGATGGCCTGGCGGAAGCTGGCGGTGCCCTCGAAGGGTGGATAGCCATGGTTCGCTGGATTTTTCAGGGCCGCGATCGCGGCTTCCACGACCGGTTGGGGCGTGGCTCCGTCCGGATTGCCCATGCCCAGATCAATCAAATCGAGTCCCTGCTCCCTGGCTCGTAGCTTTAATTCGTCCAAGCGAGCAAACACATAGGGAGGCAAAGACCGTAGCCGCTCGGCAGGCTGAATCCAGTCCAGAGTCATTCCGAAACCTCGTTGTTAGTCACAGGAGAACCAGGGTTGTCTGCAGATGGGACAAGGGAAGCGGCCAGTTCGATCATCGCCGATTCCTCCGTGGCCACCGTGGGCCCAACGGCAAACCTTTCTCCCCGTCGCCCCACCCCTGAAATAGGAGCGGTTGTGGAAACCATGGCTGCCATAACCTGCGCCGGTTGTACAGGGAAGGGCAGTCGATGGATATCCGAGTTGGCGGCACAGGTGAGATCGGCTACCTGTTGCAGGTCGGCAATGGAGATGCTGGTTAACCCCAAATCGCCCAGATCCTTCGGTAAACCAATCTGGCTATAAAACTGCAACAATTGTTGGCGGGCACTGGCTGCTAACTGATTGCGCTGCACCATTTCCTCTAAGCGCAACTGCACCAGGATGCCAAAGGCTACCTTTTCACCATGCAGCAGATGATGGCTAGCGGGCAAGTGGGTCAGGCCGTTGTGAACCGCATGGGCAGCCACAGTGCGACATTGGGCCCCGCCTAGGCCGCCAATGACACCGGCCAGCAGAACGGAGGCATCAACCACTTCTCGCCAGTCTGCACCACCGGGTTCCTGCAGGGCTGGGAGTGACTTCTGCAAGAGGATATCGCGCAACACCCGGGCTTGCTGCACCGCTGCAATCAACAGGGTTTGGTGGGAATGACCGCTGCTGACGGAGGCTTCGTACCATTTGGCGATCGCGTCGCCAACTCCGGCCACCAACGTGCGTTGTGGGGCCGTCTGCACCAGTTCGTAGTCTAAAATCAGCAGATCGGGACAGCGCGGTAAGGGCACATCGTAGAGAAAAGCGCCTTGATCGGAATACACATTCGACAGGGCAGTCCAGGCGGCGCAGGTGGCTGCCGATGTGGGGATCGTGACCACCGGCAACTGACACTGATGGGCCAGCAATTTGCCCGCGTCCATGGCTTTGCCGCCCCCAACCGCAATAATCAGGTCGGCTTGGTGGCGCGTGACTGCTTGATGTAAGGCCGTCAGGGAGGCTTCGCTGCAATCCGGCGTATAGGATGCTTGAGCCAGTTTCAGCTTGGTCTGACGCAAGGCTGCGTCTAGCCAGGGTTGGACAACTGTCAGGGTCTGCTCTCCACCGACAATCAGGGGCCGTTTGCCAAATCGGGCGATCGCTGCTCCCGCCTGAGCCAATACCCCACTACCACGAATCACAGAGGCTGGTGCAACAGTAAGCGGCGGCAAGCAAAAGACATTCGACATAATTGGCCAGCAGATGGGAAAAGAAGGAGGTGCAGTCTAATCCTGTGGAGTGAAAAATTCAGCTTGAACTTCAACGGCGATGTTAAATCGCAATAACCCCCAGACTACTAGATGATCTAGTTTACGGTCTTGGGTGGTGCGTCAATCGTAAAATTTCTTTCAAGTTCAGTCTGGGTATCCGCTTAAGCCGGGACGGGTGCGAGGATACAGAAAGGAACTGTGTTCTTTATCTGTCCCGCTTTGCGGTGACAGCCTCAGGCTGCGGACTGGGGCAGCTTGGCTAATTGATCCCGGAAAATCTGGATTTCCATGTGGTCGTCATTTCGGACCGCCAGCGATCGTCGGATCTGGCCCAGATAAACCGGTTGGGAAACCCCTGCCTGGGGATGCAGCAAGGCTCTGGCCCGAATGGTCATTTTGCCGTCTCCCCTAGACAGCCGTCCGGGGGAAAAGAGGTCTGCCGCAGCTTGCTGCAGGGTTGCTTCCAATTGCGATTCGCTAATTTGAGCTGGCACCACAATCACCACTTCTGTGGATCCCATGTCGTAGACGCGGTTAAACCGTACCGCCCCAGGAATGGTTGGACGGTCATATAGACTCAGGGTGAGCGTAAACAGACCCGCTGTTAAAACTGTCATAAAACCTGTAACGCCCACTAGCCGAAAGCGGACTCCCCACTTCAGCAACCAGGCCACCACCGTCAGCACAGCAAAAAACATGGTGGCATAGCCTGACCAATGGGCCAGGGTTGAAAACTCTAGATTCGCCAGCATAGGATTCCGTCAACTTTATTGCATGCTAAGACTCAAACAACCAGGCCTGCACCCGCTCCAGGCTTTTCCAATTGGCTTTGCGAGCCAGACCATCGGCAATATTTTGCTGCACTTCCTGCTGCAGTTCTGGCACCAGCATCATGACCTGTTGCGCCGCTTCAATGTGTTGGCGCACACCTGACTTGGAAGCATCCAACATGGCTAGGACCAGATTGATTCGGGCCTGGGGATCCTGGGGATTAATTTTGACTGCTTTCTGGGCTGCTTCGTAGGCTGCGTTGGGTTTGTCCGACAAGAGATACAGCCAGGCCAGACAGGTCCAGGCAGAACTGTTTTTACGGGAGCGATCGCACACCTCTTTGAAGAGGGGAATCAGGGAATCCGGAGTTTCTCCAGCCTTATAGCGTTCAATACCTTCGTCAAACAAGGCTTCAACAGTCTGAGTCATAGAGTCAATCAACAAAGATCCTTACAAAAGGTCAGGCATGATTTCGAAACCAAGCGAAAGGGTGAAGATGGGGCAGACAAATACCCGCCACCTTCACCCTTGGGCTAATTGAGAAGCGGAAACTGTCAACCAGCAAGATCTCCTAAGCAGAGAAGGACTTGCCACAGCCGCAGGTCTGATTGGCATTGGGATTGGTGAACTGAAAGCCACCGCCAATTAGGGCATCACTGTAATCCAGCACCATCCCATATAGATAAAGCAGGCTCTTGGGATCGCAGACGACCTGAAAGCCGTCATAGTCATAGATCTCATCCGTTGGCTGGATATTGCTGGGATCTTCAAAATTCATCGTGTAGGACATTCCGGAGCAACCTCCGCCCTTCACCCCAACCCGCAGGCAAAGGTCCTTGCCTTGTTGGTTCCGCAACATCAAAACGTGCTTCAGGGCCTGTTCCGTCATCTGAATGCCCCGCTGTGACTGAGCGGTTTGTGTCATGGGTGTATAAAACTCCTTATTTGATTCGCTTTCTGGCTTGATCCGTCGGCGTTGCATCAGTCTGCTCTTCCATACTATCAAGCTTACGGCAAATTTCGCGGCTGTTTGAAATGGCTCAAAGGCTAATACCCTTTGCTATCAGGCTCTTTCCTGTAAATGCTCTGGGGCGATGCCTGTTGCAATCATGGTCTGACCTCTAGTTCCCCACGGCTCAAGCATTACGGATTTTAGCGATACCTGGCAATCTCCTGTCCGTATTCCGGTACGGATATATGATGAATATCTAGCCATACCCATGGTGACAGAGCTGACTTGATGGCTACTCCTCCCTACCAATTGTTTGTATGACTGCACTGAACCAAACGACCCGCCGCCGTCTCCAAAAGCTGCCTCAAATTCCGAGTGTGTGGGAGGGCGATCGCCGACCGCTGGAGGTGGACATTCGGGGTTCTGAAGATCTGTCTTTCAGGGGCGGGTCTGGTGCGGAAGAGCCGCGGGGAGATTGTATTCTCTGGGTCGATGGCTCCCAGGGCACGGTACGGGCCATGGATGTGGTACCGGCGGATGCCGGGCAGGAAGTGATGGTGCGCACCCTGTTGCGAGGCATGGAACAACCCCACAGTCCGTGTATGCCAGCCCGTCCTCAAAAGATTGTGGTCAGCAATCGGGAACTGTTGTTTTACCTGCGAGGGGTTTTACAGGATCTGGATATCGCCCTGGACTATGTGCCGGAATTGCCCCTGATCGATGAACTATTTCGCAGTTTCCAGGAAGCGATGGGAACTCGTTCGCCCCAGTTGCCTCCGGCCTATGCCAATAGTTTGCTGGAAAAGGCGCTGGAACTTTGGAAGGTGGCCCCCTGGGAGGTTTTGGCTGATCACGAAATTCTGGCAGTGGAGGTGAATCAATGGGATGTGGGGACGCTCTATGCGTCGGTCATGGGCATGCTGGGCATGGAGTATGGCATTCTATTGTACCGATCGCTGGATTCCCTGAGGCGATTCCGTGAACGGGCATTGTCTGATGACTCGATGGAGGAGATGGAAGAAGCCTTCCTAGCTCAGGATTGCCTGTTCGTTACCTTTGAAGCGGCCAATCCGGATATGGCCTCGGAGGCATACGATTTAGGCAGTTTGCCGCCAGCCAAGATCAAACCAGTCTTTGGCAGCCTGCATCCCCTGGAAGGTTTACGGGCTTCTATTTATGAAGAGGAAGCCGCTGCGTTAATGGTGGCAATGGAAGCCCTCCAACGGTTTATGCGACAGCACCGCAGCAAGTTTGGAACCTCCCAATTTCCGGCGCTGACCGGTCGATATCGGATTCCTGTGCCAGCGGCAGCAGAAGCACCGGAGGGAAAAAACACCCTGACTGTGACGGTCTCTAGCCTGCCGGATCTGGCTGTTGAACTGTTGCAGATGACCAACGACGAATCCTCTGATGGACCTGATTTCCCGACGGTTCGAGATGACCTGATTCCGGCTAATTCTTTCCTGAGTTTGGGGGTGCTTCCCTGGGACATGTTGGAAATGCTGCGGATGGGAGCCGACTATCACCAGCCCTGTGAAGCGAAGCAGGTTGGGGACGGCTTGCCAGTGGTCATGATTCAGACTTCGCGACCAAAGGCTAAAACTTTGATCCAGGAATTGCAGGACGCTGGTGGACTAACCGCCATCTGTTTTAATCCGGGGGAGGACCCCTACGCTGGCGATCGCTACGATCTGGGTCTGCTGCAAACCGGTAATGGGGATCTGCATTTGTTTGGGGAATTTGGCGAAACCGATCCAACTCACAGAGCAGCCCGTAAAAAGTGGGAACAGCGTTGCAAGAAGACCAAGGGAGTTTGTGGCCTGATTATTGCTAAAGGCTTAACAGGCGCCAATCGTGGTAAGCCTCAATTTCGCGACATGATGGCATTATTTGAAACCCATGCCCTGTCTGCCAAGGATCTGGGCCTTGGCACGTTACAACTTCGGCTGGCTGCAGATCTCTGATTCGGACTAGGTTTTTGAGTTGTCAACTTTCTCTTTCTTCTCCAAGTGTTGGACTTATCCTCTGACAGACCTGTCAGAGGATTTTTTTTATCCCTCCGAAATCCTTGATTGCTAACTGGATCAGGGCTAGGGAGGAAATCGGAATGCCAGGCAATGGATCATCCTTGATGATTGAGCAGTTTGAAGCTGCAGGCGATCGCCAAACAGACCTAGTGTTCTGTCAAACCCTAATTTTAAGGTGAACCCATTGGCTCGTAGTCGGCGCTTTAGCGCTGAAGCGCTGACTACAAACCCTAATTTCTAGAGTTGACGCTGCACTAGCCAAAGCGCCCTAAAAAACTATCCGCTCCTACCAAAGAACTCTGATGCAAATCAAAGTCCTGGGGATAGGAGCGGTCTAGTTGGTCTATCAAAACTGGAACCTGACTGCCGGGAGGAATCTATCGCTGGCCCAGCAACTTGCTGAAATTCAGCAGTAGGCTGACTGCTACAGAACAGCCCCGGCGCACAGCCGGATAACTCCAGTTTGATGACCCATGCATTTACTACTATCTACCATGGGCATCACCTCCTTTCGCCTAAGCGGACAAAGTCTCAAAAGGTCTAGAGTCGTGGATGCCAGGAGCATTGCCACTTGAAGCATAGAATAACACAGTCGCCTGAAGAAGGGTAGACAAAAAACACCCCCATTGCAAAGAATGGGGGTGTTAGAGCTATAAGACTGTCTGACCTTAGAGAGCGTTACCGCGAGGCAATACCTCTTCAGGGAAGACAAAGTTTTCGTGCGGCTGGTCTGCGGGAGCCATCCAG
>CAZBTL010000001.1:49802-54601 GCA_964494755.1 uncultured bacterium | reverse complement strand
GTAGCGTTCTCAATACTTGTTTGTTTATGAGTTGCTGGTTGAGATTTTCGTTGGATCAGAGCCTCCGCTGCAGGCGGGATTGATTCAATCGTTTGCGTCAGGGAGGAACTCTTTACGGAGCATTTCGATTGGGGTGTTAAATCGCCCCCAAAGGTTTTTTGTATGAAAGAGCCTTACTTCTCGTCTACTGAAGGCAAGCTGATGCTGGACGGTACACCCATCAGCGGATTATTCTCCCGCAGTCCGGAGAGGAACGCGGAACTGAGGAGATTTGCTCGCTTTATGGTGAATGGTCCTCACGATCATGGTTCGATTTATCAATTCGCCCCCGAAAGTCCTCTGGAACTGTGGAACCAGGGCAGAATACGATCTATTGAGTACGAAGGAATTCAAATCCCACTCCCAGATATCGATAGCCTCAAAAAAGAAGCATACGTCGTCTATGACGACTCTTCGCTTCAGTATGACCAGGTAGTAGATATCCTGAAAGTAAAAGCTGGTTTGTCTGGTAGTTTTCTCGACTACCAAATGAAATGCAATCTAGTTACGATGATGCTGCCTTCATCTATCTTTCACTTCGCTGGTAGAAATAGTGTTAATACAGTGGAAACAACAAACCTTAAAATACTCAACTATACCTATCTAAACTTCAACCATTTTAGTGATTCTTCGAATCACTCCATCCGGCAAAATGTTAAGGCTATGATCCGCCTGAATCTCTTGACCGTATGCTACGAGGCTCTGCGGCAAAAGAAATTCCTTCCATTCATTGTCAACCCCCCTGGAGCATTCATCCGAAGTTTGAGTTCTGAACAACAGAAATCAGTGTCAGCAATCATATCCGATTCAGTCCATGAACTTTTGCATGACACAAAAATCCATGGAATCGTTGGAGGTGCGATATCGGAATGGATTTTGCTGAATGCCGACTTCTGGAAATTAAGTAAATTAAGTGCTGTCACTCCCCATATAGTTCACTTCGTCCACGCAGATGTATGTCATATTGCCGCTGAACTTTGGAAAAAGTGCGGGGTTTTATGTCCCATACCGATGATGGGTCACCCGCTTGGAGCAATTGGTAATGGCGCTCTGGGAAACCATGCAGAGCGAGCACTAGACGAATTTCTATTCCGAGCTTGCGGGGGTATTCATGGCCTCGTAGGAAGCCTACGTTACAATCCTGATATCTGTATCCTCCCGCTTAGCCAGGTCGTAACAGAGATGGAAAAGTCACTGCCTGCGTAATGTTTTTGCTGATTAGACGCTACTTCCCGTCTAACTCGCAGCTACACCTGATACGGCTATACGGCTAGAAAAGCTGTTTCAGATGTACGCCAAAATGACCTAGACCGCACCGAGGAAGACGGCCAAACGTCAAACTGAAGGAGCTAAATCATGAACTTAATCCTTCACCGAGAAACTCTACTAACTGACTCAACCCCTTCCAGAAAGCCAAATTAACGAATTCCTCCACTGCGCTAAGTTTCTCCAACAAAAGCAGATCTCTCCTTCTCGAGCTATCCCCCCTGGTACCCTCACTAGACTTCGAGGTATCGCTAGACGCATCCGAGGTACATGGGATTGCGCGTTGAGTTTGGACAGTGGCCGGGATGAGGATGGTAAGAGTATTAGGTATTCCTGGCATTCAGGTGCGGAGCCATTCTACTACCATTTCCCGTGTCATTTAAGAATGAAATGCCCCTGGGGTGGAAGCTATACCACAAACATCTACTGCCAAGGCGTAGTATGCGGTCCAGGACGCTAAGTGAAGTCCAAATTTGAATTGTTGAATGCTGTGCCCCTACAATTTCCTGGATAATTCTATAAAATCCAGCCAGAATTTTTTCCTGCTGCTTTCTGCCTCGGTTTTTCACAGGTATTTTGGGTGAACTGTGCACCAACTTAGGGGTATTCCTATGAGGACATTCAAGATGAAACTTCGATCGCAGAAATTGGGCCGATCGCTGCGGGTCCTGCTGACCCTGCTGCTGGCAGTGGTTGCGATCGCGAGCTTTCATCCGCTGTCTCAATCATCCCCCGTACCCGACCCCCTTCCAGTTTCCCAGTATTCCTCCACCGTTCAAGCTCCCTTCAATCAACCCAGTTATTATCCTCCTGTCCAGTTTCCCCCTTCTAACGTTTACCGTCCGGTTGGAGATTGGGTCGGGCGGCTGATTCTACCCTCCGAAGCCGAATATGAACAGCTCACCAAAGAACTGAACGAAACCGATTGGAGCTGGATGGAAGTCTATGCCGCTCCCGCCGAACATAAGGATTTAGTCGGCAAAATCGTCCGCCTTGGTTGGACTCAAGCACCCCGCGTGCAGGACTACGTCAGAGTTGCCTCCCGTGATGTCCGGTTCACCCCGGCCGCCGAAAAAGCTTTTCAGTCTGGCATCATCGCTCCCATCCGGCTGAATGGCCGTAAGCAGGTCGGCCCCATGCAATCCCTCGCAGGCGGTCGTCCGTTTAATGATATCGAGGTGGTGTTGAAGGGCGCCGTGGTGCTAGAAAATTCGCCCTCTGTTGTTCGTCCTCCGTCCTCTGCCAATGACCCAGGACAAATGACCCAGGACACTCCCCCAACTCAAAACGCAGAGCTTAAACTTCCCAACTTACCGACTCTTCGTGTCAGCCGGGAACCCTTCATGAATACGGGTCGCTTCGTCGCTCTGGTGAAATATCTGGAACCTGTGCCACCCCCCAATCCCCAGGACGTACCGCAACAGTGTCCCGGCGATCCGCCCTGTGTCAGCCCCTTGATGCGAGTGCAGCATTACAACCTGACCACAGGCAAATTTGATGGGCCTCAGGAAGTGATTCAGATTCCCCAACAACCTGCCGATTATCAGGGCGTGTTCAATATGAGCACACGGGAATTGGCTCAGTCTCCGGCAGGAACCGATGGCTGGTATATCTTTGGGGCGAAGAATCAAGCGGGAGTGTTTACGGTGCAGGCGATGCAGCCGCGATCGCTGCTCCTGCCGCAACCGCAACAAACAGTGCTGGGATTCCGGCAGGGACTAAAATACATCAACTTTGAGAACTGGAGAAACTACGTCGAACGCGATGGCACCGTGCAAACAGTTCTACTGGATGCCAGTGCCCGATCGCCAGAAGAGGCTCAGGCCAAGTGGAAAGTTGGAGATCGGGTCTTCGTCATCCATCTCTATGGCGGACGAGGGGGGCCGGGGCCGCATGCTGAAAGATATATTCTGGGGACTTATGCGGGTCACTTCTCCTTCGGCTTAGGAGATATCATTATCGACCCATTCACGAATCAACCCATCATCGACTACGCCTACCTGCAGGTCTTTGGTAATGGTGGCAATGGCACCCTGTCTGGCGGCAATACCTTGCCAAATTACATGAGCAACTTTCAGCGAGGGTTTGTGTTTAACCGACCCTTTTCTGATGTGCTGGTGAAACTGGATACCCTGACAGCAGACTATGAGTTTGGGGCAACCAAACTTTCCTTCTACAACGAACTACTGGCCCAGCTTAGCCTGGTGGGTGCCCGCTATCGAATTGGCGATGGCACCGGAAATTCCACCATTACTTCCGCCACGTCCTGTGTGCAAGATTCGGCCCAGGCTCTGTTTATGACCCTGGTTCGCTTTCGCCAGAAGATTGAGCAAAACCCGCAACTGGTGCAATGGATGGCCGAAAATCCTACCCATCCCACCACAGAGCGATTCCGCAAACTGGTCAGGTTAGGTCGAGACCTGAAAGAGCAGGTCGCGCCGATGGGGGTCGTGCGCTGGGACTGGGAACATAACGCCGATGTCTTAACCGGGGTTGGGTCAGACCAGCAGTTTATCAGCATCGATAATTTCCAGATTCGCAATCTGCTGACTGGCCTGATTAGCTGGCGCACCGCCCTGCCCCGCCAGGCCCATGATGAGCTGAGTATGCTGTTCCTCAACAACGGTGCCGAACTCTGGTTTCTGCGTCCCAATAACATCGGCGGCAAAAATCCCCTGGTTGCCCCCCTGGAGCCGACCCTGTTACTGGGGGCCTGGACGATTCCCGGTACTCAAATTCCACCCCTCGCCTATCTGGTGATTCGGACGTTTGGTGGCGTCACGGTTCCCAGTTGGGTTAACTGGTTGGAAACACTGGGCGTACTGCTGGGTTTTGCCGCGATCGCCTACCCGTTAGGAAAGTTCCAGGGCCTGTTCCGCTGGTCTCCCTGGCCGGTTCCCTGGCATCGCCAATTGGGATGGCTGATCCGGTTATTGTTCGTCCCTGCTTTGATTCAGGAATACATCTTTCGCGTGTTGATGATTCCCTATCCCAAAGAATGGTTTCCGGCCTGGAGTTGGTGGTCGTGGGCGTTGCTCTCCCTGGGATTGTTTGTTGGCTGCCAATGGCTGTATATCCGATTGGTTCAGCGACGATCGCGCTATCCCCTCATCCCCACTCCCCTTGTCTTAACCCTGTACACGCTTCTGGGAACCGCCTGCACCCTTGCCTACTGGCTGACTGGTTCTCTCTGGACGATTACCCTGATTCACTGGGTTGCCATGTCTGTCTGGATTTTGTCGCTGGGAGGAATGCGCCTGTTGCATCCAGACCCGCGATTGTCGCGGTATCGGTTGAGGAGCAACTATAAATAAATACAACAATGCACTCGATTTCAGGGAATGGGGCTTTTCAGAGATTGATTCAACGGGCATGAAAGTCTATGGCGAAGGGGAATGGAAAAGTGCATTCGGAGCAAACCTTGTGCCCGCATTGATTATGTTGGCGTGGCCTGGAAAGGAGTGATTGCTGGAACTGGAGAGGAGACCCTACAC
>CAZBTL010000001.1:39885-49702 GCA_964494755.1 uncultured bacterium | reverse complement strand
TGGTATGCCAGGGTGCCACCTCCGTGATTCGTCAGCGCAACGGCGGTTATGGCTGTGTCCCAGGATCTCACAAAGTAGAACCATAGGTTTCTCCGTCGTAGCCGTTGCCAAAAACAGGGTTGAGTGCCAGTCCACACCCGACAGGTTCAACTCGAGTATTGGCTATCTTTCCAGTTGCAATGGCCAGCAGATTTACCCAGAGGCTGAAAGATCGGGTATCCTGCGAGGTAGTTGGTCACACGTATTGGACAAGATCCTGAGGCAATGAAAGTCTGGATTACCTGCTTTGTTCTATTGTTTGGTGCGGCGGAGTTGCTGCAATGGATCCAAAAGTTTTCCCTGCCCTTGCCGGTGTTTATTTTGGGTGGGGTTTTTCTGGCGGTGATTTCTAATTACGAGAAACTGAAGGATCTGCCGTTTCACCCGGAGTACGAAGACCCTGAATTACCTACTCGCCAAACCCAGCCCATTCAGGACAGTCAGTCACCAACCGTCGCGCCATCCACAACTCAGCCAGGCAAGGTGATTTCGTTTACCATTCGCAAACCTTTCCAACCAGGGGATGTCCGCCGGGAAGGCTGACAGCCACGGGGTGAATTCTTGAAATGAGAAAAGATTTTGCAACCTATCACAGTCAGGCAAGGGGATCGGCCTAAGGGAGGAACGCCAAACTAAGACAAACTAATACATAGGGAGGATAAAGCGATGCTCATCGCAGATGACATACTCAAAAGCATGTGCCAGGCTTATTCAAGTGCTGTCAACGCGAGTGACTCGGCGACCTATGCCCGACTCTTTACCCAGGATGCGATTCGTATGCCCCCAGGGGCAAATCCTGAGTATGGTCCGGCGCAGATTCAAAAGGGTGAACAGGCCGATTATGACGCGGCGAAATGGAATGTGAAATTTACCCCTCGTGATGCGCTGTCAATCGCCGAGGATTGGATGTACGGCATTGCGGATGTTGAAGTTTGCATGGTAGCCCATGCTGATGGCAATCCCTCTAACTTCCAGTTGACGGTGACCTGGCTCCTACAAAGGCAGTTGACTGGCGAATGGCTGATTAAACGACAAATGTGGAACCGCAAACCAGACTGAATCTTGATGGGCGAATTGATTACAGTTCAAAACTAAACCCGTCTTGTTTCAAGCGCTGATAGGTCTCCAGGTCAAACTCGTACAGGCGGGCGGCGCGATTGGCAACGCCGGTCCGAAATATTTCCAGCGATCGCAACAGGCCCATGGCCAGGATTTTTTTGCGAAAATTGCGCTTATCCAATGGCTGGCCCAGGATGGTTTCGTACAGCTTTTGCAGTTCGGTCAGGGTGAACCTGCGGGGTAACAGTTCAAACCCGATCGGTTCATAGCGAATTTTGCCCTTCAAGCGGGCGATCGCTCGTTCCAGAATCAGTTCGTGGTCGAAGGCCAGTGGCGGCAGGCGATCGAGGGGAAACCAGCCAGCATCACTGGCGTCGGTGTCGGCCTGGACAGGATGCTCGGTTAAATTCACCAGGGCATAGTAGGCAACGGTGATCACCCGTTCCCGTGGGTCGCGATCGACCGTACCGAAGGTATAGAGCTGTTCCAAAAATACGTCTTTGAGGCCCGTTTCTTCCGCCAGTTCTCGCCGAGCCGCTTCATCCAGCGATTCATCCAGGCCCACAAAGCCGCCGGGCAAGGCCCATGCCCCAGCAAAGGGAGGAATTTTGCGTTGGATCAAGAGAACCTGCAGAACTGTTGGCTGATCCACACCAAAGATGACGCAATCGACCGTCACAGCCGGATGGGGATAGTCGTAGGTGTAAGGCATGGGTATCTGATGGATGATGAACATGATCCAGGCTTGGTGTTTATTGTACACTTGACTTATTGGATCCGACTGCGAGGCAAAACCCATGACCCTTGGAATCGAGCTTCCCATGCCGGTTCATTTCGACCGAACCAGGGTTGGACAGGTCTGGCGGGTGCCCTATCAGGAACGGGCGGCAGCGGCCGAAGCCTGGGCTAAACAGTACGGGCTGCAACCGTCAGCGGCGGACCATCTGCGCATCGGGCTACTGCTGGTTGATGTCCAGAACACCTTCTGCATTCCTGGGTTTGAACTATTCGTGGGGGGCCAATCGGGTCTGGGGGCGGTGCAGGATAATTGCCGGTTATGTGAGTTTATCTATCGCAATCTGGGCTTGATCACGGAAATTATTCCGACCCTGGACACCCATACGGCGATTCAAATCTTCCATCCCATTTTTTGGGTGAATGCAGCCGGTGAACATCCGTCGCCAATGACCTTGATCGCTGCGCAGGACGTGCAGCAAGGGGTCTGGCGGATTAATCCCAGAATTATGGCCAGCCTGCCTGAGCCGGATCAGGTTTCCCTGGAAGCTTACACCCTGCACTATGTCCAGTCTCTGAGTCAGTCCGGCCAGTATCCCCTGATGATCTGGCCCTATCACTCGATGTTGGGTGGCATTGGCCATGCGCTGGTGTCCGCGGTGGAAGAGGCTTGTTTCTTTCATGCGATCGCCCGCCAGCAACAGACCCGCTTCGAAATCAAGGGGAACCATCCACTTACCGAACACTATTCCGTGTTGCGACCGGAGGTAATGCACCATCCCAGCGGCCGAGCGATCGCCCAGAAAAATGTCGGCTTGATCCAACATCTGTTAGCCTTTGATGCCCTCTATGTGGCCGGTCAGGCCAAGAGTCATTGTGTCGCCTGGAGTGTGGCGGATCTGCTGGCGGAAATTCAGGCTGTTGATCCTGGTCTGGCTAGCAGGGTTCACCTGCTGGAAGATTGTTCCTCGCCAGTGGTGATACCTGGCCTGGTGGACTTTACCGATCAGGCCAATGCCGCCTTCCAGCGCTTTGCGGCGGCTGGCATGCAGATCGTCCAATCCACCGATCCGCTGATGAGACATTCCAGGTGAGAATAGCTACAAATAATGGAGCGATCGCAGCGATGGCTGATTTCCTTTCAACCTATGGGTTTCTGCTGGTTTCCATGTTGCTGGGGGCCATGCTGGGGTTGTCGTTGTACCTGCCGTTGATGGCCGGTCAGTTGTCCCTGGCTAGTCCAGGGTTTTATGCCCTGGGGGGATACATTGCCGCCATCCTTTCCACCCAGGTGTTTGTGATTCCGGCCGGACAGTCCTTTCCTATCCTGCTGCTGTTGTTGGAGATGGGCCTGGCGGTCCTAGTCTGTGGCCTGTTGGGCATTGCCGTGGGTATCCCAGCTTTGCGACTGCGCGGCATCTATCTGGCGATCGCCACCATTGCCTTTGTGGAAATCCTACGCATCCTTTGTTTGAATCTGGAAATCACGGGGGGAGCGGTCGGTATTTTCGGCATTCCCCAGCCGTTTGCGACACCCCTTGGATATCTTTGGATCGCCTTACCTCTGCTGGCCCTGAGTGGTTTTTTTGTCTATCGGTTGGAAAATATTCGGGTGGGCCGGGCCCTGACCGCAATTCGCGAGGATGAACTGGCCGCCGATGCCATGGGCATCAATCCCACCTACTACAAGGTGCTGGCCTTTACGCTGGGGGCCATCCTGGCTGGCATGGTTGGGGTGGTCAGCGCCCATTTCTTGAATACCTGGAATGCCCGTCAGGGAACCTTTGATGCCAGTATTGTTTATCTCACTTTTGTGTTGATCGGTGGTTCCCGCACCTATCTGGGGCCGATCCTGGGCGGTATGGTGTTCACGGCCTTGCCGGAAGTTTTGCGGGCGCTGGCCGATATTCCCGGTCTGCCACTGTGGCTGGCTCAGTTTTTCCGAGATGGCCGTTTGATTATCTTTGGCCTGTTGATTGTTCTGGGCACTCTGTTCTTTCCCCAGGGGCTGATCTCGCCCGATTGGCTGAAGCGGCGTCGCCGGAAGCCCGTCCGTAACGCCAGTGTTGATTGACTCAAACGCGCAGGCCCAGATAGGTAACAATTAGCTCTGCCGGTCCCGGATTGCTCAGTTCGTGGACTTCCCCTGGTGCGACGGCAACGCAGGTGCCAGGTTGGAGAGAATAGGCGGCGCCATCAATGGCAATGACGCCCTCCCCCTCAGACACGAAGAACACTTCCCACATATCCGGATGGGAATGGGCCACAGCCGCCTGACCGGGAGCAAAGCGGGCCTGGGAAAAATTGGTCAGGTGGGGCAAATCGCCGGACCCCAGCATCACCTTTTTCTTGATTTCAGGATTGTGGGAAACAGGTTGCTCCGACAAGGTTGTGAGAGATGTTATTTTCATTCGGTAGGAACTTCCTTCTGCGTCATGGCCAAGCAGCGATCGCAACTCAAAGTGCTTCTCCTTCAGATTCGGGACGACACCGAGACTCGTCTGGAGGAGTTGGATGAATTTGCCCGGTTCAGTCGGTTGCAACCGGAACAGTTGGATGTTCTGGATGTGTTTGCCACCCCAGAGTTTGAACCAGGCTGCATTGATGCCTATGATGCCCTATTTGTGGGTGGCTCCAGTGATGCTACGGTGACGCGCCCAGACCAGTATCCCTTTGTGGAACCGACCAAGCAACTGCTGGTCTATTGTTTGCAGCAGGCAATCCCCGTTTTTGCCTCCTGTTTCGGCTTTCAGGCCGCTGTTGAAGCCCTGGGGGGGCGGGTAATGGTTGATAAGGACAACATGGAGATGGGCACCTATCCCCTCTGGTTGACGGAAGCGGCCAGCACCGATGTGTTATTTCACGATGTGCCGGATGGCTTTTGGGCGGTGGCCGGCCATAAGGAACGGGCCATAACTATGCCTCAGGATGCCACCTTGCTGGCCTATTCCGATCGCTGTCCCTATCATGCCTTCAAAATGGTAGACCGACCGTTTTACGGCTTTCAATTTCATCCAGAAGTCGATCCGGATGACCTGGTTGCTCGCATTACGCGCTATCAAACTCGCTATTTGGACAATTCGGAGGCGCTCAGGGCGATTTTGCAAAACCTGCAAACGGAAACCGCCATCTCCAACCAATTAATTGAGAAGTTTGTTGACCGGATCCTGCTGTCGGATGGTGCGAATGATTAATCAGGGTTGAACCAGGGTCATCGATGTATATCGCTTTGGTCAGAACGCTCCGGCCAAGGTGATTGGTCTAATGCCAAGACTGGCTAGGCGTCTGACTCGTCTGGCCAGGTTGCACACGGCGACGCGATAGATGCCGATGGTCTCCCCATGGCTTTATTCAACTTTCATGCGCAATTCCCAGCTACTAGCTGAAACTTTTTACTTTTCGTATAGATTGACCGGCATAATAGGTCAAGCAGGGTTGCCCAATGTGATTGATTGATCCAGCGTCGTCGATTCACAGGCAAACAGATGTCAAAGTTGGGTTCCGCCGGAGCAGTTGTTCTTGTTAGTGATGCTGATGATTCTTGAAAGGTTGTCTTAATGGATTGCGGCCTCTGCCCAAATATGCGGGCTCAAAGATTGGCCTAGTCTCAGCACCCGGCAGGTGGCTCCAGAATTTGAGCAAGTTTGATTGTTAGTGGGATATGGCACCCTAACCAACTGGCAAATCAGTTGCTGGCGTTGTCTGATTATTGGTAATTCATAAGCTATCCGGAGGTTTTTGCATGGTGTATGACTGCATCGTCGTGGGTTCGGGGCCAGCTGGTGCTAGCGCAGCCTATCATCTGGCCAAACGGGGACGCTCGGTGCTGATTCTGGAAAAGCAGGCTCTGCCCCGTTATAAGCCCTGTAGCGGCGGTGTCTCTCCGGCGATCGCCCAGTGGTTTGACTTTGACTTTTCCCCAGCGATTGCCCTGAAAGTCAACAACATCCGCTACACCTGGAAATTGGATGACCCGGTGGATGCAGAACTAACCACCGCCGAACCCATGTGGATGGTGCGGCGAGATGTGTTTGACCACTTCCTGGTGCAACAGGCTCAAAAGCAAGGCGCAGTTCTGCAGGACAACACAGAAGCAACTGGCATTGAGTTTAAGCAGGATCACTGGCAGGTCAATACGGTCAACGGTCCCGTGATGGGCCGCTATCTGATTGCCGCCGATGGGGCCAAGGGTCCAATGGGCCAGTGGCTGGGTTTTAAAGAAACCAAACGCCGGATGGGAGCAACGCTGGAAACCCCTGCAACGGCGGTTGACTCCCGCAATGCCCGGTTTGAATTTGGCATGGTGAAGAACGGCTACATCTGGCAGTTCCCCAAAGCAGAAGGATATTCTCTGGGAATTTCCACCTTCCGAGGCAATGAACCCACCAACCTGAATGATCAGCTTAAGGACTATGCCCGCAAAGCCGGTCTGGATGTGACTGCGGCTCAGATGTTTATCCATCCCATTGGCATGTGGGACGGGCCGCAAAAACTGCACACCCAAAATGCAGTCTTGGCCGGAGATGCTGCCAGTGTGGCCGATCCATTTACGGCTGAGGGGATCCGCCCCTCCGTTTTTTCCGGGGTCAAGGCCGCCGAGGCGATCGATGCGGCTTTGGCTGGCAATCTGTCTGCCCTGGAGACCTACACCCAGGTGGTGAATGACGAATGGGGCACCGACATGTTGTGGGCCCAACGTCTAGCTGGGGTCTTTTATCGGATGCCAGGTATTGGCTACAAGCTAGGGGTGAAGCGGCCAGCTGCAACCGCCCGGATTGGTCAAATTCTCTGTGGCGAACTGCGCTATGCCGATGTGGCCAATGCGGCGCTGAAACGCCTCAGCACCGGCCTGATTCCAGGCATGGGCTAATAAAGCCTTAGCCAGAACGCTGAGGATAAGGTTGATCGGTCAAAGGCCGAGGCTGGTTTGGTGTTTTGTCTCGCCACCGACCTGTTGCACCCAGCTACAGCGACATAGCAAGTAGATTGAACGGGGTGCCGCTGAATGGGATTTGGCCTGGTGGCAGTTGGGCCGCTGGACGGTTGGGTGGCTTAAGGAAGCCGACAAATGGCGTCCACACGTTGCTGTTGGATGGGATTTCTGGCAGGCTGTTGCAGCACCAACGGACAGGACTGGGTTACTACGGCTCTGGCTTCCATATAGATCGGTTGGTCTGGCGGAACCAGAATGGCTGCCAGGATGGCATTGTCGTAGTCCTTAAGGGTAAACCGCTGATGGGCAATATTGAGGATGTCCTGGCTCCATTCGGCGATCGCCATCGGCGCTAACCGATACTCCGGATGGTTTGCCGGAATCCGACGGGCATCCTGAATGGCATACCAGAAGGGAGATGCCTGGGTGGTTTTAACCAGGGTTCTGGCCCGTGCTGCCGCCAGCAAGGAAACTGGGGCGTTGAGTTGATTGGCCTGAGCGGGAACTGGAATGGGGGATGGAGGGGCTTCAGGGGCTGGTGTTTGCCTGGAAGTGGACGCTCCAGAAATTCCAGTTGCTTCCTTACCTGTGAGCTGGGGGATGGGTTGGGACAGTCGAGCCTCTGGGGTTTGGGCAACCGAGACAATGTCACCCTGGATGAACTGCCAGTTACGCAGCAACACCCCTGCTAACAAAAAGCCGCTGATCAACCCACTCCAGGTTAAGAGTCGCCGCCCAAACAAGGGATCTGACGGTCCGGCCGCATCCGGCAGTGGATCAACTGGGGACAGGGAAGCGAGGAGTGGGTGCGTCGTCGGTTCAAGCTCTGACGGCTGACCCGCCATTGCCTGATCTGGAGCGGTAGTTCCGTTGCTGTTGGCCAATGTCCCTGCTGCGAACTGGTCATCCAGCCAGATATCGGGTGATGGTGGGGACTCTGTTTGCAGGTTGATCGCTGCATCGGCAGGACGATCGGCTAGATCAAGATACTCCAGGGGGTGGCTGTCTAGCACTGCCGCACTGGGGGATTCCAGGCCCAATCTGTCTGCTGCCGCAGTGCCGATCAGGCTAGATCGCCCTGGGGCTTCGTCGATTGTCGAACCAACCCACTCGGGCTTCACCAAACGCCAGTCTGGCCAGGGACGCTTGATCGTCGGCAGCGGTTCGGCTCGAGGGTCTGTTGCACCCAGCCACAGCAAGGGCTGCTGGCGGCGATCGGGTGGACAGAGTGTATAGGGCTGCTGAACGGAACACCCATAGGTCTGACTCAGTTCCGGTAGGCGATCGCTGAGGTATCGATCCAGGTCTGCAACTGTTACGAAAGACTCCTGCCGCAATCCCTCCAACAAGGCGGTTGTAAAGAGTCCCTGGCCCAGCGCCATCGTTTCTCGAGAAAACTGGCCGGGTTTACAGGACAGAATGGTCGGGATGCCCAGCCGATGCACGATCTCGGCCGTCTGAATGCCGACGGTGGCTGGGGAAAGCCCCCCTTCGCTCCGGTTCATGTCCAACAGCAGCAAGAGGTTGGCGGGGGAGCAATGCTGTAGTTTGTGAATGATGTCCGTGATTGCCAGGGCGCTGGCGGGAATGTCGAGGGGATTGCCATCAATCGGCGCCAGGTAATCCTGGCCCTGATAGCAAACGCCGTAACCGCTAAAGAAAAACCACAGGTGGTCTTCTGGCTGCATCTGCTGGCCTAACCAGTCCAACCAGCCCAGAATCGTCGTGCGATCTGGCGTGGTGCGTTGTCCCCAGGCCAGAGGCGCAGTTTCCGTCAGCAGCAAACAATCCTCGGCAGAACAACCGGCTTCCTTAACCAGAAATGACCGCAAAGCCAGTGCATCCTGCTGTGCGTAAGCTAGAGGTTGGAAGAACTGATACTGGTTAATGCCAATTGCGATCGCCCACTGCCTCATGACCGAGATCCTACCAGCTTGCTGTATTGAACTGGCCTCTCTGCTTTCTATCATGGCAAGAAAGTGCTGTTTACAAAAGTCATTCTGGGGCTTCGTCGGGTGTCGAACCGACCCACCTAGGTTGTACAAACGAGAATACCCAGATCACAGGCTGCAGCCTACAGGCTTGCCCCGATCCTGGCTGTCTGGCAAACATCTGGACTCCGGGGGCTGTTGGTATGGCAAACCAGGTGTTTTTCAGATCCACAACTGTCAGATCCACAACTGTCAGATCCGCAATCCAGGGCTACCCCCGCAAGGCGGGACAAAAAGAACCACAGTTCCTTGTTGTATCCTCTTATCTGTCCCGCTTTAAGCGGATACCCCAATCCAGAAAGCATAGAAACGTTGGCAACGGGCGATGGAGTCACACCAGGTAACTGGGTGTAAGGTGCAAGGCGCCCTTTCATCGCCACCGTTCCGCCGAAATTCCTGGCGGGTACAATCGAGAAACACAGTCTCTGCACAGTAAGGGGTTGCCCAATTAATGGAGAGCCGGTTCAATCTCCCCGCCATTATTGAGGGTTATGCTCAGGGCTATTTTTTAATGGCGGACGAGTCTGGGGACACTTTGGGTTGGTACACCAGCCGTCACCGCACGCTGATTCCCCTGGACGATCGCTTTCGTTATCCCAAATCTCTGCGTCGGGCATTAAACCAGAACCGCTTTCAAATTTCAGTCAATCGGGCGTTTCGGTCAGTGGTGGATGGATGCGCCGACCGGGAAACCACCTGGATTTCCCACGAGTTGAAAGATCTCTATTGGGACTTGCATCAGGCTGGCTGGGCCCACAGTTTTGAGACCTGGCAAGGGGATGAACTGGCCGGCGGCATCCTCGGCTTGGTAATCGGTGGCGCCTTCATTGGGGAGTCCATGTTTTTTCGCATCCCTGACGGATCCAAAGTCGCCATGGTGAAACTAGTGGAACGTCTGCGCCAAAGGGGATTTCTGCTATTCGACGCCCAAATGATGAACCCTCACCTGGAACGCTTTGGAGCCTATGTCGTTCGCAACGATGAATACCGGGATCTTCTGCGACAGGCTCTGCAGAGAGAGTGTGCTTTGAACTAAATCCGTTTTGGGAGTGGGAGTGGG
>CAZBTL010000001.1:21562-39785 GCA_964494755.1 uncultured bacterium | reverse complement strand
GGGAATAGGGAACGGGGAGGCTGGGGAAGATGAGGTGCTTAGTGGTGCGGGGTGTCAGGTGTCAGGTGTGGAGCAAACTACCCAACCCCTAATACCTGACCGCTGTTCGTGTAGCGACTCCGCAGGAGTTTAGCTGACCACTGACCGCTGACTGCTCTCTCTCAACTTAACGCAAGACCTCCTCCAGCTTTTGTTGAGCCCAAAGCGATTGGTACAGCCCTGGTTGTTCAATCAACTCGGCATGGGTGCCCATCTGGACGATCGCCCCCTGGTCCATGACAAAAATGCGGTCAGTCAGGGCTGCAGCGGACAGTTGGTGGGAAATGAACACCACCGTCTTGCGGTGGGTGCCGAGGGCCAGGTTTTGCAAAATCTGGGTGGCGGTTTGACTGTCAACACTGGAGAGGGCATCGTCCAACACCAGAATCGGTGCATCTACCAGTAAGGCACGGGCCAGGGCGGTTCGCTGCCGCTGACCACCGGAGAGGGTAATTCCCCGTTCGCCCACCACGGTTTGATACTGCTGGGGAAAGTTGAGGATCTCAAAATGGATCTGGGCCAGCTTGGCTGCATCTTCCACCGCCGCCAGATCGGCTTCCGGCTTGCCATAGCGGATGTTGTTTTGGATGGTAGTGCTGAACAGAAAGCTGTCCTGGGGTACGTAGGCGATCGCCGATCGCAGATCCTCCAGTCGAATCTGGGTAACATCATGGCCATCCAGAAATAACTGACCGGCGGCAATGTCTAGCAAGCGGGGCAGGGCATTGGCCAGGGTGGACTTGCCGGACCCGATCGGGCCCACAATGGCCACGGTTTCCTGGGGATGGATGGTAAAACGTAGATCTCGCAGGGCGGCTCGGGGTTTGCTGCCATTCAGGCTGGGATAGGCGTAGGTCAGATTGCGGGCCGTTAATTCTCCTCGAACCTGTGCCCGTGACAGGGCGATCGCCGATGGCTGATCTTGGATCGTCGGCTGTACGGTCAGGATGGTTTCAATCCGATCAATACTGACTTCGCCCCGTTGATAGGCCGTGATGGTAAACCCTAGCAAGGCGGTGGGAAAGGCGAGCCGCTCCACATACAGCAAGAGCGCCAGGAAGTCGCCAACGGTCAGCGCCCCCCGGTTAATCGCACCCATGCCAAACCACAACACCACCAGCAAACTGAGGCTGGCCAGTCCCCGCAACACCGCAAACAGGATATTGCGGGTCAACGCCAGATCCAGGTTGGTCTCCAAGAGGCGGTCGTTTAAATGGCCAAAGGCCCGCCGTTCATTTTCTTCCTGGGCGTAGATCTTGATCAGGGCAATGCCGCTCATATCTTCCTGGATCAGCCCACTGACGTTGGACAATTCTTCCTGGACTGCCAGTTGTTGCGATCGCAACTGTTCGCTAAACAACCGCACCAGCACCAGCATCAGGGGATAGACCGCCAGAGCTAACAGGCTGATCCGCCAGTTGAGGGCCAGCATCACCGGCAGGGTCAGACCGTAGGCAAAGATGGTGTTGGCCAGACTGAGAACGGCAAAGCCAAGCAACCGCCGAATATTGTCCACATCGCTGGTGGCCCGGTTAATCAGGTCACCCACTGTATTTGCCGCAAAATAGGACGGATCTAGCCGCAGCAAATGGGCAAAGATTTTCTGCTTCAGATCAAATTCCACCTGGCGGCCCACGCCAAACAGAGAAATCCGCGACACCATACGGGTGACCCACATTACTGAGGCCAGCACCAGGATCAGAACCACATAGTACAGAACCTGGTTATAGCGAAAGTTGGCCTGCAGATCATCAATTCCCTGGCGCAATTGCAGCGGAATGTAGACCCCCAGGGCATTGGTGACCAATAGTGCTGTAATCCCTATGGCTGCTTGCCGCCAGTGGGGACGCAAATAGATCCCCAATTTTTTCAATCGGGATTGAGCCATTACTAACCTGAACCGTATCAGCGGAAACTCCCCTATCCTAAATGAAAAGGGGCATTAGCGGCCCGGCTTATCGGGCTACTTGGAAGGGACGGATCCACCCCCTCAAGAAGTAAAACAGGGAGGTGAGATATTCTTCATAGGCTTTGGAACTGAGACAGAAGGCATCAGCACTGGGCAGAAAATCCGGGATGCCTAAATCCCGCTCCACCAGATCGGACCCCTGCACCAGGCGGGCCAGACTTTTGGGAGAGGGCAGGGTATGGAAATCGGCGGGACGGGCAATGATGCTTGCTTCATCCAAGATCTGTTGAAAGGTTAGGTAGGCCCGGTTCATACTCATGGCCGAGCCGACCAGCATCAGTTGATTGCCAAAGGGGACTCTCTGGTCGTTCAGTAGCTTCTTCACATTGATGGCGCTGTCATGCACCGTCAGGCTGTCATGATCCAACAGGATGTCGGTTGCTGGTACGTTGAACTGCTGGGTCAGGATTGTTTGAATCGTACTGGATTCGGAAATTTCCTCTTTCTTTTCGCCACTTTTGCGGATGCGATCGCGATACCGTCCGGCACTGACGACCACTAGGGGACGGCCACCCCGACTGGTTTCCTCCTGGAACAACTTGGCGGCATAGATAATGTTATTTCCCTTCTCAGTCAACTGAATCGGCAATTGGGTCAGAATTTGAAAGGTTTCCTGTCGGATCGGGCGTTCCACCTTGGGGGGAGAGGTGGGCGCAGTATTCTTGGGTGGGCGCAGTTGCAATCGAGTCGATCCCTGTCCCAGCAGCACAATCAGGCGGCGACTATCGGCCGGTAAGTCTGGGGCTGGTCGAATGACCTCAATTGCCTCCATCTCCAATTCCTGGGCCAGAAAGTAGGCCACAAACGGTAAACTGCCTAAGGCGAGAATCAGCACTCCACCCAGCAGTACATTTCGGGTCAGGGGCTTTAACTTGTTGCCGAAGAGCAGAAACAGCAACAGGATCGTGACCAGACCCAGAGGGCGCAAGGGCAAGGAAATGATCCGCCAGAGGATTTCCAGCACCCCCCCGTCGGCTGGTGCGCCTCGGAAAAAGGACAACACCAGCACGATCAGGATCAGCAGCAACACCATCCAGCGCAGGATTTCCTTGGGTAAGACTTTGGTCAGAACAAACCAGATGGTTACCCCAATGATCAACCACAGGAAGACCTGGGTTAACAGCAGAAATACATCGGTTAGCAGTAAAACCATGCCACAGTCCCCACCTGCCTAGGCTCAACCAGGCAATTACCTCCTGGTTTAATCATACCGGGAGTGAATAGTACATTCGTTTTTAACGATCCGATCCGGTGCGCCTTTCCATGAAAGATCGGGCAGGATTTTCCTGCCTGAACCGAAAAGCCGTGGTTGAATTGTAGTCTGATCGGCGTAGTTCGATACCCTGAACTGGCTTACTGTTCTGCAGGACGCATCGATTTCTGGTTAGCCACTGGTGAGTTTGGTCCAGTAGCGATCGAATAATTCGGCGGTGGCCGCATCCAGGGGGGCAATGCGTTCGCACCGGGCCAGCACAGAGTCCGGTGGAAATAGGACCTCGTTCTTGCGCAGCGGATAGGGCAATTGGTCGTAGGCTGCCTGGTTGGGGGTAGCAAAAAACAGACGTTCGGTTACCTGGGCTGCGACGGATGGTTGCAGCATGAAGTTGATCCAGGCATAGGCCGCAGTGGGATTGGGAGCGGTTTTGGGAATCACCATGGTGTCGCTCCAGAGTGAGGTGCCGCTTTTGGGGATGACGTATTTTAAGCGCGAATCCTCATTGATCACGGCCATTGCGTCGGAGGAATAGCCCATGGCCAACCACAGGTCCCCGGCCAGGATTTGATCGCGCCAGGCGTCGGAGGTAAAGGAGGCGATCGCCGGTTTGAGGTCTGCTAGCTTTTCGTAGGCTTTCCTGATTTCAGTGGGATTAGTGGAGTTGTAAGAGTAGCCCAGCGATCGCAAGGCGCCGCCCATTACCTCCCGCATGTCATCCAGCAAGGTGAAGCGCCGACTCAGGGTTTTCTGGAAGTTCCACAGATAATTCCAGTCCTGGGGCGGAGGATCCAGTTTTTCGCTGTTATAGATGAATCCGGTGGTGCCCCAACTGACGGGGATACTGTATCGGTTGCCGGGATCATAGACGGAGTTTTGAAATTGCGGCAGGAGGTTCTCCAGCCCGTTGATGCGGCTATGGTCCAGTCGGCGCAGATAGCGCTGCTGGATCATTTTTTCCACCTGGTAATCCGAGGGATAGATGATGCTGTAAATTCCAGCTTTGCCAGCCTGGAAGGTGGCCATCATCACTTCGTTGGAGTTGTACAAGTCGGTTTTGACCTGGATGCCCGTTTGGGCCCGAAACTCATCCAGTAATTGCTGATCGATGTAGCTGGACCAGGTGTAGATAAACAACTCGTCTGGATTGCCTTTGCTCGCAGCGGTGGGCCGGACCTCTGCCAAAGTCCAACCACAACCGGAGAGCAGCCATCCTGACAGTAAACTGGCAGAGGACTGGAGGAAGGCGCGTCGCTTCAAAGACAGGCCTCCGGACTCACAGGACGCCATTTCTTCGCTACAGGGCAGGGGAGAAGCCACAGGTTCATGCCACGTTATACATAGAAAATGATTGGCTCGTCTAAACTGCCAGTGCTAGACAGTCCGCGTAGCCCCAGGACACATAAACGGGGACATCTGCAGTGGGAAGTTGCAGGGCATTGTTCGGTTGCAGGACGGTCAGGCGATCGCCCGATGTCAGCTCTACCAGACAGTGGATATGGGTACCCAAATACATCACTGTTTGTAGGCGGCCCTCGCACCAGTTCAATTGATCGCCCGGTTGGCTCAGACTCAGTTGAATTTTCTCTGGACGGACACTGACCACCACCGGCCCGGAGGTCAGTGGTTTTGCCTGCTCAGACAGTTGCACCTTGACCCGCAGACCCCGGTTGGTGGTAATCCACAACATGGTGGGATGGGCCCCTTCAATTTTGCCGTGGAGCAGGTTGGTGTCGCCAATAAAGTCAGCTACAAAGGGGGTTTGCGGCTGCTCATAGATCCGGGTGGGCGAGTCGATCTGTTCAATTTTGCCGTGGTTCATGACGGCAATCCGATCCGACAGGCTGAGGGCTTCCTCCTGGTCGTGGGTCACCATCACGAAGGTCAGCCCTAGTTCCCGATGCAGGGTAGATAGTTCCACCTGCATTTCCTTGCGCAGTTTTAAGTCCAGCGCTCCCAGGGGTTCATCCAACAAAACCACTGCTGGCCGGTTAACCAAGGCCCTGGCCAGGGCTACCCGTTGCTGCTGCCCCCCTGACAGTTGGGCTGGAAACCGATTGGCAAATGATTCCATTTTGACTAACTTCAATGCTTCGCCCACCCGCTGGTCAATTTCCGCTTTGCTGCGCCGTTTAATCCGCAGCCCAAAGGCGATGTTTTCCCACACATTCAAATGATTGAACAAGGCATAGCTCTGAAACACCGTGTTCACGGGGCGTCGGTAGGGCGGCACCTGGGTCATGGACTGCCCCTGAATAAAGACTTCGCCTGCTGTTGGCAGGTCAAAACCAGCAATTAGCCGCAGGGTAGTTGTTTTGCCACATCCAGAGGGGCCCAGGATGCTGAAAAATTCTCCCCGACGGATGGTAAAGTCTACGCCACGAACTGCTGGCTCCCCATTAAACACTTTGAACACTTTGCGGAGTTCAACGTCGAAATCGGTGTCAGTTGCCATAGACGGCTGGTTCTGGGTAGCAGTCTGGGACATAGGGACGATTTCCTGGTAGGGGGCTCTGAAAAATCCTGCCGAGCGATCGCGGAAGTGGCAAATCGGATGGATCAGTGTAGTCTGACAAAAACGAACTATAGCAATCCTATTTGATTTGTGAATGCCTGGATGGTGAAAGGGCTTTGTGAGAAGGATTTCCTGCGGAAACCTTTCACAATCCTGATCGGATCGCCATACATAAAAGAAAGCAGCCTGCAACCCATGCAGATTGTGATCAACTTGTGGTTCATTTTATCCGTCTGGGACTGGTTTAGTCAGGCGATACGGCGACTTGTAAGCTTTGTTCACTGGAAGCAGCCCGCTGGCTGAAGCCGCCAGTCTGCGATCGGGAATTCTAGGACGGCGCAAAAAACTGAACATATCTACGCACGGGCGAAGCATTGGGCCGTCACAGCGGTCGATGATGGCAGGATGGGTCTGGCTCGTGCCAAACTAGGTAAGTAGTTTTACTCGCGGCAGTGCAGGCTTTGAAACGGATGGTAGTTGCAAGCCAACACCAGCCTACTGCAAAATCCTGGTTTTGCTGCCTATTCTTAACTTTGACGGTTCCTCCGCCTCATGACATCTCTCCATCCTTCATCGGGCATTACTCAGACAACCTCCGCCCGTTCCGTAGGAGCGCAATCCCGGTCGGTGGTGTTGATTATCTTGACCTCTCTGTTATTGGTGCTGGGTCTGGGTAGCCGCTTGGTCTATCTGCAATTGATTGAAGGTCAGCGTAACCGACAGTTGGCAGAAAATAATCGGATTCGGTTGATTCCCAAGCAACCCGAACGGGGAAAAATTCTGGATCGCAAGGGCCGTGTTTTGGCTGGCAGTCGCCTCTCGCACTCGGTCTTCCTTTGGCCCCTGGCTAAGAAAAAGGCGGATTGGTCCAGCACGCTGCAGCGACTGTCGCAAATTCTCAATGTTCCTGAGGCAACCCTCAACAAACGTCTGGAGCAAGCAGGTTACTCGTCTCCATTCCTGATCCGAATTGCCCGTGGCATTAGTCCAGCCCAGGTAACCGCGCTAGAGGAATATGGCAGTGAACTGGAAGGTGTGCAGGTTGATGCGGAAGCAGTCCGCTACTATCCCAACGGCGACCTGGCAGCGCATGTCCTGGGCTATACGGGGGAACTGAGTGATACAGAACTGGAAAAACGCAAGGCCGAGGGCTATCGTCTGGGCGATGTGATTGGCCAGATGGGAATTGAATCTGCTTTCGAAAGCCAGCTGCGAGGAGAATGGGGCGGCCAGCAGGTGGAAGTGGATGGGGCTGGTCAGGTGGTCCGGATTTTGGGTAGAAAGGCGACCCAGGCGGGACGGGATGTGACCCTGACGCTGGATCTGGATGTTCAGAAAGCAGTTGAAGCGGCTCTGGGAAACCGCAAAGGCGCGATCGTCGCGATAGACCCTCGCAATGGAGCGGTATTGGCGATGGTCAGCCGTCCCACCTTTGATCCCAACCTCTTCTCGACCCGGATTACCGATGCCCAGTGGCAACGGCTACAAAGTGCAGATCATCCCTTTGTGAACCGCGCCCTTCAGGGTTTTCCGCCTGCCAGTACGTTCAAAATTGTCACGACTACCGCTGGTATTGAGTCTGGCAAGTTCAGCCCAGACACGGTCCTGCAAACTTACCCATTCATTCGGGTTGGCGGCATTGAGTTTGGCGACTGGAATCGGGCCGGCTTTGGTCCTCTTGGCTTTGTAGGGGCAATGGCCTGGAGCAGTGACACCTTTTTCTATCAGATTGCCATGGGAATTGGCGACCAGAGTTTGATCCAGTGGACCCGCCGTTATGGCTTTGGGCGCAAGACTGGAATTGAGCTTTCGGCGGAAGAGTCCCCTGGTTTGGTTCCCGATGATGCCTGGAAGCGTAAGGAAATTGGTGAAGGCTGGTTTCAGGGCGACACGATTAACATGTCCATTGGTCAAGGCTATTTGCAGAGTTCGCCCCTGCAGGTAGCTGTCATGTTTGCCGTACCTGCCAATGGCGGTTATCTGGTGAAACCCCACCTGCTGAAAGACAACGAAGCATCCAAAAATTGGCGGGAATCGCTCAACCTCCAACCTGTAACCGTGCGTGTTTTGCAGGATGGACTGCGAGAGGTGATTACAGGTGGAACCGGAACAGCCTTGAATGTGCCTCACCTGCCAGCGATCGCGGGTAAAAGTGGCACCGCCGAGGACTTTGGTCGCCAGTCCCATACCTGGTTTGGGGCCTATGCGCCGGCCAACAATCCCGAAATTATTGTCGTTGCGTTTGGCGAAAACTCGGGCGGCGGTGGTGGTTCGGTCGCAGCCCCCATGGTGCGCCAGGTATTGGAAGCCTATTTCAACCCCAGCAAAGCCAGTAAGGGTCCCGCCGCCGTTGAGTCCGTGCTGACCGACTGATTTGGTTTCATCAGCCATCTGGCTCAAAATAAAACCAGCACCGATGAGGGTGCTGGCGTGGGGGTAAGAGGGTTTTAACTCAGAAGATACAGGAGGAAGACAAGCCGTTTTGCATGGAACTAGCGCGGTGTCCGGTTGCTTTGATCGATCACCTGCCGCACCGCTGGCCCAGGAACATAGCCATAGCCAAAGGTCGAAGTCTGGTTATCATCCATGATCCGGGGCGTCAGTAAGACAATCACTTCATTGCGTTGATTTTCCCGCTCGTTACTTCTGAACAAGGCCCCCAGCAGGGGAATATCACCTAAAATCGGCACCTTCCGGACGGTGGAACGATCACTGTCTGAGATTATTCCAGACAAGATCAGGGTCTGCCCATCTCGCAGGCGGATTCGACCGGACTGCACTTCGCGTTCGGCCAGCAGTGTAACCACTCCATTGCCGGTGTTAAAAACGTCAGCCGGTGCACTAATCTTTGGATTGACTCGCAATGTGATGAAGCCATTGTCATCAATCCGGTCAATGGCCAGTCCCAAGGTCAAACCGGCTGGAGTTTGTTCAATCTTAGTGGTATTCAGGACAACCCCCCCCGAGGACGTCGTATCAGTGGTGATGTTGGTGACAACATTCTGCGTCAACCTCACGGTGGAGGTCTCCCCTTCCTGGATGGTCAGACTGGGGTCAGTCAGAATCTTGGCATTGCCGCTGACAATCTGGGCCTGCAAGCTGGCCAGGAACTTTTGGGGCCACTGGAAGAAGCCGGGTAAAGCAAAGGTGAACGTGGGGGGTGTTCCGGGTGACGTAGCAGTCGGTGGAGTCCCTGGTGTGAACTCGGTCACCCCAGGTGCAAATGGGTTGCCATTAGTACCGAATGGTGCCCGGCCAATGGCGGAAGGTGTGGGGGTACCCAGAATACCCGTCGCCGGCGTCGGGTTGCCGAAGGGCGAGTTCCGGGGCACATCAACAAAAGGTGCCACAGCACCAAAATTGGATGTGGGATAATTAATTCCCCCAACGGTCGGTGCCACCAAACTACGCTGCGCCTCTAGGTTGGTGGGAGGTCGATAGTTGCCGAAGTTAAAATAGGCAGCTCCCCCATCCACGGTGAACCATTGATCGCCGACGCCGAAGGAGAAGCTGGTGGAAAAGTCTTCCCTATTTCTCAAGTTGACATCAATGATCTTGACGTTCACCACCACCTGACGCTTGCGAGCATCCAACTGGGTCAGCAGGGCGGTGGCAATCTCTACTTTCCGGGGAATACCCGTCAGAGTAACGGTATTCAGCCGCGGATCGGTACTGACCGACAGCCCTTGCAATACCGCCGGACTCTGGCCGCCCTCAACTTTCACCGTTACCACCTTTGGATCAGTAATGGTTTCAGTGGTAATGGTTGGCCCTCCTCCCTGAGGAGTGGCGCTTTGTAGCGTTTTCTGAGACGGGATAAACTGCCGGGTTTCGGCCCCTTGAATGGCCAGAAAAGCGGCTGCGTCGATCACAGATGCCTGGTTTAGCCGCAGGGTACGACTAATCACATTCCTAGCCGCATCCGGTAATTTAGGCCCAACAAAAATGGTGCGTCCGACCAAGTTGGCTTCCAAAGCCGCACATTGAGGGCCGGTACCACTCAAGCCAGCACCAGCAGACGCGGTGACTGGAACGCAGGTTACCCGCAGGACATGATTAAACACATCCTGAACTGCTTCGTTTTCAATATCCAGGGTGATGGTGGGTTCTGGAATGGCTCCCTGTCCGCCTTGGGTGGCGGGCGGAGAGGACCAGGCCAGGTTCAGGTTGGCGGCTCGGGCCAACAAGGATAGGACTTCTCGCACTGGCGCGTCCCGCAACACCAACCGGGGAATCCGCTGGGCAGTGCCCAGGTCAATGGTGGCAGCAGACGCATCCAGTTGGGAAACCGAAATATCACCCACTGGCGGTGGCACGGCCCGGGGCAGCATGGGCGGAATCGTGGACGGTGGCGATTGTAGCGGTCCTGCAGGCAAGGCCGGGTTGGACACGCCACTAGAGGGCACCGATGGCATGGGTACCTGGGCCAGGGTACTGGGCTGACTGGGTAGGGGCGCAGCTAGGGCCGGACGGGGGCTACTAGGAGCGGTTGAGAACTGCGATCCGCTAGTGGTGCTGACCTCTGGTGGCGGAACGGCGATCGGCTGAACGGAGACGGTTGGCGGTTGATTGACTGAGGTGCCGGCCGGCTTGGTTGCCGTGGTGGTTGGCGCAGCAGTAGGAACGCCCTTGGGCGCTGGCAGAGGTTTACCTGTTGCCGCATAGGCGGTCTGTTTTGCGGTCGATGGGCTGAGGCTGAGGACGACACCACCCGTCTCCGGACGCACAACCTGTCCGGCTGGAGCGGCTCCCTGACCAACGACCGTGACGCGCACATTATTGGGATCCACTGCTTTTACAGTTACCAGATTAATCCCAGGTACGGGGTTGGCTTGCTGGAAAGTTCCGCCCGGCACCTTCAGTTGGGTGTTGGTCAAATCAGCAGTCCAGGTTGTGCCCCGATTCACTGCAAAGACCTGGGGCCGTTCTCCCTTCTGGGTTTGTAAAACCAGATTAATCCCGTTGCCATTCGGGTTCAATTCAACTCCCGTCACTAATACTGGAGCGGCAAAGGCTGGCTGAACTGCCACCACAACTGTCGCCCCTCCGGCAATCATGCCAGCTATTCCCTGTACCTGTTTCACGGCTCCCTCCTCACTCAAATAATTGTCCGACTTGAGAGATGAATCCTCATGACCAATAACTCAACACAATGACTCTGACATGCACCCGATCTACCTCACGGCTATTTGGCCGCTGGTGGCGCCGCTGGTGGCGGTGCGATTTTTTTCATATCTTCTGGTGTCAGCGGTAGCGGTGCTTCTAGCTGAAAAGAGGTAACAATCTTGGCTTCCGGCTGACAGTTTTGCAGAAACTGAACCGTATCACCTCTGATTTCGAATAGTCGTGCCGGTGGTCGATTGGCATCTCCTCCCAGAGCGAAATCAACATTCCTGAAAATTAATAGTGGTTGGAGGCGTTCCAGGCTACGCAAAATCGATTGGGTCTGGTTGAAGTTCCCTTCAAATGAGACATTGGCAACCTGACGCTTCAACTTATTGTTAACTTGGGAACCGTAGGAGCCGTCTGTAATAATCCCCGACACCTTTGGATCGGGAACGAATTTTCGCAACTGGGCCTTGACTGCTAGGTCACCAACCTGGTCTTCAATCTGGCGTGTATTATTGCGAACCCAGGCCGGACAGGCAGCCAGTTTGTTTTTCCGCCGCTCGGCTAGATCGGCATTACGATCATCTACCTGACGGTTGATGTCCAACAAAATCGTATTCAGCGTGTTTTCATTGGCAAACAGGCTCAGCACATCCTGTTGTTGCTTTTTGGCGGCAGCCAGCTTTGCTTGCGCGTCTTTAATGCGTTGCTCAATCTTGGCCTTCTCTTTTAACTCAGCTTCCTGATCTTTGACCTTGGCATCCAACTCTTGATATTTCTGCCATTCTGGTTGGACAAAGTTCAGAAACAGGTAGGCGGCTCCAGCTAGTCCGGCTAAGGCCAGCAACAAACCACTAATCATGGGCGTCAGCGTGACGCCAAATACAACGGGATAATTGGGGCCTGTTTCAAAATTCGGTTCGCCAGGAACCATATTGCCAGTTAACGTCATGGCTGCATCACCCCTTTCTTCTGCAGAGCCTCAATCCTTGTGACAATTCCAGCTGCACCCTTCCGATCTAGTTCACGCAGGAGTTCTGAAGTCGGCACTTCAGTCAGTGCGCTCTGAATGGAGAATTTAACTTCCTTGGGCAGTTTAGGGGGTTGTCCGCTGCCCCCGCGGGCTCCTTGCACTTGCAAGGGCTGAATGCTTGGGGCGTCTACCAACTCGGCTGAAACAATCCGTGTTTGGTTGGCATCCAGTAAGTTAGACCGCTGTAGCAATAGCAGAAAGTCATTCACATCGCTAAATGACTTGGCTACGCCATCAATCTGGAAATAGGTGCGGGGCGGAGGTGCAGGTGGTGCATTGGCTGCCGGACTGGCCGTGGGTGATGGCGATGGCGAACCCTGCAAAGCGGCTACTTGGGACAAAGGAATTTCCTTGGTGCGGACAATTTGTACACCGGGCGGGGTGCGATCGCGAATGACCTGGGTCAGAGCTGACAGAGGCTTCACCTGGTTAAACACACTGACCAGGCCCTCGGTTTCACCTTTCACCTGAGCCACTTCAGCGGTGATCGATTTCTCCTGGCCCTTGAGCGCCTCCAGATCTCCCAACTTGATTTCTAACTCTGCCCGTTGGCGTTCCAAATCGGCATTTCTGGCCTGCAAAAACAGCAAAGAACCGAGTGCTAATGCTGGTAACAGTACAGCCGCCACTGCGCCCCAGATTAATGGACGGCGATCGCCTGCTGCCATTGGGGCCGCAGCCGCCTTGGTTCGGCCAGTGTCCCGTCCCAGTTCTGGCCGATCATTTAGGAAGTTAATGTCCAGACTGTACATATTACGAGGCCTCCCGCAAGCCTAAACCAAGCACTACCCCTAAGCCCGGCCGTTGGTTGGGAGGAACTTCCTCAGTCACTTCCAGGTTCAACGCCGAAACCGGGTCAATTTGACTGCACGGCAAACTGAGACGCTGAGTGAAAAACTCATCCAACTGACCGATCGCAGCCCCTGGACCTGCCAGCAATAGTTGGGCGACCTCCAGGTTTTCGCCCTGGTTCAGATAGAAGTCAATTGACCGGCGCAATTCATCGGCCAACTCGCCCAAGATCCGCAGCATGGCCGCAGCACCAGGATTGGTACCGCCCATGCGCTGGCTGCTGCCAATAGTGTCAGATGGAGTCAGCGGCACCGTCATTCCCTGCAACAAATCTGTGCTGCGGGAGGGCGGCAGGTTCATTGCCCGTGACAAGGCTCCTTGGATTTGATAAGTGCCAATGGGAACCGTCCGGGAAAACTGCGGCACTCCATCCACCGTAATGGAAATCTCAGTACTCTCAAATTCAATGTCAACAATGGCAACCGCTTCCTGGGGGGAAAACTGTCTGAGTTGCTCACGAATGGTTCGAATCAGGGCGAAACTGCTAATCTCCAAAACATCAATTTGCAGCCCTGCCTGTTGAAAAGTATTAATATACGAGTCTGTTATTTCCTTGCGGGTCGCTACTAATAGGACCTGGTATTTTTCAATCCCGTCTTCATCTACAAATAGACCTAGTTTTTGATAATCCACATCGGCTTCTTCCCGAGGGAATGGCAGATAAAGGCCTGCTTCCTGATTCAATACCATTTCCCGCAATTCCTGGTCATTTAACTCTGCGGGAATTGGGATAATGCGGGTGACGGTATCTCGCCCCCCCGGTACGGATGTGGCAACTTTCTTGACCTTGAGCTTATTCTCCGCAAAAAGAGACAGCAGCAGCTCTGCCATGCCTGCCACATCAGTGATCTGCCCTTCGTGAAACATCCCTTCAGGAACAGAGGTTGATGCCAGAGTGACGAGTTTGAATGCTGATCCCTGCTTCCGCAATTGGGCAACATTGATTCGATCAGGGGCCAGTTCTACACCGATCCCCTGGGATTTTCCAGAAAATACATTTCTAAGGGCACTGACCACGATGCCACCTACTCACTGATAAATTTAACGGCAACATTCAGAGGAGCATTTTCACCATAAAACAGACCAATCAGCCAGACGCTAATGCATGGTACTCGATCCAGTTCAAAGGGAGCACATTTGTAGCAAGGAAGAAAGTATATTTTTTTGACCGTTGTGGCCTGTAAGGACATGCAAAGGGTCAACTCTAGCCTTTTTTACCGCCCCTTCGGAGGTTCTCAAAGCGATGGTACACACAATTTTGAGAGTTGAACGAAAATTTTGTGCGGAAACCCAGAAAGATGGCGATGAGGACGGTGCCGGGACAGTATCTTTCCTGGTGCAGTTGGGACTCCTTTATTGAGTCCAATATCGTGGACAGCGTTGTTTGCAGAAAATTTTGTCAACCTCACGCTATCCTTGGTGTCGCAGGCTTAAAGGGATCGCTGGCATCAAGCTCTGCTGGTTTTTCTGGCCTTCTTTTCACAGAACTTTATCCAGCCACCCCTGGTCGATTGGTGCAGCAAGTTCTACCTGCCATCAACGGAAGTATGTGTACAATTGTTCTCGTTGTCTTCCCTCTACCCTCGCTACCCCTCCTACCATGCTTGATCTGTCGAAACTGGCTCAACAAATGCAGGGGATTAGCCAACAGTTGAGCTTGGAAGTTGCAGCCAGTCGCCAACGACTGGAACAGGCTCAGTTCCTATTAAAAACGATGCGGCGGAATCAGGAGGAGTGGCTTGCTTTGCACCAGTCCTGGCGCGATCGCCTGGTATTTACTGCTGCCCAACCGGTTGAGCCCCTGAATCACTGTCCAGATCTGCTCGCCGCCCCCGCAGCCCACACCGTTCTGGCAACCGATGGCTCTCAAATTTCCCCCAGCCATCATGAAATTGCCTACTGCTACTTAATTAATGTTGGTCGTATTGCCCTGCATTATGGCCAAAACCGTTTTCCCCTACTCGACAGTCTGCCGGAGGTGTTCTTCCGACCGGAGGATCTCTACATCTCTCGCCAGTGGGGGATCCGCACGGAAGAGTGGATGGGCTTCCGCCGCACGGTTTCAGAAGCAGTCATTCTAGCTGAACTGGCTGAACAGATGCAGGATTCAGCGTCCCCATCTCCCCCCCCTTCCCCATCCTCCCCATCTCCCCCCGCCCAGTGGCAACAATCCGTCCTGCCCCTGTCATCGTTAGCCCAATCCCTAGACCCGAACCCAACCCTGGCCCTGGTCGATGGTTCCCTGATTTACTGGTTTTTGGATGCGTTGCCTGGGGAAGCGCGCGATCGCATTTTGCTCCCCATCCTGCAGGCATGGGATCGGCTCCAGGCGCTGCATATTCCCCTGGTGGGTTATCTCAGCGCTTCCAGAAGTAGTGAATCGCTCAACTTTCTTCGGTTGGCAGCTTGCCCCCACAACACACCGGACTGCCCAACCCACTGTGCGGGTCAGGGCGATCGGCCTCCCTGTCAGGTATTGGAGTCGCTCAAAGATGCAACCTTCTGGGCCACCCATCTGCAACCCGGACAGCGCAGCCCTCTCTGGCGCAGTTCCGCTAAGATTCTGGATCGCTATGAGCACCATGCCATCCACTTCTGTTATGTCCATGTGGGCAGCGAAATTGCCCGGTTGGAATTTCCAGCCTGGGTAGCTGAGGATCCAGATCAACTAAATATGGCCCTCAGTCTGACCCTGGCCCAGGTGCAAAAAGGCTATGGCTATCCGGTGGCCCTGGCTGAAGCCCATAATCAGGCGGTTGTGCGAGGCAGCGATCGGGCTCGCTTCTTTGCCCTCTTGGAACAACAAATGGTCCGCACCGGACTACATAATGTGGGCATTTCCTATAAGGAGGCCCGCAAACGAGGCAGTATTGCCTGAGGCTCAATGAACCAGCGGTATCTCAGCCGCTTTCTGTCCACGGCTATTCAAAGTCGCTAACCAGTCCAAAATTAATTGATTCACCTCGGCTGGACATTCATCGTGGGGACAATGGCCCGCATTTTCGATTTTGGCGAGGGTGATATCTGGCTTGTACTTCAGGAACAGCGGGGCCAGATTTGGCGGAACCATCCGGTCCTGATTGCCCCATAACAGCAAAATCGGCACCGACAGTTGGGGTAACAGGGTCTTGGCCGTGTGGACTGTGACAAACGTTGGCTTCGTCTGGATCATGGCCCGTAATGCCTGCTTGGCGCCGCGATCGTAGGCGGGCAGCGACAAAATTTCGATCAATTCGTCTGTGACCGCACTGGCAGTGGCATAGGCCATTTGAGCCCAGAGACGGATCCCCAGAGGGGTGCGCAATACATGAAAAACCGGATCAAAGATCAAGGGAGATAGGAGTAGGCTTTTCGTCAAGTTCAGCAACGGCTGTAAACATTTGCCCACAGCTTTAACCGATGACTGCACCCATTGAGGCGTTTCTAAGACGGATGCGTCTGGCAGATTGATCAGCACTAATCCCTGAACCATTTCAGGATAGCGGGCTGCGATCGTCAGGCAGGCCAGAGAGCCAGTCGAGTTGCCTACTAACACCACGGGCTGACGAATAAAGGTTTGCCAAAAGTCATAGGCTTGCTCGGCCCAAAATGCTGCATTGTAATGAGCCGATACCTTTTCTGAGGCTCCGAACCCTAACATATCGAGGGCATAAACATTGCGGTTCTGGCCCAACTCTGCCAAGTTGTGTCTCCAGTGGGCGATGGAAGCCCCAAAACCATGTAGGAACAACAAGGGAGGCAAATCCGTGGGTGTTTCTGCCCGCAGATAGGTGTAGCGAGTTTGCCACCCGCGCCAAATCCAATCTCGCTGCCGACCGATCCGTTGCTGCCAGGGAAGGAACTCTGTCACTCCTTAACCTCAAGTTCAAGATTTACTGCAATTTTCACCGCAGTTTGACACGACTCAATAGCGAAAAATGCTGTAGTTTGAAAGTCGCTGCCATCACCTTTCCAATTTTAAGGGGTCATCCTCCGGTTGGGCATCGGTCGAAACCCAGCCACACGCCCCACAGCCAGGATTGCATTATCCAGGTGCTGACTCTGGTTGTCGTCGCCAGGGGGTAACAGGTTAAAAAGAACTGAGGATTTTCTTCACAAAAGGATGTCTTCGCCGAAAAGATTGGCTATGATTACCAGGGAGTCCATGTGGATGCATTGCTAAGTCCTTGATCCGTTAGCTAATCTGGATTAGTCTTAACTATGAACCCGTACATATGGATAGCTCCTGCGACAGGTTTGGATGTTGTGATAGAAGACCTCAAAAGTCGTTCTATGGTGTGAGGAGGACAAAATGTCAAAAATTCTATGGAAATCATTGCTGATCAGCCCGGCTGTGCTAGGTGCTGCATTGGCCGTTTCATCTTCTGCGATTGCCGCAGAAGCAGGTACAAAAGCTGATTCTAGTCAAGATGTGGTTGTTCAGGCTTCTGCCGTTGTTGCTGAACAGTCTGTTGCTACTACTGAAACAGTTGCTGCTGAACCATCTGCTCCGGTGGTGGTAGCTCAGGCCGTGACTCCTGCTTCTTCTTTGGAAGACAACTCAGCGGTTCTGAAGCAGGTCAGTCAGTATAGCCGGGAAGGCCGTTCCTCTATGGGGCAGGTCACCTCGGTTTCCCAGTTTACCGACGTGAATCCGACGGACTGGGCTTTCCAAGCGTTGCAATCTCTGGTGGAACGTTATGGTTGCGTCGTCGGCTATCCCGACAAGACCTACCGTGGCAACCGGGCCATGACCCGTTATGAGTTCGCTGCTGGTCTGAACGCCTGTATGGACCGCGTCAATGAACTGATTGCGGCTGCGACTGCCGATCTGGTTCGCAAAGAAGACCTAGCCATCCTGCAAAAGTTGCAAGAGGAGTTTGCTGCTGAACTGGCTACCCTGCGGGGCCGTGTTGATGCCCTGGAAGCTCGGACTGCAACCCTGGAGAAGCAGCAGTTCTCCACCACCACCAAACTGCGGGGTGAGGTTATCTTCGCGGTTACCGATGAGTGGAACCAGCCGATTGATAACGAGCCTGTGTTCCAGGATCGGGTTCGTTTGAGCTTGAACAGCAGCTTCAGCGGTAAAGACCTGTTGGTTACCCGTTTAGCCGCTGGAAATGCCAATCAGTTCCAGGAAATTTTGCGTAATAATGCTGGTCCGGGCAGCATCCAAAGCAATCTGTTAGAGGTTACCCAAACCTTTAATTACGGCAACACCTTAAACAACCAGGTACTTGCTGACTGGGTGGCTTACTATGCGCCGATTGGGGAATATGGTACGGTTTATATCCCGGCTGTGGGTGGTCTTCACTATGACTACGCCCCTACCCTTTCTGGTTTCCAGGAAGACTTTGACGGTGGTAACGGCTCTCTGACTGTCTTTGGTCAGCGTAACCCGATCTATCAAATTGGGGGTGGCAGTGGTATCGGGGTTACCGTCGGTACCGATAAGTTGTTTGGTTTCACCATTGGCGGCAGCGGTTTGACCATCAGTGCCGGGTACTTGGCAGA
>CAZBTL010000001.1:0-21462 GCA_964494755.1 uncultured bacterium | reverse complement strand
TTGGTTTCACCATTGGCGGCAGCGGTTTGACCATCAGTGCCGGGTACTTGGCAGACAACAACAACGGAGCAGCTAACAATCCCGCTGTGAAGAATGGTCTGTTTGATGGTAGCTATGCTGCTTTAGGTCAGATTGCCTGGATTAGCGACAGTATTTCCTTGGGCTTCACCTACGTGAATGCTTATCGTCGGGGTGCTATCTTTGACACCGGCGGTGGCGCTCCTACTATTGGCACCATCTTTGCTAACTTTGGTGGTGTTGGTGGATTTGCTGGCGGTCCCTCCTACCTGAACGCCTATGGTGTTTCTGGTTCTTGGAAGTTTGGCACCAACATGTCCATCAATGCTTTCGGCTCCTACATTGCAGCCGATGCAATTGGTGATGGCTTTGACGGTAGTGAAATCTGGACCTATGGTTTAGGCTTCGCTTGGACCGATCTGGGCAAGAAAGGCAACATGCTGGGTTTGACTGCGGGTGTTCTGCCCTACGTTGGCAACCCCAATCAGTCTGGTTACGGTCGAACCGTTCCTAACGATGTGCCCATCCAACTGCAAGGGTTCTACAAGTTCCAGGTTAATGACAATATTTCGATCACTCCTGGTCTGATTTATGTCATTAACGTCGGACAGAACAGCGATAACGATGATGCCTTTGTTGGCACCATCAGAACCACTTTCACCTTCTAAGCGATGTATTGTCTGCCAGGATTAATCCTCTTAGGGCAGGTGGTTTAGCTTAGGGGAGGGGTTTCTCGAGTTCGGGAAACCCCTCCTATTTTTGTGTCGTTATGAGTCCGTTGCAGTCATCGAAAAATTACCTTTTAAGCATTGTTCAGGGGGCCCATCAGTCGCCCTAAGTTGAAATTCGGGCTCATCGCTCAAGTCCCTTCAAACGGACTAAAGGGGCGGTAATGAGAGCCTGCTCCAATTCACGTCAATGGACTTTGGCTGGCAGGCAGGAAATTGAGTTCCAGGCGAGAAAGGCTTGCAAGTAGCTTGATTGCAGATGTCTCCTTTTCAGGGGCGCTTTCTGGGGTTCGAAATCCTGTAAAATCCCAGCGATAAACCGTAGTATACTAATTAATAACGAGTTCCCTATGCCGTTTCCTGAATAATTTTTGGTTTGTGGTGATGTCCTCTAAAAACGAGTATGCCATTCTGGCCTTGATTGAGCTGGCTGCTCACTATCGGAGTGGAGAACCACTCCAAATTCGGCAAATTGCCCAACTGCAACAGATTCCCGATCGCTATTTGGAACAACTGCTGGCAACTTTGCGGAGAGCTGGACTCGTGCGATCGCAGCGGGGAGCAAAAGGGGGATACGTTCTGGCTCGAGAGCCCTGGAACATCAATCTACTGGAAGTGATGGATTGTCTGGAAGGGTCAGATGCTAAGCCAACTGATTCCAGTTCACCGCCGAAGAGTGTTGAGACTGCTGTGATTCTGGAACTCTGGCAAGAGGTTAACCAGGCGGCTAACAGTGTCTTACAACGGTGGACTCTACAAGATTTATGTGACAAAAGGGATGCCCGCCAACAACTGGACATTATGTATTACATCTAAACGATGCGTATTTTTACTGACATTACCAAGCTGATTGGCCGCACTCCCCTGGTACAGTTAAACCGGATTCCGCAGGCAGAAGGTTGTTTGGCCCGCGTTTTGGTCAAGCTGGAAAGTATGAACCCGTCGGCGTCCGTCAAGGATCGCATCGGCATCAGTATGATTGCTACTGCGGAACAGGAAGGGGTCATTACGCCTGGTAAGACAGTCCTGATTGAACCCACTTCTGGCAATACGGGGATAGCCCTGGCTATGGTGGCTGCAGCCAAAGGCTACCGGCTGATTTTAACCATGCCTGATACCATGAGTGGGGAACGGCGGGCCATGTTGCGGGCCTATGGAGCGGAGTTAGAGTTAACCCCTGGCATCGAGGGCATGAGTGGCTGTATTCAGCGGGCCCAGCAGTTGGTGGAGTCGATCCCCAATTCATTTATGCTGCAGCAGTTCCGCAATCCAGCCAACCCCAAAATTCATCGGCAAACGACCGCTGAGGAAATTTGGGACGATACCGATGGTTTAGTCGATATTTTGGTGGCCGGTGTGGGAACGGGCGGAACCATTACGGGAGTTGCCGAAGTGTTGAAAGCCAGGAGACCTGGGGTTAAGGCGATCGCCGTGGAACCGACCAATAGCCCGGTTTTATCTGGTGGTGCGCCGGGTCCCCACAAAATTCAGGGAATTGGGGCTGGCTTTGTGCCGCCGGTCTTAAATGTCTCGGTTTTGGATGAGGTCATTACGGTTTCCGATGAGGCTGCGATCGCCTATGGTCGTCGGCTGGCCCGCGAGGAAGGCTTACTGTCTGGCATTTCCAGTGGGGCAGCCCTCTATGCGGCGATTCAGGTGGGTCGTCGTCCAGAAAATGAAGACAAATTAATCGTCATGATCCAGCCCAGCTTTGGTGAACGGTATCTTAGTACGCCCCTGTTCCAGGATCTGGATCTGACTTCATCGCTCTCGCCTGGTTAGTTCTCAATCTGCATGATGAATCTGGAAGAAAACCTGGGCTACTTTTTCTTCGACAAGCAATTGCTGAAACGGGCACTGACCACTCAGGCTGCAGCTCTGGAGCAGGCCACAGAGGATGCCCATCCCCCCGATCAGGAGGCGAATTGTCTCCTGGGCCAGGCAATTTTTCAAACTGTTGTGACTGAGTTGCTGATCCGAACTGGCTATCGCAGGCGAGAAGACATTTTGCACTGGGCGATCGCCGTATTGGAACCATCGAACCTGGCTCGAATCAGCCAAGCAATGGGCATTGGTTTTGTCGTTCGGCTCAGTTCCCAAGAGCAGCAGCAGCAAGCCTATGATCATCCTGAGGTGCTGGCCAATACGCTGCAAGCCGTGATTGGTGGAATTTATTTTGATGGTGGTTATAGTGCAGCCAGGGCAACGGTTCAGCGCTTATTGGCAGAGAGCTTTCCGGATTAAAGTGAAGCTGGATAGATGTCGCAGCGTGTGTGGAAGGCGGAGGTTAGACTTTTGGATTTTAGGTTTTGGCTTTTGGCTTTTGGCTGGTGAGTCATGCGCTACACCTGACACCTGACACCTGACAGCTAAATTTCGGAGTGTGGAACCGATGTCGATCAGCAATCACCTGTTTGAAATTGAGACGGATGCAGACATTGGAATTTATAACCTAACGCCGCAACTGCAGACGCTGGTTGATACGACGGCGATTCGGAATGGTCAGGTGTTGGTCTTTTCCCGACATACCACCACGGCTCTGGCCATTAACGAATACGAGGAACGCCTGCTGGAAGATGTAAAGGCGTATCTAAGGAAGCTTGCCCCGCCAACTGACCGCTATCTGCACAATGATCTGCACCTGCGGGTGGGAATCCCGGATGATGAACCGATGAACGCCCATTCCCATCTGATGGCGATAACGCTTAGTACCAGTGAGCTGATTCCGATCGCGGATGGTCAATTGGCCCTGGGAACTTACCAATCCGTCTTGCTATTGGAACTCGACGGTCCCCGCAAGCGGACGGTCTTCTGTCAAATTTCAGGGGAATGAACTGGTCATGGCCAATCGAACCTTAGGACTGGATTCTAGTCTGTATGCGTATCTGCTATCCGTTTCCGTCCGGGAACCGGAAATCTTGCAGCGTTTGCGGCAGGAAACTGCCAACCATCCAATGGCGGTGATGCAAATTGCACCGGACCAGGGACAGTTGATGGCGCTGTTGGTGAAGCTGATTGGCGCCCGGAAAACTCTGGAAGTTGGGGTTTTTACTGGATATAGCGCACTGGTGGTGGCGCTGGCCCTGCCACCGGAGGGGCGGGTTGTGGCCTGCGATGTGAGCCCGGACTATACCGCGATCGCCCGTCGCTACTGGCAGGAAGCTGGGGTTGCTGACAAAATTGACTTGCGGATTGCTCCTGCCTTGGAAACCCTGGACCAATTGCTAGCGACTGGAGAAGCCAATACCTTTGATTTTGCCTTCATTGATGCGGACAAGAGCAACTACGACAATTACTATGAGCGGGCTCTGCAACTGGTCCGACCCGGTGGCTTGATTGCGATCGATAATGTGTTGTGGTCCGGTCAGGTTGCCAATCCTGCGATTCAGGACACCCGGACGACTCACATCCGGGCCTTAAATGAAAAGTTACATCAGGATTCAAGGGTCAGTATCAGTCTGATTCCCATTGGTGACGGCCTGACCCTGGCGATGAAAAACTAAGGGCTGGATGCGTTTGAAGGGTTAAAGGCTTCGGCTGCAGGTACACAACCCCCCGTTTCATCTCAGGGAGACAGCTCCTTCAGGACAACCCTCTGGGTCCTTCGCGCCACAGCCGTGAGTGACGAAGTTGCCTGGTTGCCCATTTCTAAGCTTGCTAACGGTCAACTGCTAACCGATATTGTTGTTGCCGCGCCTCCTGGCGGGCCCGTTTTTCATCGGTCAATTGGTCAACGCAATAGGGACAGGAAATGCCCTCCGCATAATGGGGACTGGCTTTATCCTGGTCTGAAATGGGATGCCCACAACTGCGGCACATCTCGTAGTGTCCGGTTGCCAACCCGTGCTGGATGGCAACCCGCTGATCAAACACGAAACACTCACCTTGCCACAGACTATCGTTTGCGGGAACTGTTTCCAGGTATTTCAGAATCCCTCCCTGCAGGTGATAAACCTCCTGAAAGCCCTCAGATAACAGAAATGCGGTTGCCTTTTCGCAGCGAATGCCGCCGGTACAAAATAGGGCAACTTTCCGGTGTGCCGCTGGATCTAGATGGCTGCGAACAAAGGTTGGAAATTGCCGAAATGACTTTGTGTGTGGGTTCCAGGCTCCCCTGAAGGTGCCAATTTGCACCTCATATTCGTTCCGAGTATCAATCAGGGTCACCTCCGGATCTGAAATCAATGTATTCCAGTCTTCTGGTCGGACGTAGGTGCCCACTTGTTGGGTGGGATCGGCCTGGGGTTGCCCCAGGGTCACAATTTCTCGTTTGATCCGTACTTTCATCCGATCAAAGGGCATCACATCAGCCGTGGACTGCTTGAATTCCAGATCGGCCAGTTGGGGATCAGAGCGGAGAAACTGTTGCACCGACGGCATGATTGCGGACTCAGCTGCGATCGTGCCGTTAATGCCCTCCTCCGCCAACAGAATAGTGCCTTTGACGCCCTGTTCCTGGCAATAAGCTAGCAGCACTTGCTGTCGTTGGGGTAGATGAGACAGGGCGACAAACTTATAAAACGTGACAACGCTCAGGGACATAGCTACATAGTCTGCAGTGAAAGGGTCAGAAAACCTGAGGGGCGATCGCTCAACTAAACCATGCCCCGAATCGTGAAGGAATAATCGCCGCCAGGTTCCAATTCATAGTCCCGTTGTTCCAGGAAACGCCCCAATGGCTCTTTAATCAACGCTCGACCCAGGGACGGCTCGACCGACAAAACGCCGTTGCGAAAATACCATTGGAACTGCCATTCAAATTGGTTGGCGCGTACTTCGCCCTCCATCTTGCCGTGCTGCCAGGAGTGGCGAGTAATCCGGACATACGCAGTTGTTTCAGGTAAGCGGTGGGCTGCCACGATTACGAATGGTAACTCGACAACAGGTGGCTCTGACGCAGAATCAGGCCGAACAATCCATAATGATTAGTCTAGGCGAAGGCGTTCTCAAATGCACCGCTGATGATTCTAAACCCTGGTGCAACCCGCCAGCAAAACCACGGCCCAAACAGCTTGTAGAAGTTGGAGCCACATGGAAAAGGCTGGTAGACCAGCACCCCATTGCGTTCAAGTCAACCTAAAATTCATGACTTAGATTTGGGTGGGTGAGCCACCATAATCGGCTGGGCATTCATTGCCGGGCGCTCAACCTCCTCAACTGTCAGAATCGTCACTTCTCCGTTGGATTCTCCAGCAGGACTCCGCTGCAGATGGCCCAGGGTATCAATAAAGTCACGAATGCCCTGAAACTGCCGATAGACTGAGGCAAACCGAATGTAGGCCACTTCACTCAGGTTTCTCAGGTTCTGCAAAACCAGATCGCCAATTTCGTTGCTTTGCACTTCACGAACGGCCCGCTGCTGCAGTTCTGCTTCTACGTCGTCCACCAGTTTTTCCAGTTGTAAGGACGGAACTCCAGTTTTTTCGCAGGCCCGGATGACGCCCCGCAGCAACTTGGAGCGATCAAACGATTCACGATCTCCATTCCGCTTAACCACCGTGATGGGGACAAATTCAATCCGCTCATAGGTGGTAAAGCGCCGATTGCACCTCAAACACTCTCGACGGCGACGGACACTCTGCCCTGCTTCCGCTGAGCGGGACTCAAGAACCCGATTATCTGTGTGCTGGCAGAATGGACACCGCATGTTCCGACAAACTCCGACCGGGATGAAACATTTTATATCTTATGGACAATCTTTCAACCGGTTCCTACCTGTGGGCAATGACCAAGCTTTTAACTTAGACTGTCAAGCTCCCTGCAGGGAGTACCCGATTCATCCTTCTTTCTGATCCCAAAGCATTTAGGATGATCCCTATCAGAATAGGATACTGAAAGCTGGTAAGATTGTAGCCCTTGTTATACCAACAGTAACGTTTTCTAGTATCGATGAAGATACGGATTTTTTTCTATTAATTTTTCCTTTTAAATATTCAGGCTTACTAACCATAGCAATATTCCTCAATTTTGGAACGGCATATCCGCCAAAAGCCTAGCTGACAGGGATGCTTCCATCCATCTGCTTTTTTCTCTGTTGGTAGTCCGCACCGTGTGCTGATGGTTGCTTCCTAACAGATTGTTTCTAAAGCCACATATTTCTTAAGGACAGGTCGATGACTGGGGGCTATTGAGCTATGCGATCGGTCAGACCTATAGTGATCCGATCAGGATTGAGAAAGGTTTCCGCAGGAAACCCTTCTCACAAAGTCCTTTCACCATCCAGGCATTCACAAATCAAATACGATTGCTATAGAAAAATGACTGGAATAAATAATGTCCCTGGTTGTTTTTCATCAAGTCTAGATGAAGTTGTGGAAACGCCTGCTGATTGGGTTGGTTTCAGATCGCGTCAACCCCTGCTAGACACAGATCTGCGACCCTTGTATCTGTTGCATCAAGGCTTTTGGTGGAAAGTTAGCGAAGACTGCACGGCGGGTATTCTGATGGAGTGCTAATAGATTGCGTCTACCAGTTCCGTGCCGGTGCTGTTTTGATGGTCACCTCGACTTAACCATCTGCTCGATTTCTGTTTTTAGGTGTGCCATCTCATTCAGTCAGTCGTTATTCATCTGCCTGTTCCCTGGGAGAGCGGTGTATGAGAGTCCAGCCGAGCCAGAAGCCAAAACTGCTGGTAGTTGATGATGAACCGGACAATTTAGATTTGCTCTATCGGACATTTCATCGGGAATTTCGAGTTCTGAAGGCAGACAGTGCGCCAACCGCGTTAGAGATCCTGGCTCAAGAAGGTGAGGTGGCTGTCATTATTTCAGACCAGCGTATGCCGGTGATGAATGGAACGGAGTTTCTGAGTCTAACAGCGGCTCAATATCCAGATACTATTCGGATTTTGCTGACGGGTTACACTGATGTCGAGGATCTGGTCGAAGCGATTAACTCCGGCAAGGTCTTTAAGTATGTCACCAAACCCTGGAACGACCAGGAGTTGAAAGCGGTTGTCCGGCAGGCGGTTGATACCCATAATGTGCTGAAATCAAGAACCCGCGAATTACAGCGATCGCTACGCCAGGAATCGCTGTTAAATGCGGTTACTAATACGATTCGCCAGTCGTTTAACTATCATCAGATTTTGCAAACCCTGGCCGAAACCGTCCGGCAAATGTTTGAAGCCGATATTTGCGTTGTGCGCCCTGTTCAAGATCAGCAGTTGGGCGAGGAGTGGCTGGTCTGCTTGTGTGAATCTGAGCTAGACAAAGAAACCAGCCCCCAAACAATTGAGTCATTGAAGGAGAGGTTGGCCCAAACCGTGTGGGCCACAAGTGACATTGCGATCATTCAAGATGTTCTGACCGATGCCAATTTTACCTGTGACAGGGCTGAATGGATACAGCGGCGGCAGCAATACGAGCAATTGAATCTCTATTCCAGTCTGTTGGTTCCTCTGATTTGCCAGCAGGAACTGCTAGGGGTGTTAGCGCTGCATCAGGTCGGTTGTCCCCGCTGCTGGCAAGAGGATGAAATTCAACTGCTCACCATGGTGGCGGATCAAGCTTCGTTGGCTCTCTCCCAGGCGCGCACCTATGAGCAAATGAGGGCGCTGGCGCAGCGGGAGGGGTTGATTAACACCATTACCATGGCCATTCGGTCCAGCCTCGACCCGCAGGACATTTTTGCGGCTATTACCCAGCAACTAGGTCAGGCTTTGCATGTGGATGGCTGTGCGCTTTCCCTCTGGACTCAGGATGATGAGTTTGTGCAATGTGTGGGGTTGTACGATATCGCGTTGCCCAATGCATCGCAGGAGCAGATTTTCTCTAGCTTGATGTCGTCCGCTGAGGTCCTGCCAGTAGAAACAGGCCCGGAGGGAAAAAGTACTCAACGGCCACTGCCGCAATCGATAGTGCCCATTAGTGGCAATCCCGTTTTGAAGGAACTTCTACGCAGCAAACAGCCAGTGGTTTTGCATGATCTCAGTCAGAACTCGGTGATGAATGTGCCGGAACTACCGCTGCGGATTACGGCTCAGGCGCTCCTGGTGGTACCCCTGATTCTGGATGGGGAGATCATTGGCAGCATTTCTCTGCGGCAAAATCAACACCCCCGTCGATGGAAATCTTCTGAGATCGAGTTGGCCCAGGCAGTCGCAGCCCAGGCCGCGATCGCGGTGCATCAGGCTCGCTTGTATCAGAAAACCCGCCAGCAAGCGGAACAGTTGCTCGAACTAGACCGGCAAAAGACAGAGTTTTTCCAGAATATTTCCCATGAATTTCGGACGCCGTTAACCCTGACGATTGGTCCACTGGAAACGGCGATCGCCCAGAAACAGGGCCTGTCCTATGAACAGTCAGAGATTGCGCTACGGAACTCCCGTCGACTGCTGCGGTTGGTCAACCAATTGCTGGATCTACAACGGTTGGATGCGGGGCGGATGCAGCCTAATTTCCGTCCCTGTAATCTGGTGGATTTTGTGGGGCAGACGGTGGACGCCTTCCGCGCCTACTGTGAGCGGAAGCAAATTACCTTGACGACCCAACTCGCCCCTTGCTCAATGGTTTATCTGGACTTGGAGAAGTTTGATAAGGTGCTGTATAACCTGCTCTCCAATGCTATGAAGTTCACACCGGAAGGTGGCCGAATTGAGGTCACGCTCCAACCAGCGGGTGAACATTGTCTGCTCAAAGTGTCAGATACGGGAATCGGCATCCGCCCGGATCAGATTCCCTCCCTGTTCGAGCGCTTCCGGCAAGCAGAAGGATCAGCCAGTCGCAGTTATGAAGGAAGCGGTTTGGGGTTAGCGCTGGTGAAAAAGCTGGTGGAACTACACGGTGGGCAGATCTCCGTAGAGTCTAACTATGGCCAGGGCACGACGTTCACCGTCTGGATTCAGGTTGGCAGTGGTCATTTGCCGGCTCATCAGGTGATTGATGTACAGGCAGAAATAGAAGCCAGCCGGGCCAATGTGGAGTTGGCTGATATCAGCCTGGAAGGCTGTCAGGAAGCAACTGCCGAAGCAGAGTTGCAGGGGGAAGCGAAGCCTTCTGGACAAGCGAATTCCCATATTCTGGTGGTGGATGACAACCTGGACCTACGAACCTATGTTTCCTCGATTTTGCGCCAGCAGGGCTATCGGGTTTCCACGGCCCGCAATGGTTTGGAAGGCTTCCAGGCAGCCCAGGATCTGCGCCCGCATTTAATCCTGACGGACTTGATGATGCCTCAGGTTTCGGGCTTAGACCTGATTCGTATGATTCGGGAAGAGGAAGACTTGCGTGGCATCCCCATCATTCTCCTGACGGCCAAGGCGGATGAGGATACCCGTATTGAAGGGGCGGAACACGGTGCGGATGCCTATCTGGCCAAACCGTTTAAGGATCGGGAACTACTGGCAGAGGTTCGGAATTTGCTGGGCTTAAAAGAAAAAGAACAGCAAGTAACCGAATTGAATACTTACCTGACCGAGTCCGTGCTAAAACGCTTCTTGCCTCCTTCTCTGGTGAAGCGGGCTGCCAAGGGGACGTTAGTTTTGGATCTGCGGCCCGAACCCAAACTGGTAACGGTTTTGTTTACGGATATTGTTGGGTTTACCCAGATGTCCAACCGGTTGCGATCGCGACGGGTGGCCGAACTGCTCAACGAGTATCTGGCTGAAATGACCCATGTCATTTTCGACAATGGCGGCACCATTGACAAGTTTATGGGAGATGGCATTATGGCCTTATTTGGTGCGCCAGAGGAACTTGCCCCCAATGAGCAGGTGCGTCGGGCTGTGACAACTGCCCGTCAGATGTATGTGGCGCTGCAACGATTGAACCAGCACTGGCAGCAGCAAGGAATTGAGCCGGTCCAATTTCGCTGTGGCATCCATCAAGGAACGGCGGTGGTTGGAATGTTTGGCAGTTCGGAACGGGCGGACTATACCGCGATCGGCCCCAGCGTGAACATTGCCTCGCGCCTGCAAGAAGCAGCCGAACCCAATAGCATTTTGATTTCTGCTGCCGTAGCAGACTATGTGGAACATGAGGAAATTGTCAAAGGTCAGTCTTTGCGATTGAAGGGAATCGATGAGGCCGTCCTCACCTTTGTGATCAAATCTGCCGTAACTAACCAGCTAGCCCCAGTGGCCTGTGTTTCTTAGGCAATCAGGCCAATAAAAAACCTCCTGGCTGACGGATTCCAGAAGGTTGATGAACGATATAAAATGCCGCGGAAATCGTTCCAAAGAGCCAAACGCTGAGAATTATGCTTGTCGGGAGTAGTATTCAACCACCAGCAGTTCATTGATTTGGAGTGCGACCCACTCACGCTCAATGACGCCACTCACCTTCCCTACCATCTTATTCTTATCAAATTCCAGATGGGTTGGAATATTGGCCAAACCGGGATACTGCAAGTTGGCTTCGACTAATTTGCGAGAACGCTCATTATCTCGAACCCCGATTTCATCACCCGGACGACAGTGGTAGCTGGGAATATCGACGACCCGACCATTGACTGTGACGTGGCCGTGATTCACTAGTTGACGGGCGGCTGGAATGGTTGGGGCCATCCCCATGCGAAACACGGTATTGTCTAACCGCATTTCCAACAGTTGCAGCAATACTTGACCGGTGGAACCAGCTGCTCGACGAGCTTTTCGCACATAACGCAGGAGCTGACGCTCGCTGACGCCGTAGTTAAACCGGAGTTTTTGTTTCTCCTCCAGACGAACCGCATACTCAGAACGTTTTTTGCGCGCTTGACCATGCTGCCCGGGGGGATAGGCTTTCCTGGAGGCCTTACGAGTCAGACCAGGTAAGTCTCCCAGACGACGCACAATGCGAAGGCGCGGACCTCGATATCGCGACATCTATCTTCCTCTTAAAATCGTTGCAAAAGCATTAGACCGATCTCCTATTGTACCTTAAGTCTCTCTAGAATAGGAATATGAAATTCTTACTGATCTGGCTGATTCGGGGCTACCGGCTGTTGATCTCGCCCCTATTCCCACCTGTTTGCCGGTTCCAACCCACCTGTTCCCAATATGCCATTGAGGCGATCGCCCGCTTTGGACCGTTACGGGGCAGTTGGCTGGCGATTCGGCGCATTACTCGCTGTCATCCGCTGCATCCGGGGGGCTATGACCCAGTGCCTCCCCTCCCTGGCCAGCCTGCAGTGACTGGGCCATCTGATCCTGGCTGTGAGCCATGACCAAGCCACACTATCAAATTGCTATTCAGGAATGCGGTGAGCCGTTGGTGCCGATCCCACCTGACCGGGTCAGGTTATTACATCCCCATCCCTACCAGCAATTGGGGGCGCCCTATGGCAACAAATCCCCCTTTTTCTTGCGGCAGAGGGTGTGCGATCGCCTGCTGGCAGCACAATTGGAACTAGACCACCACCACCCTGGCTGGCGGATTCAGGTGTTTGATGCCTACCGACCGATTGCGGTCCAGCAGTTCATGGTGAATCATGCCTTGCAGCAACTGGCCCAGGAGCAGGGGATCCGGCTGGAGAGCGCCGACCCGCTGACCCTGCAGAGTCTGTTGCAAAAGGTGTATGAGTTCTGGGCGCCGCCCAGTTCCGATCCAGCTATGCCGCCTCCCCACAGTACCGGCGGCGCGATCGATGTCACCCTGGTGCAGGCGAACGGCCAGCCGGTGGAGATGGGCGCTCCGATTGACGAGATTTCTCCCCGCTCCTATCCCAACCACTTCGCCAATAGTCAGGATCCACAGGAGCAAGCCTTTCACCAGAACCGTCAGTTGTTGCGACAGGTGATGCTGGCGGCGGGATTTCAGCAACATCCCAATGAGTGGTGGCACTTCTGCTGGGGCGACCAGATGTGGGCCTGGTTAAACCAGCAGCAGGGAGGTACTCCTCCCCCTGTCGCCAGCTATGGTTGTGTGGCGTGAAGCCGATGGTCTGGTGAGCTGGCTTTAGCGGGACGACACTACCAGGCAAGTGTTGGATAGCATGGTTTCCGATGTCGGTACCAGCGCCACCACGTGGGGTACGGGTCGGGGAATGTAACCGACCAGGGATTCTCCCTGATAGGCCAGGGACGTACTGGCCCCTGAGTCCAACATCACTGCATCCCGGAAGCCAGCTTTGGCTAGGGCAATGCCCAGATCGACCGCCCCGATCGGATCGGCAGAAACCCCAATTACCGGCTGACCTTGTTGATTGATGCCCCAGAAGGCTCGATGGCGGGCTTCGTTGACGCTGTACAGTCGCCCAAACCGTTCCAGTGGTTGAGGTTGTCCTTTGTCCACCAGCCAACCCGCCGCGACAAAGGCATCCTGTACGCCGGGCATTTGGGCCTGAATGCCCGCCAGGCTGTTGTGGCGGTCTGGATCAAAGGGGACAAATTCGACTTGATCGGCTTGGATTAACACCAGGGGGCGATCGCGCAGCAGGGGCACCTCGCCCGACTTGCCAGGAATAAATTCGCCGGTATTTTGGCTCAGAACGGGACCCAGCATTTCATTGGAGTCCAACACTTCCAGGGAGAAGAAGCCACCATCCACAGCGGCGATCGCGTTGGTTCCCTTCAAGATTTCGGGCACCTGATAGCGTTTGTCGGCATGAATGGTGATGGGTCTGCCACCGGAAATAAAGTTGAAAGACACACCATCGATCTTGGCATCAGAGCGCTGGATGGGAGCGGTGAAATCAAATCCCATACTCCAATTCGGCAACGCCGGACCACCCCAGGCGACATCGAGCATTTCTTCCAACCGGGACTGGCCGATCCGACCGATGGCCAGTAAGTTGTCCGATTGCCCAGCCAGGCGCTCATCCTGGTCATTCATGGTCAACGCAGCCGTGTAGCCAGCCGCCTGGACAGCCGCGCTAACACTGGCATCGTATTTTCCTTCTGGATAGGTAAAGTAGCGAATCGGGCTGCCCAGTTCGGTTTCCAGGATTTGTTTCGATTCTCGCGTTTCAGTCTCCAGTTCAGCGATAGATAGCCCCGGCATGACTTTATGGCTGACGCTGTGGGATGCGATCGTGACCAGCGGATCGGCTGCCATTTGCCGCAGTTGCTCCCAGGTCAAACTGGAACGGCCTATCTGTTTGCCCACTTTGGCTGTGTAAATTGAAAAGACGGCTGGATAGCCATATTTCTTCAATAGCGGATAAACATAGGTGTAATGTCCGGCATACCCGTCATCAAAGGTGAGGAGAATTGGCTTGTCCGGCAACGGTACGCCGGTGCGCAAATGGGTGACCAGTTGATCCAGGCTGATGGGGGTCAGCCCCTTTTGCTGAATTAGTTCTAGATGGCGCTCGAACTCGGCTGGGGTGACATCAAAAAAGACCTGCTTTTCTGGCAGGATGTCGTGATACATCATGACCGGCACCCTGGCTTGCTGAGCCCGCGGATGGATCTGCGGCCACGGCACTGGATTTAAGTAAGCCAGCACCTGTGGCGCCATTCTGGCAACCAGAGCTCCTATCCCTTGTGCGGGCTGCTCCATCCAATTCACCGTTTGGGTGACATTGCTGACCAGACGGGTGATGCCTGTGGTTGGTTGCTGGGCTTGTAAGGGAGGGCAGTCTGAGGGGTTAATGGGTGAAGCTACCGCGGGGCCAAAACCTGGCCAACCTGGAGTCAGGGAAGCCCCTGTGACTGCAAGCACAACCGATAAACGACTGACTGAAACAAGAGTAAGACTGGCTAGTGTCACCTTCGAAGGGGTGAACTGATGGTTATGCGGGATGGGCATGACAAATCTAGATGACCGTCGCGGGATTCCTTGATAGATCTACCCCATAAAGGGTTCCCTGTCAGGTTTTTTTCCATACTTGCGGGCTGCAAATATCGTGCGGAAACGTTCCCTTTCATCTCCACCAGCCCAGTCCGGCAATTTACTAGGCAGTAAAAAGCCTCCCATTGGGGTAGGAGGCGGTTCAGTTATGGTGATTTGACTCTAGGACACTCTTCATGCTCGTATGTTGTGGCCCAAAAAACTGTATCAGCGGTTGCCTCTTACAATCGCTCTTTGACTGCTTTTCGAATATCGGGCAATCGAACTGTTTTGCCGCCTTCGCTGCCAGGACAGGCCGTACTCACGCGATCGCGATGGCCGCAGATACGGGGCAGGTTCCGGGTGCCAAAATCAGCTGTGGGCGTGGGCACCGGAGTGACTGGATCGTTGATGCCATACCGCTTACATAATTCCGTACAAAGCGCTACTGCTGCTTGGAATTGCTGGTTAGAGATGGTTTGACTGGTATATTTTCCATCAAAGGCAATACCCAGGCCGTCGTTTACCACATCATGGGCGCCCCGTTTCCGTTCCGAACGGGCTTCATAAACCCGACCACTAGGCATGATGATGAAGTGATAGCCAATATCGCTCCAGCCATTGCCATTGACGTGGCTACTCCAGATCAAGCGCATCCGTTGTGCTTCTTGGTCCTTGGATGCGTTCACCGGTAGGCTGCCTGAAAGGTCGGTATGGTGCAGAGTAATCCGTTGGGGTAATAGAGTTGGCAAACTGGTTGGGGTGGGTTGATTGGTCCAACTGCTGCGGGGCATCACCTGGACCTCATGGGTGGGCGTTGAACGTACATCCAGGGTTATTTCTGCCCAGTCCTGTTCTGACCCAATGATCTGGAACGATCGCCGTCCTGGTTCGTGCAAAAAGACGGGAGCCTGCCACTTGCCAGCCTGAACTCGGGGACGGGCCAATTCATACTTCCGATCTACCCGCAACACCAGCTGTGCTCCGTCCACATAATTGTCGGCCTGGCCTTCTAGGGAAAACATTTGCTCCATCTGCACACTGGCTGGAACGTTGGTGAACCGCAGGCGAGGTGGACGCGGCGGCGGTGGTGCGGTGGCAACGACTTTGATGGTGGTTTCGGCTGTTTCCTGCCCGATCGCAACTGCTAGACGGCGATTCCCCGCTTGCTGAAACATAAAAACGACTCGCCAGTTGCCATCTGGCGGCACAACTGGCCCCTGGGTTTGATAACTGCCATCAACTGTGACCGTCAGCCGCTTGCCTGCATAATCAGTGGAGGCAACACCCAGGATGGAAAAGGCTTGTTTGGCGACAACAGGATCTTTGGGAGTCTGAGTAATTCGCAGCATGGCAGATGGCAAGGAATAAGGACCGTGGCTAGTAAGGCTGAAGAGATCAGGGGTGCAGGCTGAACGCTGCCCTAGTGTAATTTATAAGCGAAGAAAGTCAAGACGATTTTTCTCTGGTTGAGACCCCGCTGTCTGCTCTGCCGCTGCTCGACATCTATGTCTGAAATCTTTGTCCAGATTGCCAGTTATCGTGATCCAGAACTGGCGGCAACCCTGCAAGATGCCATTGAAAAAGCTGACTATCCCGATCGCTTAGCGTTTGGCGTCGTCTGGCAGGGAAAGGTAGGAATGGATCCGGTGCCGCTGCATCACCTGCCGGTCTGCCGAATGTTATTAGTTGATGCAGACCGCAGTCGAGGTGTTGGCTGGGCCCGCGCCAAAACCCAATCCCTCTGGGAAGGAGAAGCTTACACCCTGCAAATTGACAGCCACATGCGCTTTGTGCGGGGATGGGATGAACTGTTGATTCGCATGCTGCATCAATGCGCCAGCGATCGCCCCATCTTAACGGCCTATCCCCCTGGCTACACCCCGCCATCCTGCCTGCATAGCGGTGAACCAACCAGGCTGGGAGCCTCCCACTTCAACGATGACGGCATTCTTTGTCTGGAAAGTCGCCTCAGTCTGATTGATTACGCCCAACCCCAATTAGGGGCATTTATGGCGGCTGGATTTTGGTTTGCGGCGTCCCAACTAATCCAGGATGTTCCCTATGATCCACACCTTTATTTTGTTGGCGAGGAAATTAGTCTGAGCGTGCGGGCCTGGACCCACGGTTGGGATATTTTCCACCCCAATCAGGTGGTGTGCTATCACGAATACACCCGGCCTGGAAAACCTCGCCACTGGGAAGATCATCCGGATTGGTGGCGGCTGTCCCAAAAGGCGACTCAGCGGGTCCATCAATTGTTGGGCCAAGAAACTGCTAACACTCAATTAGGCATCTATGGACTGGGCCGACAGCGCAGTCTAAAAGATTACGAATCTTTTAGCGGTGTAAACTTTCAGCGGCGGCAGCTCACCCAGTCAGCCCGTAATGGCAGGCCAAACTGGCTGAATACAGGCTTTTAGCCAGGATTGGGTGAGTTTACATTCACAAAATATTCACAATCCCTGTCTACAGTCAAAGTTGACTTCGCTAAAGACTTGGACTATGCAGTCAAGCCGTGCAGGGTTCAAGGTTGCTAGCTGGGGTTGTGTTTCTGGTTGAGTAGCCAAGACTGTGTGTCGCTTCAAGGTGGGTAAAAAAAATGAGCCATTGCCCGTGTTGTTCTAGGCCGCTTCTACGCCACATCCGCCAGCACAAAGTGTACTGGTTTTGTCCTTCCTGCTGGCAGGAAATGCCTGATTTGAATTGTTCTTTGCAAACCCGCACCCTCTTGCAATCCATTGCCCCTGAGGTCAGACCCATAGAGTTTGCCCATTAGTCAATGGTTGCACATGATTCGACTATTAGAAAAAATGCGTGATGCCCTCTGATTGAGAAGGGCACAGTTCCTCAGGGGGGCCGGTGCTCTGTGGCTGGCAACTGATGGACAGGAGGGACGAGCTGGTTAAAACAACCATTAAAATCTCTGGGTATGAAACCAAAGATCAGCCACTGCCAGTCAGGTAGTGGTTTTTTTATGGTCTTCCAGTTGGCAAAATACGGCTAAGTTAAGTAGGGTATGCGACAGTGGATTCAGTGCACCTGTCCTGGTCAAGCGCCAGAACGGTTGCTGCATTTCTGGTCGGGCAGGATGTCCATTCAGCTTGGTTTGGTCTTGCTGCGAGATCGCTGTCTGTCTGTTGTTTTGCAAGGTTTTCATCAGCGGTATGCGGTTTACTTCCCATCGGTTAGCTTCACGCCAACTAAAGCGTTTCCTGTCGATTGCAGTAGCGGTCAGTGTGGCCACAACGATCGCGATCGCGCTGCCAACCGCCAGTTTGTTTGCCCCGATGGCCCCGTTGTTCGCCCAAGAGAGCCGCACCCAGCGCATCCGATTTGCACCAGGCAAGGACTCTGCCACAGTTCGCAGTGCGGTTGTCCGCGGAACGCGTGATATCTACGTGCTGGGGGCAATTAAGGGACAGGTCATGACCGTCAAAATTTTCTCTGTGGAAAACAACGCCCTGTTTGACGTGTTAGCGCCTGCCAACAGCAATGGCCAGCGTCGCCCATTGCGGGAAGGGGTTGTCCTCTGGAATGGCCGGCTGCCGGAGACGGGCGATTATCAACTGGTGGTTGGTTCCAGCCGAGGGAATGCCACCTATCAGTTGCAGGTGATCATCCGTTAATGTTAACTATTGCTGCGATATGGCAAACCCAGCTCTTTTTTTTTGGTAATAGTTCACCTAACATTACATACCTTAAGGAGAAAAGCCGTTGTTTACCACCACGCTACTAGCTGTTGTTCCCCGGACCGTTGAGTGGAGCCCGACGGTCGCTATTGCGATGATCCTGAGCAATATTGTGGCGATCGCCTTTGCCAAGTGGACCATTCAGCAACCCAGCAGTGGCCCGGAGATGCCGTCTTCCAACTTGTTTGGCGGATTTGGCTTGCCAGCTGTGATTGGGACGATGTGCTTCGGCCATATTCTGGGTGCTGGTGTCATTCTGGGATTGTCCAGTATGGGCGCTCTATAAGGTTGCCTGGGGCTACCTGGAAGTTGACCAATTTTTCTGCAATAGGCCAGAGAAGCTTTTTCTCTGGCTTTTTTGCGGGGTGTGGGTCTGTAGGAGTGGCCGTGGACCTGACTAACACGGTATGGTGGTGACCAGACGTCATGATCTGGACCCTGCCTGGCAGGGAGGTTCATCGGAAATCCGCTATGAAGCTCAAACACGCAATTAACCTGCATAAAGGATTGACCGCACCCTTTGTAGTGGCTCTGATGCTGCTGTACCAAAACTTTTCTCTAGGGCCCTGGATTTACCTCACCCTGCATGGAACCTATGGCTTACTGTGGCTGATCAAGGATCGGATTTATCCCGATAAGCAATGGGAAGCGGAAATTTCCCCTGGGAAAGCACTGCTCACATTTGGGGCGTTGGGGCTTTACTGGCTTGCTCCTTATTTGTTAATCAGCAGCCGGGTGGTGCCTCCGCTGCCTCTGGTTGCAGCCGCGATCGCCCTCAATTTGTGGGGAGTTTTTTTGCACTACGTCAGCGATGCCCAGAAATACTACACCCTCAAGTATCATGCCGGTCTGATCACAGAAGGCTTCTTTGCCCGTTGCCGTAATACCAACTACTTGGGTGAGCTACTGATCTACGGTTCCTTTGCCCTGCTGTCTCTCCATTGGTTGCCGTTCGCCATTCTGACGGTTTTCTTCTTGGCTGTCTTTTTGCCAAACATGCGACGCAAGGATCAGTCCCTGAGCCGCTATCCAGAATTTGTCGCCTATCGAGAACAGTCTGGTCTGCTGATTCCCAGGTTGTTTGGCTCTTCCCAGCAACCAACCAGTGCGACAGCTAATCAGACGATGCCCTTGGAATAGGGTAAAGGATTCGCGTTGCAATTAAGGTGCCGATTGGTATTAGCGTTTTGTTGTTGCTAACAGCCAGGCACCCGCTGCAAAGGCGGACAACCCTGTTTGGGAATGCGAGAAAGTTGATAAGCTGAAAGGCAATTGTTGCAACCGGTTGGATTGAGTGCGTTTTCCTGCCTGGCTGAATCGACTGTTAATGGTTTTGTTGGTGCTGGGCGTTGTGTTTCGCTTCGTCAACTTGAACCACAAAGTGTACTGGCACGACGAGGTTTACACCACGTTGAGGGCTGCTGGCTACACCCGCCAGGAAATTGATCGGGATTTGTTTCAGAATCAGGTGATTCCGGCCGGAGAGTTGCAACGGTATCAGCAACTTAAACCAGGTAGTACGGTGCAGGATACGGTGCGATCTCTGGCGGTGGAAGATCCGCAGCACCCACCCCTCTATTTCCTGCTGACCCGCGTTTGGATGCAGGTATTGGATCAGCCGTTGAAGAGCCTGTTCCACAGTTCCTTGACCACGCAGCGATCACTACCTGCTCTGATCAGCCTGCTGGCCTTACCAGCCATGTACGCTCTGGCCTGGAAACTGTTTGCTAGCCCCGCCGTGGCCCTCCTGGCTACTACTTTATTGGCCCTCTCGCCCTTTGATCTCCTCTTTGCCCAGACGGCTCGCCAGTATAGTTTGCTGACCGTGATGGTGATCCTCAGTCACGTGCTGCTGCTGCGGGCCCTGCGGCCGTCCAAGCAGCGATCAGCCAATCGGGCAGGGAAAAGGAACCGGCTCCAATCAGTCAGTGATTGGGGGCTTTATGCCCTGGCGGTTTGCCTGGGGCTCTATACCCAGCCACTGTTTGCCCTGACGATTGCTGGCCATGCGGTCTACGTGGGACTAGCGACCCATCCCAATCGCTCCCCTCAGTGGTTTCGGTCTCTCTGGCGGTGGAGCCTGGCAGTTCTGACGGCAGTGCTGCTCTACAGTCCCTGGTTGGTTGTGATGCTGGGTCATCGGGAGCGAGTAGCAGCCACGACGGACTGGACCCGCGTGTCACCCGGACTACTGTATTTGCTGAAGCTCTGGCTCCTCAGCTTCACGAGCCTATTTTTTGATTTGGACTTTGGCTTCGAAAATCCGGTTACGTTTTTGTTGCGGCTGCCAATTCTGGTTTTGATTGGTCTGTCGCTGTATAGCCTCTGGCGTCAAACAGACCGGAAAACCTGGTTATTTATCCTGACTTCCATTGCGGTGCCGTTTGTGTTGCTAGCTCTGCCAGATCTGGTGTTGGGTGGCAAGCGATCGGCCATCAGCCGCTACCTGATCCCCTGCTATCCCAGTATTCAATTGGCTGTTGCCTATTTCCTTAGTACCCAACTGGCCATCCAGACTCAATATCTCAGCCGCAGGGACACCTATATCGAGGCTCTGCGACGGAGCCAGACACCCCACTGGCTGCGGTTCCCTGATCGGGCTCGCCTCAAGCGTTGGTGCTGGCGGCTGGTGTTGGCCAGTGTCGCGATCGCCAGCCTGTTATCCTTAACCGTCAGCGCCCTATCATTCAGTTGGTGGAATAAGGATTTGAGTTACTTTAATGATCGGGTGGCCCATCAAATCAACATGGTGTCTGCGCCCCTGGTGATCAGTGATAGGGGCGATGATTACACCAATACCGGCGATCTAATCTCCCTTAGCTATCAGATCCGACCGGATGTGCCCTTGCTGTTGGTTAATCTGGATACGGCCTGGATGGGCCCAGACCAGTTACGGACGGAACTGTCGGGTCACTCTGTGTTAGTCTTTCGTCCTTCATCTGAGCTGAAACAGTGGTTGCAGGAGCGTCATGGCTTCCTTTCCCCTCGGTTGCAGGCGGCGAATCTCTGGCAACTGACCCAGCCAAACGAATGAACAAGCACGGTTGAGTTGGTAACCGACTCGCGGTATGATTACTGAACAATTGAAGGGGAGTAGCTGCTGACAATCTTGCAACCATTCATTGGTTAATGTGTGTAAGCATGTTCAGCCCGCTTGAATCAACATACTGGTGATCAACCTGGTTCAAGCGACACAGGCTAAGGTCTGAAAGTCCATAACTTTTGGTCCTAAGCAAGTTGGAAGCGAGACCTTCACTGAGTTCACAAGAGGTGAGCTTGGTGAAGCTGTCTATCAACTCTCTCCAAGCTCACTCAGAAGACCCTGCAACCGAT